>CAXTCV010000329.1:0-3707 GCA_964242725.1 uncultured Methylobacterium sp.
TCGGCGCGCCGAACACCCGCTTCCAGGTCTCGCGGCTGTAGCGGGCATCCGGGGCCTGCATGTTGAGGTCGTGGTTGCCGGGCAGGCTGTACCAGGGCAGCCCGATCCGACCGACGATGCGGTTGGACCGGACGTAGAGCGAGAGATCGTCGAACAGGACGTCGCCGGCGGTCAGGCCGAAGGCCGCCGGGACCGCCATCGCGCGGGCGACCGCCGTATCCCGCACATGATCGAGCTCGAAGCGGCTCTCGGGCTGCGGATCGGTGAACAGGACGACGTCGAAATCCGCCGGCTCGTCGACGCGGGTCAGGGTGAAGTCGAGCGAGGCCGGCAACGGCCCGGTCGGCGCGACCCCGCGATAGCGCAGGCCGATCTCGGCGGGCGTGCCGCCGGGCTGATGGATGTAGGAGTGGCGCGGCACGTTGTCGGCGTCGCGCGGGAGGGCGTAGCCCGGCGGCTTGATCACGAAGACCGCGCCGTCGCCCTGCATCGGCAGGCGATAGCGGCCCTGATCGTCCGTGCGCGCGATCTCGCGACCGTTCGAGACCAGGACGCCGGGGAGCGGGGTCCGGTCGGCCCCGGCGGCGGCGTAGACGATCCCGGTGGCCTCCATGGCCCCCTGCGCTTCCGCCCGGCCAGCCACGAGCCCCAGTCCGGCCAGGCCCGCCACGGTCTCCCGGCGGGTGAGGCGTCCGTCTCCGGAGGTCGATTCGCGCGACATCGGGGCTCCCATAGGGATTCCAGGCCTGTGCCGAGGCAGGACGCCGGCAAACCGGCTCCCGCGACGCGGCTCCAGCGGCCAAGCAGATGCGTATGACCGGGCGATGACAGCGGCGTTCCCAAACGCGCGAGGCCCGCATCTCGGGGGAGATGCGGGCCTCGGAGGATCGGAAGCGGGTCGGCGGCGCCGGCCGGCGGATTATTCCTCTTCGCCGGGCTCGAAGGTCTGCGGCATCGGTTCGGCGCTGGCGACCGGGGTCGGCGCGCCGATGGTCGAGGGGACGTTCACGCCGTCGCGCTTGTAGATGTCGTCGCGGAACTGGACCACGCCGTCCGGGGTCGACCAGGCGGTGATGTAGGTCCAGTAGACCGGCACCGGCTGTGCGATGTTGGCGTCGACGCGCTTGCCGCTCTCGATCGCCTCCTCGACCTTCTGGCGGTCCCAGCCGGGCGTGTCCTTCAGGAGCCACGTGATGTACTCGCGCACGTTCTGCACGCGCACGCAGCCCGACGAGATGAAGCGGAAATCGTCGCCGAACACGCCCTTGGTGTTCGTGTCGTGCATGAACACCCCGTAGGGGTTCGGGATGTTGATCCGGACGATGCCCATCGAGTTGAAGTCGGCGCCCGAATCCTGCCGATAGGTGTAGCGGGTGCCCTCTTCGGAGAACCAGTTCACCGATTTCGGCGAGACCTCCTGGCCGTTCGCCAGGATGCGGATCTTGTTGTCCGTGAGGTAGTTCGGATCCTTCTGCATCTTCGGGATCAGGTCCTTCTTCACGATCGAAGCCGGGACCGTCCAAGTCGGATTGAAGTTGATCTGCGTCGCCTTGGTGTTCATGATCGGCGACTGCCGGTCGATCTTGCCGACGCCCGCGGCGTGGAGCGTCACGACCTGCCCGTTCTCCACCGTCTCGACCAGGGCGGCCGGGATGTTGGTGATCACGAAGCGCCGGCCGAGATCGCCCGAATAGGAGCGCAGGCGCACGACGTTGGTCTCGAGCTGGCGCAGGCGCACGTCGGCGGGCACGTTCATGGCTTGCTGGGTGGCGAGGCTCATCGTGCCGGTCTGGCTGAGACCGTGGCGGGCCTGGAAGCGCTTCACACCGGCGGCGACATAGGAATCGTACACGCCCGAGCCGCCGGCGGCGGCATCGAGGTCGCCGGTGACGATCAGGCGTTGGCGCACGGCGGCCACGGCCGGGCCGCGGGAGCCGATGCGCAGGTGCTCGGCGCCGGAGACCGGGCGCCAGCCGCCGCGGGTGACGATGTCCTTGTAGCGCTCGACCATCTGCTCGGTCGCCGCCACGGTCTGGGGCGAGAGGATCGGCACCGTCTCGCGCTGCACCTGCATGCCGGCGGGCGACGCGTAGTCCTGCGCCCATTCGGCCTGTGCGTAATTGCCCTGGTCACGGGCCTCCGCGGCGCCGAGGCCCAGGGCGCTCAGGGCGGCCACGCTCAGGAGGGTGGTGAACCGGTTTTGTGCCGTCATGCGCATCGGTCGCTGGCTCTGGTCCGGAGTCTATTCGGATCGTGGCGGGAGGGATCGTCTCGGCCGCCACGCTGTCGGGTTGGCGCTTAAGACTCCCTATCGAAGGGGCCGGATTGTGGCATCGCGGTGCGCCAGCGCACGCCGCGTTCGGCTGCGGCGCGCCGGCAACAGCCACGACCCTCCGGGTGTGGCAAGACTACCATAGCCGTCGGAAGCGGACGGGATGCGGGAGCAGCATGGGACCGGGTCCGATCACGGGGAATCGTCGCGCGGGTCCTCGGGCCCGGCCGCTGCGCGCCGTGATCGCCGTACTGGCGCTCTATGCCTTCGTCCTTCAGGCTTTCCTCGGCGGCCTGATGCCGATGCCGGCCGCGGCCGACGGGATCTGCGCGCAGCATTCCGCGGGCGAGCCGGATTTCGGCAAGGCGGCCGCGCACGGTCACGGCGATTGCTGCACGGCGGCCCAGGCCGTCGGCACCGCGCTCCCCCCCCGGGAGGTCCCCGCAACGGTCGCGTGGATCGCGCCGGCGAGCGCGTGCGCCGGCGTCGGACAGCCCGCCGAACCCTGCGCCCGGCCCCCGCCCGGGGGCGGCACGTCACCGAGAGGACCGCCGACGGCCTGAGCGATCGTGTTCCCACGGATCTCTCAGGACGGATGCTTTCCCATGAATAGTCTCGTTTCGGCCGTGATCGGCGTCGGCCTCGTCGCCTCCACGGCGCAGGCCCACGCGGTGCTGGAGCGCAAGCAGGCGAGCCCCGGCGCCCCCTATCGCGGCGTCGTCCAGATCATGCACGGATGCGCCGGCAAGCCGACCACCCGGGTGAGCGTGACGATCCCGGAGGGGCTGATCGGCGCCAAGCCGATGCCCAAGCCCGGCTGGACGCTGGCGACGACCCGCGGCGCCTACGCCCGGACCTACACCACCCACCACGGCACCGCCTCCGAGGGCGTGACGGCGATCACCTGGAGCGGCGGCTCGCTGCCGGACGACGAGGTCGACGAGTTCACCTTCCTGGCGCAGGTGGCCGACACGTTCGAACCCGACGCGACCGTCTACGTCCCGGTGCAGCAGGATTGCACGGAGGGCAGCACTTCCTGGTCGGAGATCCCGAAGCCCGGCCAGGACGCCCACGAGTTGAAGGCCGCGGCCCCCGCCTTCCGCATCGTCCAGGCAGCGGCCCAGACGACCGCCACCACAACGCCCGTGACCGCGCCGCCCGTGAAGGCCGGCGACCTGACCATCGAGACGCCGTGGCTGCGCGCCACGCCGAACGGCGCCAAGGTGGCGGGCGGCTACGTGCGCATCACCAATACCGGAAGCACCCCGGACGTGCTGACCGGCGCCGCGGTGCCCTTCGCCAAGACGGGCGACATCCATTCCATGTCGATGGAGGGCGGCGTCATGAGGATGGCGCCGGTCTCGGACGGCCTGACCATCAAGCCCGGCGAGACCGTGGAGCTGAAGCCCGGCGGCTATCACCTGATGTTCGAGGG
>CAXTCV010000330.1:0-3700 GCA_964242725.1 uncultured Methylobacterium sp.
TGAACTCGTTCTCGTCGATCGCGCGGAGCCAGGACACGTCGCTCGCCGTCGTGGCGCCGGGCATCGCGGAGGCCCTGTTCGCCACCGCCATCGGCCTCGTCGTCGCCATCCCGGCCGTCATGGCCTACAACAAGCTGTCGGGCGACGTGGGCGCCGTCCAGAGCACGTTCTCCTCTTACATCTCGATGCTGGGCAACCGCCTCGCCCGTGACAGAGCCGGCGCGAAGCACCGTGCCGCGGCCGAATAAGCCCCCTCCGCGCCCGCCCGAACGGGCCGAACGCACCGGAACCGGAGACGCCCGATGGCGATGGGATCCATTCGCGCGAGCGACGAGGACGACCTCGACGACGTGCCGATGTCCGACATCAACGTGACCCCGATGGTCGACGTGATGCTGGTGCTGCTGATCATCTTCATGGTCGCCGCCCCGCTGATGACCACCGGTGTGCCCGTGCAATTGCCGAAGACCGCGGCCCCCAAGGTGGCGCAATCGAAGAAGCCCCAGGAGGTGACGGTGGACAAGGACGGCAACCCGTCCATCGCCAAGGAGGTGTTCACGATGGACAGCCTCGTGCCGCGCCTGCGGGAGATGGCCGCCGCCGACAAGAACCAGGTAATCCTGGTGCGCGGCGACCGGGACGTGCCCTACGGCAAGGTCATGGAGGTGATGGGTCTCGTGGGCCAGGCCGGCTTCACCAAGGTGTCGCTGATCGCGCAATCGCCCGGCGGCGCCGCACCGGCGGCACCCGCTGTCCCGGCAGGGACCCCGCGCTGAGCCGATGAACCCCTTCGTGTCGACGGATCTGTCGGGTGATCTCGGGGCGCGCCGGCCGTCCGGTCTGGTCGCGGCGTTCCTGGTCGCGCTGGGCCTGCACGCCCTCGCGCTGGCGGCCGCGATGTTCCTGCAGCTCGCGCCGCCCACACCCCCGGGCGAACAGCAGGTCACCGTGGATCTCGCGCCGATCATGACCGACGCGACGACGGAAGCCCCGTCCGAGCAGCAGATGAGCCAGGCGGCGCCGCCGGAGACGAAGCCGGTCGAACTGCCCCCCGACGAGGCGGTCCAGCCGCCGCCGCCGGCCGAGACCGCCGAAGTGAAGCCCGAGGAGATACCGGCGGTCGAACCGCCGCCGGAGGCCGTGCCGGTCGAGACGCCGAGCCCGGTGATCACCTCGACCTCTGAGGCGGCCGAGCCCGAAGCGCCCCCGCCCGCCGAGGTGGCGAAGACCGAGGAACCGCCGAAGCCGACGCCCGATCCCGCCAGGCTGAAGGCCGAGCGGGACGCGAAGCTGCGCAAGATCCGGGAGGAGAAACTTCGCGAGCAGAAGCGCGAGGAGGCCCGCCAGGAGCGTCTGGAGGAGATCCGCGAAGCCAAGGCGAAGGCCGCGCGGGAGGCCAAGGCGCGTCAGGCGAAGGCCCAGGAAGGCGCCGAGGCGCGCAACTCCGCCTCGGCGTCGCGCCAGAACGCGGCCGGCCGCGCCGCGGCGGGCAACGATCCGAGCGCGTTGCGGCAATGGACCGGGGCGATCAGCGCGGCGATCCACGGGCGGATGAACGCCGGCGCCGCCAATGGCACCGGCGGCGGGACGGCGGTGGTCCGCTTCACCGTCCTGCGGTCGGGCCAGGTCACGGCCGCCGGCGTCGCCCGATCCAGCGGGGTCGGCCAGATCGACAGCGCCGCGCTCTCGGCCGTGCGCGGCAGCCTCCCGCCGGCCCCGAGCGGCGTGGCCCAGCCGAGCCTGTCCGTGTCCATTCCCCTCAACTTCCGAGTGCGGTAAACTCAGCGGCGCAACGCTTGGCTAAGAGCGGCGAGATCTGCACTGATCACATCTTCCGCCGGTCTCGACGAATATTGTGTGCCGATCGGACGGACCCCCGCGGCGGATTCGCCATCGGCGGGGCGAGCATGCTAAAGCGTCACCGGACGCGCTCCCGTGTGCCTCCGGTGACGGAACAGGGGAGCGCTTCATCCGGCCTTGCCCTCCCCCCTCGAACAGGCCGGACCCGCCCAGTCGCCGCTCAGCGCAGGTTGCGCAGGGCCGGACACGCTGGGCCGGGGCGAAAGGCACAGGATGAGCGACGAGACTGAGTTCGACCTCGACGAGGCGAATGCCATCCGCGACGCGGAGGCGGAAGCAAAGACGCGTGCGGAAAACCGCGCGGAACGCGCGGAGCGTGCCGAGCGGATGGCCCGCGAGGGCGCCCAGGCGATGGCGGAACATCACGCGGCCATCAAGGCGGTCGACGAGCGGACCGTGAAGCTGCGCTCCCTCCGGCTCGCCAAGGAGGCCGCGGAGGCGCAGGCCAAGGCGGCCGAGAAGGAAGCCAAATCCGCCGCGAAAAGCGCGGGCAAGGGTGCCGCCAAGAAGGCTGCGCCGAAAAAGACCGCCGCAAAGGATTAGAGGCCGATGGCCGACGATCGCAATCGCCGCCGCTTCACCGATCCCCGCGCGGCGGCCGAGGCGGCCTTCCGGGCGGCCACGTCCCCGAAGCCGGAGGCACCGCCGCCGCCGCCGCAGGCCGCCCCCAGAGTTGTCGTGCCCCCGGGTGCGCGGGAGATGGTCAGCCTGCGCCTCGACAGCGCCGTTCTGGCCCATTTCCAGAAGGACGGGCCCGGCTGGCAGGATCGTATCAACGCCGCGCTCAAGGCGCTCGTCCCGGTCCCGCAGGACTGACCCGGGACGGGAGCGACCGGCCCCTGATCCTCAGGCGTTGGGCGGACGCTCGCGCAGGATCCGGTTCACGGCACGGTCCAGGGCCGACAGGTAGGCCGAACGGTCGGCCCGCGAGAACGGCTTCGGGCCGCCGGTGATCGTCCCGGCCTCGCGCAGGGTTTGCATCAGGTCGCGGGTCG
This sequence comes from uncultured Methylobacterium sp., assembly GCA_964242725.1. Lineage (GTDB taxonomy): Bacteria > Pseudomonadota > Alphaproteobacteria > Rhizobiales > Beijerinckiaceae > Methylobacterium. The sequence continues at coordinate 2,856 of CAXTCV010000330.1, forward strand.
CCAGCGCCATGCCGATCGAATTCTCGCTGAACGGCTTGCCGGTGAAGGCCAGGACCGTCGCGCCGACCTTCACGCACCGGGCGGCGAGCGGCACGTCGGCGGTGAGAACGATGCTCCCGGGCCCTGCCCGCTCGGCGATCCAGTCGTCGGCTGCGTCGAGGGCGGACCCGACGACGACGCGCACGATCCAGGGCTCCCGCGGCAGGTTCAGGACGCTGTTGGCGACCACGTGGACGGTGAGCCCGTAGCGGTCGGCGACCCGGTAGGTCTCGTCCTTCACCGGGCAGGCATCGGCGTCGAGGTAGATCGGCGGTCCGGCCGGCTCCGTGCTCACGATCGCGGCACGAGCTTGGAGGTGAAGCCCGCCAGGATCAGGAGGACACCGAGGGCGAATCGCCAGCGCTCGATGTCGCCACCGACCGAGATCAGGACGGCGTGCCCGAAGACCAGCAACCCGATCAGCGGCAGGCCGAAGCGCAGAAGCATCGTCACGGCCGTGAGCAACGCGGAGGGTGGGGCATCGGCGGAAGCCATCACCGGGCAGCCGCCAGGCGGCGCGGTTCGAGGCCGGCCAGGGGCACGGCTTCGTCATCCCCGCGCTCCAGGGTAGCGACCGCGAGCGGGGCACCGCGCCCCCGCAGGGCGTGGGCCCCCAGAGAGCGCGCACGGACCCCGTCGGGCAGCCGCGCCAGCCGGTCGAGGAGGTCCTGCGAGATCAGGATCCCGACGCCCAGCGGGCGGCACAGGGCCTCGATCCGCGACGTCACGTTCACGGCGTCGCCGAAATACGCGATCTTGTGACGGTCGACGCCGACTTCGGCCGTGACCACCGAGCCGCCGTGCAG
>CAXTCV010000331.1:0-3697 GCA_964242725.1 uncultured Methylobacterium sp.
CGGTCCTTGTACTCGTCGAACTGGCGGGCGCGCTCGGCGTCGCGCACCTTCTGGACGATGACCTGCTTGGCCGATTGCGCGGCGACCCGGCCGAAATCGAAGGGCGGCAGGGTGTCGGAGATCACGTCGCCGACGAGCGCGCCCGGGTTGTAGCGGCGGGCCTGGTCGAGGGTGATCTCGCGGGCGTCGTTCTCGACCTGGTCGACCACCAGCAGGTGGCGCGACAGGCGGAGCGCGCCGGTCTTGTTGTCGATCTCGGCATGCACATCCGTCTCGGCGCCGTAGCGGGAGCGGGCCGCCTTGGCGATCGCCTCCTCCATCGCGTCGATCACGATGGAGCGGTCGATCACCTTCTCCCGGGCGACCGCGTCTGCGATCTGGAGGAGTTCGAGCCTGTTGGCGCTGACGACGGCCATCGGTGTCGGTCCTTCTCTTCCGTCAAATCTCTGTGCCGGCCGCGCGGCGGCCGACGCGGGGTCTCAGTGCAGCGAGTCGCGGTCCTTGAGCCGGGACGCCTTGCTCACCACCGGCTTCCTGGGCCCGGTCCGCGCCGGCTTCGGGCCCTTCGCCGCGGGGCTGGCCTTCTTCGGCCCCTGCGGACGGAACGGGCCGCGGGCGGACTGTGCCGCCGCGCGCTCCTCGGCGGGCGCCGCGCCGTCGGCTGCCTCGTCCGCCTCGTCCTCGTCCCCGGCGGGCGGGCCGCCACGGCGCAGCGACTCGCGGATCAGCTCGTCGGTGAGGACGAGATGGGCCTCGGCGAGGTTCTTGAGCGGCAGGACGATGCGGCTCGGCAGACCTTCCTTCACGTCGGGCAGGTCGATCGGGACGGTCAGCGTCTCCGGATCCGGAACACCCAGAATCCCGCGAAACCGCTTGCGCCCGTCGAGCGGCGGGCTCAGCTCGACCTTGGCCTCGTAGCCGGCCCAGCGGGCGAAGTCCGAGACCCGGACGAGCGGCCGGTCGATGCCGGGCGAGGACACCTCCAGAGTGTAGGCGCCCCCCACCGGATCGTCGACGTCGAGGATCGGCGAGATCGCCCGGCTCACCGCCTCGCAATCGTCGATCGAGAAGGTCCCGTCCGGCCGCTCCGCCATGATCTGCACGGTGCAGCCGTTGACGTTGGACATCTGCACCCGGACCAGCCGGAAGCCGAAGCCCGCGAGCGGCCCCTCGATCGCCTGCGCGACACGCGCGGCAACCCCGGCCTCGCGGACGAGGCGCTTCTCGGACAGATCCGCTTCGATCTCGGACGACATGAGTGTTACGCGCGCAACCTTCGCGGCGTTCTGCTGGCCCGTCCGCGGTTTGCGGTCTCGCGGGGCGAAAAAAAAGAGCGGACCCGGTGGGGCCCACTCCCGAACCGCAGCCTCGCGACTGCCATCAGAACTGTTGGACCGTTAGATAGCCGCGGTCGGTCGCGAGCGCAAGGTCGGTCGGCGCGCGTTGTGTCGGCTCTCGGACGTCGCGGCGTGCTGCGGCATTCGCAAGACGGCTGTGTCGCGAGCGAGCCGATGCACTGCAGGCGCGAAAGCTCGGTCCCGGCGCGGACCGTTTCCACGTCTTTTTGGCCCGGCGGCGGCACCCTGCAAAGCGCGCGTTCGCCGCGCGAACCGATGCGGGCCAAGTCCGGTCTCGTTCGCTCCGGCTCCGGGTGCGGCTTTGCAGGCGGCGGGTCGGATTTCCGGTCGATCAGAACAAGATCAGGCCTGATATGGCAGTCGCGAGGGTTCCTCCAATTGCCTCCGAGCGGATGGTCGACGACGTGGGCAGGAGGGGGACGATCAGCGGCGAGCAGAGCGACGGCCTTGAGCAAATCCGCCTGCACCGTGGAGCGCTCGCAGCCCTTCTGCTCGCGCTTCATGTCCTTCTTGAATCGACCCGTGATGACGACGTCGCGTCGCGCAGCGTGCTGCGTTGCCGGCGCAGATGGGGCCGATGCCGAGGGCCTATCGTCAGTCGGCGTCGAGCACGGCGAGGAGGTTCGACGGATCGCCGACCCGACTCGCATCGCCGGCGAGGTCCGCACGCAAAGCCACGATGGTCTCGTCGTCCGGGACAAGCGGATCGAAGGGCAGCCGCCCCTCGGCAACCACCCGTTCAAGCATCCGGCGGAACGCGTCGGATAACGACAGGCCGACCGCGCCGCAAACAGCCTCCGCCTCAAGCTTCACGCCTGAATCGACCTGCGCCCGGACCGACTTGGCCTTGGGCGCCGGTCTGACCTTTCCTGTCGTCTGAGCGGCCATTGTCGCCCGTCCTCTCGCCAAGCCGGACTGTAGCCCGGTGCAGCAGCGCCACACTGGGTGGACGCGAGCAGCGTGTCGCCGCGATCAGCCGCCCCGCGGCACCCGCCCCTCCAGCGGATAGGCCGGATCATTGTACCCCGGCGTGGTCGGGTGCCCCGCCGCCACGAAGCCGTCGACCAGGGCCTCGTCCTCCGGGGTGAAGGCGTAGTCGAGGGCGCCGAGATATTCCTGCCACTGCGCCTCGGTGCGCGGCCCGGCGATGACGCCGGTGACGAGGCGGTTGTTGAGCACCCAGGCGGTGGCGAACTGCCCCGCCGTGATGCCGCGGCCCTCGGCATGCTCCCTGAGCGTCCGGGCGATGCGGAGGGATTCGGGGCGCCACTCGGTCTGCATCATCCGCGAATCCTGGCGGCCAGCCCGGGATTCGGCCGGAGGCGGCGCGTCGGGATCGTACTTGCCGGTGAGCACGCCGCGGGCCAGCGGCGAGTACGGCACGACGCCGAGCCCGTAATGGGCGCAGGCCGGCAGGTGCTCGGTCTCGGGCATGCGGTTGAAGGCGTTGTAGTAGGGCTGGCTCACCACCGGCCGGTCGATGCCGGCCTCGTCGCAGAGCCGGCAGATCTCGGCGACCCGCCAGGACCGGGTGTTCGAGACGCCGAAGTGGCGGATCTTGCCGGCGCGCACCAGATCGGCCATGGCCCGCACGGTCTCGGCGAGCGGCGTGTCGTGGTCCTCCTTGTGGAGGTAGTAGATGTCGATGAAATCGGTGCCGAGCCGGCGCAGGCTGTCCTCGGCGGCCTTCATCACGTGGACCCGGGACAGGCCGCGGTCGTTGACGCCGGGGCCCGTCGGGTTGGCGACCTTGGTGGCCAGGATCCAGGCGGCGCGGTCGCCCTGGATCGCCCGGCCGGTGATCTCCTCCGAGCGCCCGTCCGTGTAGACGTTGGCCGTGTCGATGAAGTTGATGCCCACCTCGCGGGCATTGCCGACGATGCGGCCCGCGGTGGCCTCGTCGGTGGGGCCGCCGAACATCATCGTGCCGAGGCAGATCGGCGAGACCTTGAGGCCGGAGCGGCCGAGAGTGCGATACTGCATGGGATCCATCCGGTGTCCGTCGCCCTGCTATCTCGGCGCGGGGCGACGGAGGTCAACACAGGGAGCGACGGAACGCTGTAACCCGCGTGCCGCCGCGGCGAACCGACCCGCGACGGCACCGATGGCCAGAGGCGATGGTTCTCATCGCGGGCGGTCCGGATCGCCGACTCGCCCCATCCGACGGAGCCCTGTCCGAGACCCATGATGGACCGTCTGGCCGTTCCCCTCCCCTGGCTCGATCGGGCCGGGCGCCTCTCCTGGCTGAAGCTCGCGGTGTTCCTGGCCTGCGTCGCGCCGGCCTTGTACCTGGCGGCCGCCTACCGGCTCGACGCGCTGGGTGCCAAGCCGATCACGGC
>CAXTCV010000332.1:0-3694 GCA_964242725.1 uncultured Methylobacterium sp.
GGGTCAGGTCGAGGGTGCCGCCGCCGGCGCTGCCCCGGGCCTGGCTGCGCAGGGCCTGGGCGGGGCCACCCTCCCGGTCGAGGCTGACGGCGAGGTCGAGGGGCGCGTCCCGCAGGAAGGCCGGGAGCAGGCGGATCTCGCCGACCCAGACCCGTTCGAGCAGACCCAGCAGCGGCGCCGCCACCGGGGCCTTCAGGCGGCCGGAGACGCGGCCGGTCCCGTCCGCGCCGATCCGGCCGGAGAGGGTGGCGCTCGCGCCCGCGAGGTCGGTCACGGCGAGGCTGTCGACCACGAGGCCGGCGCCGTCCGTCTGGATGCTCGCCGCGATGGTGCCGGTGCCGGAGCCCGCGGCCCCGAAGCGCACGTCCCGCGCCTCCAGGGTCAGGGCGAGGTCGAGGTCGCGCAGGCTCCCCAGGGCGGTGCCGAGGGGCGGCAGGCCGGCGATGTCGATGCCGTTCGCGCGGATCTGCGCCTCGAAATGGCCCCGCGCCCCGGCCTCCGCGGCGGTGTAGCGGGCGTTTCCGGTGATCCGGGCCGCGCCGAGGGCGAGGCGCAGGTTGCGCAGGGACAGGCTCCCGGGGTCGGCGGAGACATCGGCGGCCGCCTCGACCCGGCGCCCGTCGAGGAGGGCGGTCAGCGGGTTCTCCAGGCCGAGGCGGCGCAGGTAGCGGCCCAGGGCGTCCGAATCGGGCGTGCTCAGCGCCACCGGGCCGGTGAGGCGGAACGGCGCGGTGTCGACCTGCCCGCTCACGCTGACGGCGGATTCCGCCGGGCCGGTGGCCGTGAGGCGCCGCAGCAGCAGCCCGCCGGCCCGCTCCAGGGTGCCGGTGAGGGCGAGGTTCGACCATTCGTCGCCCCCGAGCATGGCGCTGCCCACCGCGAGATCGAGGTCGAGCATCGCCGGCAGGTCGCCGCCCCAGCTCGGCAGGCCGCGGGCGATCAGGTTCTGGCCCTCGGTCGAGGCCAGGAAGGCGTCGAGGTCGAGGCGTCGGGCCTCCAGGCTCAGGGCGGCGCGCCACTGGCGCAGGTCGAGCCGGCCGGTGCCGCCGAGCCGCAGGGTGCGCCCCCCCGGATCGATGGCGAGATCGACCCCCTCGAACCGCACCTGCGTGCCCCGGCCCTTGAACGTCGCGCCCATCGAGAAGGGCAGGTAGGCGCCCGCGGCCTGGGTCGGCGGACCGACGACGAGGCGGGCTGTGCCCTCGGCCTCCACCTGGACCGCCCGGCCGGTCTCCAGGGGGACGAGGCCGAACCGCGCATCCGCCTCGAACCGCGGACGGGCATCGCCGCCCCCCGAGATCTTCACGGCGAGCCGCCCGTCCGGCCCCGGCGTGCCGCTCACCGCCCGGAACGGGACGCCGCCGCTCGTGCCCTCCACGCGCCAGGGCCCGACCAGGGCCGGCGCCTGCAGGGTCAGGTCCTGCGCGTAGAACTGGTCGGTCCGGCCGGTCTCGGGCACCTGCGTGGTGACCAGGAATTGCTGGACGTGCAGCGCCTCGATGGCGAAATCGCGGGTGCCCAGGGCCTCCCCGAGACCGCCCGGCAGCTTCAGGGCGTCGGGGCCGGCCAGCGGGAGCTTGATCTCGGCCCGGCCGATCCGGGTCTCGGTGAAGCGGAACTCGCCCTTCAGGAGCGGCGCCAGGGCGACCTCGGCCTTGACGAACCGCGCATCGAGGGTCGGGCGCTCCGGATCGGCCCCGAGATGCAGGCGGTCGACGCGCAGCCGCGGCGAGGGCAGGAGCCGGACCTCGATCCGCCCGTCGGTCCGGGCGGGCACGCCGAGCGACCGGGTGAGCGACCGGTCGACCAGCGCGCGGTGGGCCTGCCAATCGACGAAGGGCGGGACGGCCAGCGCCGCCACGAGAACCAGGATGACGGCGCCCGCCAGCGCGGTCAGAAGATCACGCAATGGTCCCGTTCCGCACTCGTTCCCGCGCGGGACCGCCCCGCCGCGCCCCGCGTGCAAGTGGCCATAGCACGATAAGCCCTCGGGGGCGCCAGCGGTGATGCCACGGTCCGGAGCCGCTTGCGCGGCGCTCGATCGGCCGGCTCCCGGGCCGCATTCCGCTGACGCCGCATGCGTCCGGGAAAGGGCGTCGCGGTTCACGCTGCGCCGCCCCCTTTCCCGGACTGGTGCCGCGGAGCGGAACCTGTCCGGGACGGAGCACGAGACGCGCCGCGCACGCGGCTGCGCCCACACGCTCAGGTCGCACCGCGCACGCGCGCCCTCGACGCCGTTCGCGATTTGGTCCAGGGATGCGGGATGCAGAACCGCCCGCATGCGCAGCCCGCCGGGGACGGCGCTCCCGCCTCTTCCATCGCCGCCCGCGCCATGGGCGCGCTCCGCCGCGACGCCGCCGCCTATCTCGAGGGGCTCAACCCCGAGCAGCGCCGCGCCGTCGAGACGACGGAGGGCCCGGTGCTGGTGCTGGCCGGGGCCGGCACCGGCAAGACCCGGGTGCTCACCACCCGCATCGCCCACCTGATCGCCACGAACCGGGCGCGGCCCTTCGACATCCTGTCGGTGACCTTCACCAACAAGGCCGCGCGGGAGATGAAGCACCGGATCGGCGCGCTGATCGGCCCGGCCGGCGAGGGCATGCCCTGGCTCGGCACCTTCCACGCCATCGGCACCAAGATCCTGCGCCGCCATGCCGAGCTGGTCGGGCTGAAATCCGACTTCACCATCCTCGGCACCGACGACCAGCTCCGCCTGATGAAGCAGGTGATCGCCGATCAGAACATCGACGAGAAGCGCTGGCCGGCCCGGGCGCTCGCCCACACGATCGACGGCTGGAAGAATCGCGGCCTCTCGCCCGAGCAGGTGCCGCCGGGGGAAGCCGCGTCCTTCGCGTTCGGCAAGGGCGGCGCCCTCTACACCGCCTACCAGGCCCGGCTCGCGACGCTGAACGCCGTCGATTTCGGCGATCTCTTGCTCCTGTGCCTCAAGCTCTGGCGGGACAATCCCGACGTGCTCGCCACCTACCAGGACCGTTTCCGCTACATCCTGGTCGACGAGTACCAGGACACCAACGTCGCCCAGTACCTGTGGCTGAGGCTGCTCGCGCAGAATCGCAAGAACATCGCCTGCGTGGGGGACGACGATCAGTCGATCTACGGCTGGCGCGGGGCCGAGGTCGACAACATCCTGCGCTTCGAGCACGACTTCCCCGGCGCCGTGGTGGTCCGTCTGGAGCGCAACTACCGCTCCACCGGCCACATCCTGGCCGCCGCCTCGGGGCTGATCGCCAAGAACGAGAGCCGGCTCGGCAAGACCCTGCGCACCGAGGACGAGCCGGGCGAGCGCGTCACCGTGTCGGGGGCCTGGGATTCCGAGGAGGAGGCGCGGCTGCTCGCCGAATCGATCGAGTCGCTCCAGGTCAAGCAGCATCCCCTGTCGGAGATCGCCGTGCTGGTGCGGATCTCGGCGCAGATGCGCGAGATCGAGGACCGCTTCGTCCAGCTCGGACTGCCCTACCGGGTGATCGGCGGCCCGCGCTTCTACGAGCGCGCCGAGATCCGCGACGCCCTGGCGTATCTGCGCGCCACCGTGAATGTCAGCGACGACCTCGCCTTCGAGCGGATCGTCAACACCCCGAAACGGGGCCTGGGCGACGCCACCCTGCAGCAGCTCCACACCTACGGCCGCGCCAACCGGCTGCCCCTGCGGATCGCCGCGGAGCGCCTGTGCGAG
>CAXTCV010000333.1:0-1079 GCA_964242725.1 uncultured Methylobacterium sp.
TTGGCCGCGCCGCGAGGGTCCCGAGGGCCCAGAGGCCGAGGCACAGCAGGCCGACCAGGATCCCGTCCCAGGACGGCGCCGGGCGGCACATCAGGATCCCGGTGCCGGTGAGGGCGGCGGCGGCCGCGAAGAGCCGCGGTGTCGGATCGCCGGAAATCATGCCGCAGCCTCCGCGCTCCGTGCTGAAGACCCGTCAACGCGGCCGCTACACATGCCGTCGATCCCAGGCCGGCGCAGACTGCCCCCGCCTCAGCCGGCCAGGCTGGATGGTGCCTGCCACGCGACCCCGGGATGCTCGCGGATGTCGCCGGCCCTGGTCCCGGTATCGGCATCGCTCGTCCAGTCGCCGGGCTCCGCGATGGCGGCGATCTCGGCATCCGGATAGGCGGCCGTCAGGAACAGGCGCGCCTCGCCCTCGGCCTCCGCCCGGACCGTGACGAGGGGCTTCTGCCCCCGGGCGTCGCGCACCTGCGCGATGAACAGCTTGGTCATGGTCCCCCCTCACGCCTCCACTTCCTCGACGTGAAGGCCGCCGGCCCGCAGGTGGGGCGGGATGCCGGCGCGGTCGCGGTAACCGGCCGCGCGGGCCATCGCGTCCAGGGCCGTCAGGGAATCGAGCGCCGCGCCGATCCAGAGGATGACGCCCGTCGCCGCCTGCATGATCCGGAAGACCTTCACGCCACGCTCGCGTCCGCACCGCCCCGACGCTCGGACAAGTTTGGCGCGCCCCCGGCTGTTCCCCGACGAAAAGGTCGCGACGAACGATTGTGCCGGCGGCGGCCGGCAACGGTGACACCGGACCGGGAAGGAGCATCGTGGCCAGCCGCATCGTCCGGTCCGCCCTGCTCGCCCCCGTCGCCGGCTCCGCCGGACTGGCGGTCGCGCCGAGCACGCCCAACGGCGACACCGCGTCCTCCGGCGCCCCCGCGGGCGACAGCGGCACCGGCAATGGCGCCACCGGCAGCGGCGCGCCGCCAGCGGGCGGTAACGCACCGTTAACCATGAGCGCCGAAATCCCGGGGCCTCACGACCGTGCAACTCTCCCGTCCCGCAGCCGTCCGGCGCGCGGGACGTCTCGT
>CAXTCV010000333.1:1179-3693 GCA_964242725.1 uncultured Methylobacterium sp.
CGGCGCGGCACCGTCTCTTTCTCTTTTCTTTAAAGCCGCATCTCCTGTAAGAGGCGCGGCCGGACGAGTACTCGAACACGGGGCTGTACGACACGGGCGATGCGATCGAACTCAGTTCTCCGGCTCGAGGATGAGCGGCCAGGTCTTCATCAGGCGGCGGCCTGGCGCGAGGCCGTGGCGCCGTTCTGGACCTTCGCGATCCGGAAGGAAGATCTCGCGGAGTTCCGCGGACGGTCGCATGTCCAGCACCTCGGCAATGCGATCCTCTGCCGTGCCGGCGCCTCGGGCCTGCGCTTCACCCGCGAACGCGCCCTCGTGGCCCGCATGGGGGTCGATCACATCCTGGCCCATGTCCGCCTCTCCGGCCGGTCCCGGATCGAGGCCGGCGGCGGCGAGCGGGAATGCAGCCCGGGCGACATCTGCCTGCTCGACCTGTCGCGGCCGCTCTCCGCCTGCTCCACGGACTACGAGGCCCTGACGGTGGTGCTGCCGCGCGGGCTCTTCGGCGCGCATCAGGGCGTGCTCGATTCCCTCCACGGTCGGGTGATCCAGGGCGCGAGCCCGTTCGGCCGGATGCTGAACGACCATCTGCGCGCCCTCGCCGCGCACGCCCCCGGCTTCTCGGAGCCGGAGGCCGCCGCGGCCGCGCAGGCGACGGCTTTGCTGCTCGGCACGGCGGCCTCCCGCCTGCCCGATGCGGGGCCGGCCGGCCGAGACCCGGACAGCGCCCCGCTCCGCCTCGCCCTCCGCCGGTTCATCGAGGCCGAGCTGGCCGCCCCCGACCTGAACGCCGAGACGCTCGGGCGGCGGTTCGGCCTCTCGCGCAGCGCCCTGTACCGCCTGTTCGTCCCGCTCGGGGGCGTGTCCGGCTACATCCGGCAGCGCCGGCTCGCCCGCGCCTACCGCGACCTCGCGGCGGGCGGCGGGCGCGGCGCCCGCATCTCGGAGGTGGCGTATCGCTGGGGGTTCGAGAGCCCCGCGCATTTCGCCCAGGCCTTCCGGGCCGCGTATGGCCACGCCCCCCGGGACCTCCGGACCCGGCCCGCGGCGCCCGCGGACGCGGCCCGGACCGAGGCCTGGGCGGATTTCTACGGCTGGGTCCTCCGGCTGGCGGCCTGAATCGAAGGGCCGTGCGAGGCGCGCGTCGGGACAGGCCCCTTGTGCGCCCCGCCCCGCATCGACCATAACCCCCGCGATGATCTTCGGGGTTCGGCATGGGCGCGCCGTCGGGGCGCGGGGCTGGTGGGCGCTCGCCGTCCGCCTGCTCGCGCTCGTCCTGACGCTGTCGGTCGCCGGACCGGGCTTCGGCCTCGCGGCGGACCTCGCCTTCCACGCGGGCAGCCATCACGGCCGGAGCGCTGGGCCGGCCCTCGACGCGCCGGCAGCCTCTGCGGCCGTCGATCCCGGCCTCGACACGCACCTCCATTGCGGCTGCCATCAGGCCGCCCGCCTGGAGATCGCGGCGGTGGCGCCCCCCGCCGTCCCGGGCCGGCCGCTGCGGGCCGGCCGCGCCGAGGCCCGCGCCTCCGTCAGTCCCGACCGTCTGCCGCGGCCCCCGCGCGCGTGAGCTGACGCCGCCGACCGGCGCGCGTCCCGCCCGGAGCCGGACACGGCCCGGGCCCGCCCTCACGCGACCCCTGAACCGGACCTCCGGGCCGCCGCGCGCGGCGCCCCGCCGTCCCGGCCGAGCCGATCCCATGCGCATCCTCCCGTCCGCGGCGCTCGCCGTGGCCCTTCTGGCCGCCGGCATCGCCCTCGGCGCCGCCGTTCCCACCCTGCCCGCCCGCCTGCGGCAGGCCCTCGCCGTCGCCGGGCTCGCCCCGGCCGCCGGCGACGGTCACGCCGCGCAGGACGACCACCTCCACGACGGCCCGGCCCACGATGCGGGCCAGGCGGAGGGGGTGATCCGGATGCGGCCCGATCAGGTCGCGGGCCAGGACATCGTTACGGCGCCGGTCGGCGGCGGCACCCTGGCGCGCCACCTCCTCGTGCCCGGCACCATCACCCCCGACACCGACCGGATCGCCCGGGTCCCGGCCCGGGTGGTCGGGACCGTGGCCGAGATGCGCAAGCGCCTCGGCGACACCGTGCGGACGGACGAGGTCGTGGCGATCCTCGACAGCCGGGAGGTCGCCGACGTCAAGAGCGAGTACCTCACCGCCCAGGTCCAGGCCGAGCTCCAGAGGATCAACTACGAGCGCCAGCAGAAGCTGCTCGCCTCCCGGAGCGCCTCGGAGGCGGCCTTCGAGACCGCCCGGGCCGCCTTCCTGGAGACCCAGCTCCGGGTCGACCTCGCCCGCCAGAAGCTGTCGGCGCTCGGCCTCGACGCCGCCGAGGTCGCGATCGCCCAGAGGCGCGACGAGGCGACCCCGAACCAGTCCACGCTCCGGCGCTACCCGCTGCGCGCGCCGCTCTCCGGCCGCATCGTCGAGCGCCGGGTCGATGTCGGCACCGCGGTCGGCAAGGAGGGCGACCCGGCCGACCTCTACACGGTGGCCGATCTCTCCACGGTCT
>CAXTCV010000334.1:0-3685 GCA_964242725.1 uncultured Methylobacterium sp.
TTCGGCAACATCGACGGCGACGGCCCGGCCGCCTACCGCTACACCGAGGCGCGGCTCACCGAGGTCGCCCGGCTGCTGCTCGACGGGATCGACGAGGACACGGTCGATTTCCGGCCCTCCTACAACGGCGAGAAGGAGGAGCCGGTCGTGCTGCCGGCGGCCTTCCCGAACCTTCTGGCCAACGGCAGCCAGGGCATCGCGGTCGGCATGGCGACCTCGATCCCGCCGCACAACGCCGCCGAACTGTGCGACGCGGCGCTCTACCTGATCAACCATCCCGAGGCGACCTCGGCGCATCTCGCCAGGTTCGTGCAGGGGCCGGACTTCCCCACGGGGGGCATCCTGGTCGATTCGGCCGAGTCGATCGCCGAGGCCTACCGGACCGGCCGCGGCGCCTTCCGGGTCCGCGCCCGCTGGACCAAGGAGGATCTCGGCCGCGGCACCTGGAACATCGTCGTCACCGAGATCCCCTACGGCATCCCGAAGGGGCGGCTGATCGAGAAGATGGCCGAGCTCCTCCAGGAGAAGAAGCTGCCGCTGCTCGCCGACGTGCGCGACGAATCGGCCGAGGACGTGCGCGTGGTCTTGGAGCCGCGCTCGCGCACGGTCGATCCGGTGATCCTGATGGAATCGCTGTTCCGGCTCACCGAGCTGGAGGCGCGCATCCCGCTCAACCTCAACGTCCTGGTCGGCGGCCTCGTGCCGAAGGTGATCGGGCTCGTCGAGTGCCTGCGGGAATGGGTCGACCACCGCCGCGTCGTGCTCCAGCGCCGCTCGCGCTACCGCCTCGGGCAGATCGACCGCCGCCTGGAGATCCTGGGCGGCCTGCTCATCGTCTATCTCGACCTCGACGAGGTGATCCGCATCATCCGCGAGGAGGACGAGCCCAAGGCCGCCCTCATGGCCCGGTTCGAGCTGACCGAACTCCAGGCCAACGCCATCCTCGACACCCGCCTGCGGTCCCTGCGCAAGCTGGAGGAGATGGAGCTGAAGCGCGAGTTCGACGCGCTCACCGCCGAGAAGGCCGAGATCGATGATCTGCTCGCCTCCGAGCCGGCGCAGTGGAAGACGATCCAGGCGCAGATCCGCGCCGTGAAGAAGACGTTCGGGCCCGAGACCAAGCTCGGCAAGCGCCGGACCACCCTGGCGAGCCCGCCGGATGTCGGCGGCATCGACTTCACGGCGGCCCTGGTGGAGCGCGAGCCGATCACCGTGATCGTCTCCACCAAGGGCTGGATCCGGGCGCTCAAGGGCCACGTCGCCGACCTGTCGGGGGTGGCGTTCAAGGGCGACGACAGCCTGAAGATCGCCTTCCCCACCGAGACCACCCAAAAAATCCTGCTGCTTGCCACGAACGGCAAGGTCTTCACCCTGGAGGCCTCGAAGCTGCCGGGCGGGCGCGGCTTCGGCGACCCGGTGCGGCTGATGGCCGACCTCGACGACGGGACCGAAATCGTGGCGGCTCTGCCCTACCGGCCGGAGACCAAGCTGCTGATCGCCGGCTCGGACGGGCGCGGCTTCGTGGCGCCCGCGGACGCGCTGGTGGCCAACACCCGCAAGGGCAAGAGCGTGCTCGGCCTCGACGGCGACGCCACCGCGGCCGTGCTGGTGCCGGCCGAGGGCGACCACGTCGCGGTGGTGAACACCGAGAAGCTGCTGCTGGTCTTCCCGGTCTCCGAGGTGGCCGAACTCGCCCGGGGCAAGGGCGTCCGCCTCCAGCGCTGCCGCAGCGGCGGGCTGCTCGACGCGCACGTCTTCAAACTGGCGGACGGCCTGCCCTGGCAGGACGGCTCGGCCGAAGGGCGGCTGGCCAACGCGGCGGTGCTGGAGAAGTGGCTCGGCCACCGGGCCGAGGTCGGGCTGATGATGGCGCGCAGCTTCCCGAAATTCGAGCGGTTCGGGCGGTGAGCGAGGGGGCGCGAAGGCGTGAGGAACGTCCAACCCGCCGCCTCATCCTGAGGGGCCGGCGCGCAGCGGAGGCCTCGTTGCGCCTCAGGATGAGGGCGCGGGTGGGACGAAGCGTGTCCTCACTGTGCGCGCTGACCGAGCCAGAGCGCGCCGAAGGCCAGCACACCGCCGCCAAACGGAACGGCGAGCAGGAGAAGAATTGGGGTCGTCATCATGCGGGCGATCCGGAAACGTGCGTCGCACCGACCAGGGTACGGCGCCGCTCAGGATCTGGCGATCGATCGACCGCCTCACCGCCCCCGCGCCGCCGCCTCGTCCGCCGCCCAGAGGTGCTGTGCCGCGTAGGCGCGATACGGCCGCCACGCCTCCGCCCGGGCGAGCAGGGCCGCCGGGCTCGGGCGGCCGGTGGCGGTCTCCAGCGCCCGCAGCAGGCCGACATCGCCCACCGGCAGGGCATCCGGCAGCTTGAGCGCCCGCATGGCGATGTACTGCGCCGTCCAGGGCCCGATCCCGCGGAGCGCCGTGAAGCGCAGCACCGCCGCCTCCAGGGATTCGGCCGGGGCGAACAGGTCGGGGTCGGCGAGCGCCGCCGCCGCCAGCGCCCGGATCGCCGCGCCGCGGGCGCGCGGCATGTTCAGCGCCAGGGCCACATCCGCCTCGACCAGGGCCTCCGGCGCGGGGAAGACGTGGGTGAGGGCGCCCAGGGGCTCCGCCAGCGGGGCTCCGAACGCCGCCGCCAGCGCCCCGGCGAGCCGGATCGCGGCCGCCACCGCGATCTGCTGGCCCAAAATCGCCCGGCAGCCGGTCTCGAACGGATCCCAGGCGCCGGGCAGCCGTAATCCCGGCCGCGATGCCACGAGCGGAGCCAGAACCGGATCCCGGGCCAGGCAGGCGGCGATGACGGCCGGATCGGCGTCGCAATCGAACAGGCGGCGCAGGCGCGCGGAGACCGCCGGCGCGTCGCTGGCCCCGGCGCCGCGGAGCGTCACGTGCAGGCAGCCAGCGCCGGGCTCGACGGTCACGAGGCCGTGCCGCCCCGCGATCCGGACCGTGCGCGCGTAGGCCGTACCGCCGGGCTCGGCCGTCTCGACGCCCGGGATCGCGCGCGTGGCCAGGAAGGCGCGGATCGCCGCCCAGTCGTAGGGCGGCCGGTAGGGGAGGCGGAGCTCGCACGCCTCCGCAAACGAGAGGGGCGGCCCCTCGGCCGCCCCACTGATCGTCGTCCGGGACAGGTCCCGCCTCAGCCGCGCGCGTCCACCGGCACGTAGTCGCGCTGGGCCGGGCCGACGTAGAGCTGGCGCGGCCGGCCGATCTTCTGCATCGGGTCCTCGATCATCTCGGCCCACTGGGCGATCCAGCCGACCGTGCGCGCCACCGCGAACAGCACCGTGAACATGTCAGTGGGGAAGCCCATCGCCTTGAGGGTGATGCCCGAGTAGAAATCGATGTTCGGGTAGAGCTTCTTCTCGATGAAGTACTCGTCCTTGAGGGCGATCTGCTCCAGCTCCATGGCGACGTGGAGCAGCGGATCCTCGGTCTTGCCGAGCTCCTTGAGCACCTGGTGGGTGGTGCTCTGCATGATCCGGGCGCGCGGATCGTAGTTCTTGTAGACCCGGTGGCCGAAGCCCATCAGGCGGAACGGGTCGTTCTTGTCCTTGGCCTTGGCGACGTACTTGCCGACGTTCTCGGGGGTGCCGATCTCCATCAGCATCTTCAGCGCCGCCTCGTTGGCGCCGCCATGGGCGGGCCCCCACAGGCAGGCGATGCCGGCCGCGAT
>CAXTCV010000335.1:0-3677 GCA_964242725.1 uncultured Methylobacterium sp.
ACGAAAAACTGCCGGTCACCTTCGTGGTGATCAACAACGCCGAGTACAACATCCTGAAGACCTTCATGAAGGGCCAGGCGCACTACGCCTCGGTGCGGGCCAACCGCTTCATCGCCATGGATCTCACCGACCCGCGGATCGATTTTCTGGCGCTCGCCGCCGCGATGGGCGTGCCGGCCCGGCGGGTGACCCGGGCCGCCGACATCGCCCCGGCGATCGAGGCGGGGATCCGCTCGGGGGGCGCCAATCTGGTGGAGGTGGTGGTGCGGGCGACGTGAGCCGGGCCGGCTAGTCCAACCCCGGCACCGGCACCCCGAAGGCCGCCGCGAGCAGCACCGCGTTGAGGCCGAGCACCACGGCCGCCCCCGCCACGGCGGCCACCTGGGTCAGCGGGCCGTTGGCGAAGGGCCCCATCACGCTGCGGCGGCGGGTGAACACCACCAGGGCCACCATCGGCACCGGCAGGGCGAGCGACAGCACCACCTGGGACAGGACCAGCGCCCGGGTCGGGTCGACGCCGATCGCCACCACCACGAAGGCCGGCAGCATGGTCACGAGCCGGCGCACGAGGAGCGGGATGTGCCAGCCGGTGAAGCCCTGCATCACCATCTGGCCGGCCAGCGTCCCCACCACCGAGGACGAGATCCCCGAGGCCAGGAGCGACACCAGGAAGGCCGCCCCGGCGGCGGGGCCGAGCAGCGGCGTCAGGGTCCGGTAGGCCTCGCCGATCTCGGCGACCGCGCTGTGGCCGAGATGGAAGGCCGCCGCCGCCGTGATCACCATGGCGATGTTGACGAGCCCCGCGAGCAGCAGCGCCACCACGACCTCGCGGTTCGAGTAGCGCACCAGCAGGCGCCGGTCGGCGTCGCTCCGGGGGCTGCCCCGCCCCTGGGTCAGGCCCGAATGCAGGAACAAGGCGTGCGGCATCACGGTGGCGCCGATGATCCCCACCGCGATGGTCAGCGCCTCCGCGTCCGGGATTCTTGGGGTGACGAGGCCCCGGGCCGCCTCGCCCCAGGCGACCGGCGCCACGAGCAGCTCGACCGCGTAGCAGAGGCCGATCGTGCCGACCATCGCGCCGATGGCGATCTCGAGCGGCCGGAAGCCGCCGTTCTCCAGGAGCAGGATCGCGTAGGTGATCACCGCGGTGACCGCCATGCCGGCCATCAGCGGCAGGCCGGTGAGCAGCGACAGGCCGATGGCGCCCCCCAGGAACTCCGCGAGGTCGGTGGCCATGGCGGCGACCTCGCTGATGCCCCACAGGCCGAGGCGCACCGGACGCGGCGTCGCGTCCCGGCAATGCTCGGCGAGGTTCTTCCCGGTGACGATCCCGAGCTTGGCCGAGAGCCCCTGGAACAGCATCGCGGTGAGGTTGGCGAGCAGGACCACCCAGAGCAGCCCGTAGCCGTAGCGGGCCCCGGCCTGGATGTTGGTGGCGAAGTTGCCGGGGTCCATGTAGGCGATCGACGCCGTCACGGCGGGCCCCGCGAACAGCAGGAACCGGCCCCTTCCCCCCGGCCGTCCGTCGAGGACGTCGCGGATCGCGCCCTCCGCCCGCCCGCTCATCGTCCCCGGGGCGGCGCCCCCCGGGACCGTCGCGGCGTTCGGCGCCACCATGCTCACCCTCTCGTCAAAGATATAGCCCGAGCTATAATCAGGGTTGGCCGCGCTGGATTCAAGGGGGCATTTGCCGAGCCCGTGGGACTCCCCTCCCATGGCCGGTTCTTGCTAGACAGGTCCGGGGCGGCGCGCGTGCCGAGGGGGAGAGCCGATGCAGGAACCGTCCGAGCAGGGCGCGCCCGAGACCGTTCTGGTCGATCCCGAGCAGCACGTGGAGAGCTTTCGCCAAGCCCGCGAGGCGCGGCGCTCGGAACTCGTCGAGGATTACGTCGAGCTGATCGACGACCTGATCGGCGATGGCGGCGAGGCGCGGCAGGTGGACATCGCGGCCCGCCTCGGCGTGGCGCAGCCGACCGTCGCCAAGATGCTCAAGCGCCTGTGCGAGGACGGGTTCGTCCAGCAGCGGCCCTATCGCGGCGTGTTCCTGACCGAGGCCGGCCGCCGGCTCGCCGCCCAGGCGCGGGAGCGCCACCGCATCGTCGAGCGCTTCCTGCGGGCGCTGGGGGTGAGCCCCGAGACGGCCCGGCGGGACGCGGAGGGCATCGAGCACCATGTCAGCGCCGAGACCCTGGCGGCCTTCCGCGCCTTCGCGGAGCGGCACGGGGGGACGTGACGGGCGACGGGCCGCGTTGTGATCGATGCATCTGCGTGCGTCATGCGGGCGCGGCCTCCGGAATCGCGCGTGCCGCTGCCCTGGCAGGTCGACCAAGAGCCTCTCATGGAACGCCCGCTGCGCTCTCGTGGTCTGAGGGCGGCCTTCCGATGACCGGACGTCGCGTGAGGAGCTCTCGGGGCACCTGATGCAACGCCCCACGGTCAGATCTGCCGACGCAAAACGCCTGACACGCGCCGGTGCGCTGGCGGTGGCCAAGTTGGGCCTCGGCCCCGCCGTGCGCGGTGGAATCATCGCCGGCGCAGCGCGCGCAGCCTTCACGGCAACCTGGCTCGGACACCAGGGCCGACCGGTCACGTGGGACTGGGCCGCGCGGTCGGCCAAGTTCCAGAACGTCCATCCGAAGTGCTTCAACGCTGCGATCTGGCACGACGAGACGCTGTGCGGCTTGGCGGTCGGCGCCGTGAACCAGGACAGGTTCGTTGCCCTGGACTTCCTCGAAGGCAATCCTGATCCAACACATCCGCTCAAGGGGCAGGTGATCGAGATCGCCCTCACGATGGCGGAAGCCTACAAGCAGCTGATCGGTGTGCCGGAGCTTCGGCTTCATCACGTCGACCCGGGCCTTATCTCCTCGTACACGGTGCAGGGCTTTGCACTTGCCCCCGACTTGGGTGACCCTCATCATATGGTCCGGACGTGATCCCAGTGCCGAAAGTTGCGCTCGCGCCAAAACCGGCTGCGCCCGACCGCAGGGTGACGCGCGGCCCCCTCGGCCGGGAGCACCGGGGCCTTCCTGATATCGAGCAGGCGGCGGCGGCCTTCATGGCAGCGGATCTTCCCTGGTTGGCACCTGAGGCGAGAGAAGCGCTTGTGGCGGCGCCGGAGGTCCACGGTCGGCCGGACGGCGAAACACCTCCGCTGCCGGCGAAGTGAGTTCGGCGCTGACATCGCAAGACGGCTATCCGATGGAGGCGCAGCGCTGATCGATGCCGGAGGATTGCTCGTACCCGAAGGCGTACCTGAGCCGGCCGCCCCGCCCTCACCCCGTCGCCGCCGCCACCTTCTGGCGCAAACCCAGAATCACCGCGCGCAGCATCTCGGCCCCGGACTCGCCGTCATCCGGCAGGATCCCGGTGCGGGAGGCGTAGATCCGCTCGTGCACGAAGGCGAGCTTGGCGATCACCGTCGGCGTCAGCTTGAACGGGTAGAGCGCCGGCTGGCCCATGCTGTGGGAGAGCGAGTTGATCGCGTAGGTCAGCGGCAGCCACGCGGCGATCAGCCGGTCGAGGTCGGCGTTGTTGTAGGGGTCGAAGTCGATCACGGTCGGCGCCTGCCGCCCGTGGCGCAGGCGCGGGCGCACGTGCAGCTCGAAGGTCGAGGCGGTCTCCACCGTGTCGACGATGTGCAGGTAATGCGCGAAGGTCTCGGCGAAATCCTCCCA
>CAXTCV010000336.1:0-3674 GCA_964242725.1 uncultured Methylobacterium sp.
AGAAATTCGCCTGCGTGACGAATTTGGTCACCAGATAGGCGTCGAGCGCCTCGGAGCCGCCCTCGCTGCCGTAGCCGGATTCCTTGACGCCGCCGAACGGCGTCTCCGGAAGGGCGAGGCCGTGGTGGTTGATGGAGATCATCCCGCTCTCCACCGTGTTCGACACCCGGGCGGCCCGCTCCGCCGAGCGGGTATAGGCATAGGCTGCGAGCCCGTAGGGCAGGCGGTTGGCTTCGGTGAGGGCCTCGTCATCCTCGGAGAAGCGGTTGATCATCGCCACCGGGCCGAACGGTTCCTCGTTCATCATCCGGGCGCTCAGCGGCACCTCGGTAAAGACCGTCGGCTCGAAGAAGTTGCCGCGATTGCCGATCCGCTTGCCGCCGGCCCGCAGGGACGCCCCGGCGGATTCCGCGTCCGCCGTGAGCGCCTCGATCGCCTCCAGCCGGCGCCCGTGGATCAGCGGGCCCATCTGGGTGTCCGGATCGAGGCCGTCGCCGACCTTCGCGGCCTTCGCGTAGCGGGTGAAGCCCTCGACGAACCGGTCGAACACCGAATCATGCACCAGGAACCGGGTCGGCGAGACGCAGACCTGGCCGGCATTGCGGAACTTGGACGGGGCGAGGACCGACACGGCCTTCTCCACGTCGGCATCGCCGAACACGATCACGGGGGCATGGCCGCCGAGCTCCATCGTCGCGCGCTTCATGTGCTCGCCGGCCAGGGCGGCGAGCTTCTTGCCGACCACCGTCGAGCCGGTGAACGAGATCTTGCGGATCACCGGATGCGGGATCAGGTAGGCAGAGATCGTCGCCGGGTCGCCGTAGACCAGCGAGAGGGCGTCGCCCGGGATGCCGGCATCCAGGAACGCCCGCACCAGGGCGGCGCAGCTCGCCGGCGTGTCCTCGGGTCCCTTCAGGATCACCGTGCACCCGGTGCAGAGCGCCGCCGAGATCTTGCGGACGGCCTGGTTGATCGGGAAGTTCCAGGGCGTGAAGCAGGCCACCGGACCCACCGGCTCGCGAATCACGGCCTGGAGCACGCCGTCGGCGCGGCCGGGGATGACCCGGCCGTAGGCGCGCTTCCCCTCCTCGGCGAACCAGTCGATGATGTCGGCCGCTGCCAGGGTCTCGACGCGCGACTCGGCCAGGGGCTTGCCCTGCTCCTGAGTCATGATGCGGGCGATCTCGTCGACGCGGGCGCGCAGCAGGTCGGCGGCCTTACGCATCACCTTGCCGCGCTCGAAGGGTGCCACCTTCCGCCAGGCCGGGAAGGCGCGGGCCGCCGCCGCCAGGGCCTCGTCGAGATCCGCCGTGCCGGCCACCGCACATTGGCCGATCGTCTCGCCGGTGGCGGGGTTCAGGACCGTCAGGGTCTCCCGCTCGACACCCGCACGCCAGCGTCCGGCGATGTGAAGCTCGGTATCCGGATACATCGATCGTTTCCCGCACGGCCGCACGCGCGGCCCCGAACGGAATGTGGCCTTTTGGCGCGCACGGGCAATGCCTGTGGCGGCATGGCTGGGGCGGCGGCCATTCAGGCTGCGGCGCGGGTCCGCTCGGGCGCCTCCACGACGGTCGCGGTTCCGTGGCGGGCGCGCAGCGTCGCGCCCTTCGGCACGACCTGCCAGCCCTCGCGGCAGCCGTCGATCGGCTCGGAGACGACGACGATCCCGCCCGGGCCCTCGCGGAAGTACAGGCTCGGCGGACGGCCGTCGCAGGCCCAGCGATAGGCGGTCAGTGTCTCGCCGTCCGTGAGCAGGGCCGTGAGGCGCAGCGGCTCGCAGACATTGGCGGCGTCCATCAGGTCGCGGACGGATTTGAGGGTCCGCGCCATGGCGCCGACGGGATCCTCGGCCAGCCCGTTGGCCAGCGCCAGGAGGAAGATCGCCTCGGAATCGGTGCTCCCCCTGCGGTGGTCGTAGAATGCGTCCGGGATCAGCGCCTCGAGCCTGCGCTTGATCCGGTGATAGCCGCCGATCTGGCCATTATGCATGAACAGGTGGCGGCCGTAGGCGAAGGGATGGCAGTTCGCCCGGGCGGTCGCGGTGCCCGTGGAGGCGCGGACATGCGCGAAGAAGGTCCGCGCCCGAACCTGCCCGCACAGGTTCACCAGGTTCTCGTCCGACCAGGCCGGCGAGATGTCCCGATACACGCCTGGTTCGGGCCGCTCGGCGTACCAGCCGATGCCGAAGCCGTCGCCGTTGGTCTCGGTCTTTCCCTCGTCGGCGTGGAGTGACTGGTGCACCAGCGAGTGGGTGGGCGCGCAGACGAGGTCGGAGAGGAAGACCGGCTCACCGCTGTAGGCGAGGAAACGGCACATGTCGGACGGTGATCCTTCAGCTTCAGCCCGCGCCGGATCCGGTGGCCTGTCCCGCCGGGGTGGAGACGTTCCGTCGCAGGAGGTTAACAGTCGGTCCATATCGGTGAACAGGGTCTTAACTGCCGGTCGGGTGCGCCAAATTCGGGCGTTCCGCTCGAAATCGCCACCGCCTGACCGCGAGGCAGGCATGCCCGCCAGACGGCGCCGGACTCTTGTGAGCCGGCTCCTGACAGGTCAGCATGGCCGAATCGGGGAATCAGAAGCCTGCCGGAGCAGGCCGTGCCCCGTCGCGGGGCAATGGACCGACAGCAGGAGATTTTCATGGATCGCGCGCAGCCCGAGTGTTCCCATCCCGTTGCCCTCGTCGTCGAAGACGATGCGTCGGTCCGCGACCTCGCGACCGCGGTGCTGGAAGAGACGGAACTCGGCGTGATCGCCTGCGAGAGCGCCGAGGCCGCGCTCTCGGTGCTGGAGCGCGCGGACGTCACCGTGGCCTTGCTGTTCGCGGACGTGCGCCTGCCGGGCGCGATGGACGGCGTGTCCCTCGCGCAGGCGGTGGGCCGCCGCTGGCCGGATGTTCGCGTGGTCGTGACGTCCGGGGCGAGCCGGGACGCGCGCCTGCCCGATCAGGCGGTGTACATGCAGAAGCCCTGGCGCGCGCTCGACGTGCTGGTCCAGGCCGAGCATGCGACGCTGGCCGCCAAGGCCGCCTGAGCGCGGCGGGGGCAGAGTCCCCCTTTCCGACCGCAGCCGTTCAGGTCGCGGCGCCAGACGGGCCACCGGCCTGTTGAGGCCTCGCGCTGGCCTATCCGGGCACAGCGCATAGAAAAGCCCGGTCGCTCGCGCGCCGGGCTTTTCCAGATCGAAGTGGTGCCGCTCAGGCGGCGGGAGCGGGGCTCACCGGCAGCTGACCGGCGGCATTGCCACCCTGCGGGCCAGCGGCGGACGGCGACGGGAAGCCGGGGCGGCGGCTGCCGGCGGGGAAACGGGGCTTCGGCTTCGGCGCGGCGATCAGGCCCTCGCGGATCGCGGTCTTGCGGGCCTGCTTGCGGGCGCGGCGGACGGCCTCGGCCTTCTCGCGAGCCTTGCGCACGGACGGCTTCTCATAAGCCTTGCGCTGCTTCATCTCGCGGAAGATGCCCTCGCGCTGCATCTTCTTCTTGAGGACGCGGAGCGCTTGATCGACGTTGTTGTCGCGAACGAGTACCTGCAACGGACTTGATCCTCTGGACCTGGATTTGGGGCTCGCGCGGCCCGCCGCCGATCTGGAAACCGACAACGTCCCTCGCCCGGGATGAACCCGGGAGGGACGGGAACGTCGGTTTCCGAATCGGCGTGGAGCCCACGCCTTGGCG
>CAXTCV010000337.1:0-3663 GCA_964242725.1 uncultured Methylobacterium sp.
GAGACCCACAAGATGATGCTCGATCACTACCAGCAGACCAAGAACATGCTGGTCAGCTACTCGGCCAAGAAGCTCGGATTCTTCTGAGCTTCTTTCCGGGTCAACCCCCGAGACACCTTCGCCCCCGGCCTCACGGCCGGGGCTTTTTCGATCCGGGGCATTGGTGCCCCGGGGCAGGCGACCCCTTCGCGGTTTGAAACCGGGCGTCGGGTCGGCATAGGCGAGGCGGGTCAGGGGAGGGCGGCATGGGCGCGGAACCACTGGATACGACCACCACCGCCGAGCAGGTCGGCGCGGACGGGACGCCGCTTCGGGTCACGGCGACGCCGAAGGCGCTGGAACTCATCGCGGAGCTTCGGTCGGAATACGGGCCGGTCATGTTCCACCAGTCGGGGGGCTGCTGCGACGGCTCCTCGCCGATGTGCTACCCGGTCGGCGATTTCCTCGTCGGCGACGGCGACGTCCATCTCGGCACCGTCGGCGGTGCCGATTTCTACATCAGCCGCTCGCAATTCGCGGTCTGGAAGCACACCCACCTGCTGCTCGACGTCGTGCCCGGGCGCGGCGGTATGTTCTCCCTGGAGAACGGCCGCGAGAAGCGTTTCCACATCCGCTCGCGCCTGTTCTCCGAGGCCGAGAATCGCGCCCTCGACGGCGCCTGCAAGCTCTGAGGGAGATCCTCGCGATGGCGACCGTGCCTCTCCTGAGCGATGCCGAGGCCGACCCGCGGGTACGCGCGGTCTTCGCCAACATCCGGGCCACCCGCGGATCCGAGTTCATCAACAATTTCTGGCGCGGCCTCGCCAACGACCCGGCCCTGCTGGAGCGGACCTGGGCCAGCCTCAAGGTCGTGATGGGCCCGGGCAGCCTCGACCCGCTGACCAAGGAACTGGTCTATATCGCGGTCTCGATCGCCAATGGCTGCCCGTACTGCATCCACTCGCACACGGCTGCGGCGCGGGCGAAGGGCTTGACGCCGGAGCAGCACGGCGAGTTCCTGGCGGTGGTGGGCATGGCGAACCAGACGAACGCCCTGGTCAACGGCATGCAGATCCCGGTGGATGCTGCCTTCAGGGTGGGGGAAGGTCCATGAGTTCAGCGTCCGACGCCCGGGAGCCCGGTCTTCACGTCGTCCACGACCGTGCGCCGTTCCGCGGCAAGCAGGGCCATCTCTATCGCCCGGCGATCTCGGCCGAGGCGCTCGGATCCCGGGCCCTGCACATGCAACTCCTGGAAATCCCCCCCGGCGAGCGCGCCCACGCCCACAAGCACGCGGCGCACGAGACCGCGATCTATGTCCTGTCCGGCGTGTCAGGCTGCTTCTGGGGCGAGCGCCTGGAGCATCACGCGATCGCCGGCGCCGGCGAGTTCGTCTACATCGCCGCCGACGTCCCGCACCTGCCCTACAACCGCAGCCGGACCGAGCCGGTCACGGCGGTGATCGCCCGGACCGATCCCAACGAGCAGGAGAGCGTCGTGCTGC
The DNA here is from genome assembly GCA_964242725.1 of uncultured Methylobacterium sp. GTDB lineage: Bacteria > Pseudomonadota > Alphaproteobacteria > Rhizobiales > Beijerinckiaceae > Methylobacterium. Next base: position 1,484 of record CAXTCV010000337.1, read on the forward strand.
TGCCGGAGCTCGAGGCCGGCGTCGATTGGTCGAAGGCCGAGGTGTAGCGCCGCGGTCGGTTCGCCGCTCGCACCCGGCCGAACGGCCATCGGGACGACCGGTCTTCCAAATATCCCCGCACCCTGAGGCGTCGCGGAGCCGCCTCGCAGGCGGCCCCAGCCGGCGGCGCGATCCCTCGCTGCCTCCTTCGGGGCCCGCTGATGCCTGCGCCTCAGGACGACCGATCCAACCAACGCTTTGAGCCGCGTCCCGGAAGTCGTTCCGCCTCTTGGGGTTGACGCCTCAGCGCTGCTCGACGCGCTCGTTGGCCAGACGCTCGGCGCGGTTGCGCTCCTCGGTGGAGAGACCCGACAGCGTCTGGTCGAGCCACGCGTCGGACAGCCCCTGGCCCGCCGCGGCGAGGTTCCAGGCCGCCGCCTCGACGGGGTTCTTCGCGACGCCGCGCCCGACCGCGTAGAGCCGCGCGATGCGGTTCTGCGCGATCGCGTTCCCCCGCGAGGCCGCGTGCAGGAAGTAGCGGGCGGCCGAGCGCTCGTCCTTGGTCACGCCGGTGCCGTTGAACAGCAGGATGGCGTACTCGATCTCGCTGGCGAGATCGCCGTTGTCGGCGCCGCGCCGGAACCAGGCCGCCGCCTTGCCGGGATCCTTCGGCACGCCGCGCCCCTGCAGGTAGAGCACGCCGAGGTCGTGCTGGGCCGGCCCGATCTCGGCATCGGCGGCCTTGCGGAACTGGGCGACCGCCGCGGCCTCGTCGGCCGTGGCACCCGTGCCGATCAGGATCAATCCGAGATTGTAGGCCGCGGTGGGTGAGCCCTGGGCGGTGGCCTGTTCCAGCCAGCGGCGGCCCGCCTTGATGTCCTTCGGCATGCCGCGCCCGTCGAGGGCCATCAGCCCGAGGGACGACATGGCGGCGGCGTCATTCTGGGCCGCGGCGACCTTGTACCACTCGGCCGCCTTCACCGGATCCTGCTTCACGCCGAGGCCCTGGTTGTACAGCTCGCCGAGCAGCGTCATCGCGGCGGCATCCTTGGGATTCGCCTCGATGCGCTTGGTCGCCTCCCGGAAGGCGGTCACGTACTGGCCGCGCTGGTACGCCCCGTAGGCGAGGTCCGGCGGCTGGCCGTTGGCCGGCGGGACGGCGCCCCGCGTGTAATTCGGCGTGTAGGGGCTCGGCAGCTCCGGCATCGACTTCTTGCCGGGCGGGGGGCTGGACGATCCGGGCAGCGGCGTGGCGCTCTTCGACGGGTCGGCCGGCCCCGCGGCCGCCCAGGCCGGCGGCGCCACCAGCGCGACGGCCAGGGCCATCGCCGGACCTGTCACCCGCCTCATTGCGCCGGCGCCTGCTGGAGCGCCTGCTGCGCGCGCCCGACGAAAGTGGGATCCTGCAGCCACAGTGCGCTCTCGAGCCCGACGAACTCCGCCCCCGTGGCCGATAGGGGGCCGATCTTGTCGGCGTTCGTCGCGACGGCGATGCAGGGTGTCTCGAAGATCTCCGCCCACCAGGACACGCGCGCCAGAACCGTCTCCGGGTCTGGCGCGACGCCGTCCGGATAGAGGCCGCCGATCATCAGGTAATCGACGCCCGCCTCGCCGGCCTCCATGGCGCCGTGCTTGGTCTCGAGGCCCCCGGCGCCCAGGATCCGCCCGTCGCGCAGCCGATCCCGCAACTCCTTGAGGTCCCGGGGCTTGTCGACATGGATGCCGTCGGCGCCCCCGCGGATCGCCACCGCGGCGAGATCGCCGGTGAAGCCCGGACAGGCCACCACCAGGGCAGCCCCGTGTTCCTGCGCCACCGGCGCGACCTGCTTGACGCGGGCGGTCAGCCCGCGCTCGTCGGCGGCCGCGAGCCGCAGGATCACGGCGGCAACGTCGCCGGCGGCGCAAGCGGCCTTCAGGGCCGACACGAACCCCTCCATGCCGTCGGCATCGAGGCCGTGTGGCCCGAGGAGGGCGAGACGCGAAAGGGTGCTCATGGCCAGGATCTGGACGCTCTCAGCGGGCGCCGATCTTCGGATCGAGGGCGCCGCTGGCGTAGCGCTTGGCCATCTCGGCGACCGAGATCGGCCGGATCTTCGCGCCCTGGCCGGCGGTGCCGAACTCCTCGAAGCGCTGCTTGCACAGCTTCGTCATCGCCTCCATGGCGGGCTTCAGATACTTGCGCGGATCGAACTCGGACGGGT
>CAXTCV010000338.1:0-3647 GCA_964242725.1 uncultured Methylobacterium sp.
CAGACCATGGTCGCCGTGCGCGACCGCATGATCTCCGCCTACGAGGAGATCATGCGGATGCAGATCTGATGCGGATCCCACAGGGCAAGCCCTTTGGCGGGGGATCGGGGCGGAGCCCCGATGTGGTCGGGCATCGGCCGACAGCAGGGCGCCGCCCTGCACCCGCGCAAGGTCCCGGACCTTTCGAATCCCTGACTTTTCCCCGTTCGGACCCGTCGTCACCATGACCGGACTCGCCATCCTCGACGTCGCCCGCGACGGCATCTTCGTGTTCCTGAAGATCGCCGGACCGCTGATGCTGGTCTCGCTGGCGGTGGGCCTCGCGGTCTCGCTGGTCCAGGCCCTGACCCAGATCCAGGAGCAGACGCTGATCTACGTGCCCAAGGTCGTGGCGGTGTTCGCCGCGCTGCTGCTGATGCTGCCCTTCATCGGCGACGCCATGGCCGGCTACATGACCCGCATCGCCGCCCGGATCGCGGCGGGCCAGTGAGGCCCGGTCCGGTCACGACAGGGGCCCAATCGGCGTGCCATAGGGGCGGCGATGAACCTGCTCCTGCCCGGGATCGCCTCGGCCTTCCTGATCACCTTCGCGCGCGTCGGCACGCTGATCATGCTGATGCCCGGGATCGGCGAGCAGATGGTGTCGCCGCGCCTGCGGCTGGCCTTCGCGCTGCTCACCACCCTGGTGCTGTTCCCGACCGTGCGCCCGCTGCTCGGCGGCACGGAGGGTCTCGCGGGGCCCCGCCTGATCGGTCTCCTGTTCGGGGAGACGATCGTCGGGCTGGTGCTCGGCCTCTCGGTGCGGATGGTGCTGGCGGCCCTTCAGACCGCCGGCATGATCATCTCGGCGCAGCTCGGCCTGTCTTACGCGATGACGGTGGATCCGAGCCAGGGCGGCCAGCAGGTGGCGATCGGCAACTTCCTGTCGCTCCTGGGGATCACGCTGATCTTCGCCACCGACCTGCACCACCTCGCCATCGAGGGCCTGGCCCACAGCTACGTGGTGCTGCCCCCCGACGGGGTTCCGGCCTTCTCGGACGCCCTGATGCTGGCCACCCGGGCGCTCGCCCGCGGCTTCACCCTGGCGATGCAGATCTCCGGGCCGTTCATCGCCTTCGGCATCCTGTTCAATCTCGGGCTCGGCGTGCTGTCGCGACTGATGCCCCAGCTCCAGGTGTTCTTCCTGGCGGTGCCGGCCTCGGTGCTGGCGGGCATGGTGATCCTGATCGGCTGCCTCGGCGTCATGATGGGCGTCTTCCTGGACGACATGGGCCGGTATCTCGCCGAGTCCGTGGGGCGCTGAGGTAGACGCGGGATGGCCGAGGGCGCGGACGACGAGGACAAGACCGAGGCGCCGTCCCAGCGGCGGCTCGACCAGGCGATCGAGCGCGGCGACGTCGCGAGCAGCACCGAGATCAACACCTTCGCGATCCTGGGGGCCTTCACCCTCGCGCTGATGCTCGCGGCGCCGGGCATCGCCCGGACCCTGCTGCACGGGCTCAAGGCTTATCTGGCGAACGCCCATACCCTCCCGGACGACGCCGCCTCCATGCGGGCCGCGGCGGTGCAGGGCCTCTGGCTGTGGCTCCAGGCGGTGGCCGTGCCGGTGGGGCTCGCCGCCGCCGCAGGCCTCGCCGCCGGCCTCCTGCAGCACCCGCTGGTCTTCAGCCCCGAGACGCTGATGCCGAAATTCGAGCGTCTCTCGCCCATGGCCGGCGTGAAGCGCCTGCTCGGCGTCGAGGCGTGGTTCCAGTTCGGCAAGGGGCTGGCCAAGATCGGCGCCGTGGGCGTGGTCGGCGGCGTCCTCCTGTGGAACGACCGCGACCGGCTGGAGGCGTTCGCCCAGATCGACCCCGCCACGTCGCTGCCGGCGATCCTGTCCCTCAGCCTGCGGTTGCTCGCCGGCATGCTGTGCATCCACCTGGCGATCACGCTGGGCGACGCCCTCTACGCGCGGTTCCGCTGGCGCAAGCGCCACCGCATGTCGAAGGAGGAGCTGAAGCAGGAGATGAAGGAGTCGGACGGCAACCCGGAGGTCAAAGGACGCCTGCGGCAGTTGCGGATGGCCCGGGTGAAGAAGCGGATGATGGCCGCGGTGCCCACCGCCACCGTGGTGGTGACCAACCCGACCCACTTCGCGGTGGCCCTGCGCTACGAGGCCGGGATGGCGGCGCCGGTCTGCGTCGCCAAGGGCATCGACAGCCTCGCCCTGCGGATCCGCGCGGTGGCGGCCGAGCACGGTGTCGCGGTGATCGAGAACCCGCCGCTCGCCCGCGCGCTGCACGCCACCGTGGAGATCGACCGCGAGATCCCGGCCGAGCACTACCGCGCGGTCGCCGAGGTGATCGGCTTCGTCCTGCGCCTGCGGAAACGGGCGGCGTAGGCATCGCCCCGGAAGGCGGCTGCCGGCTTTCGGAAAAAGGCGATGCCGATCAATAATCTAGCGCATCGTGCCGGTTCCGGTGTCCGGCATGATGCGCTAGCCTCCGGTCCAGGCGGGCGACGATCACGGCCGCGGACCCGGGGTGAAGAAAGCCACGCTTCGTCCACCTTTTTTCGCGAGGCTGAACTGAAACTTGGCGCGACGCGCGTAGTGCCGCGCCGCCCTTGCCCTGATAGGGCCGGCGGGCCTAACGGGGGACTCGTTCTGGAATGAAGCCGATGGCCGACGTCACTGGACCTCCGGCGCCCGCCGCAGGCCCGCAGAATTCCGGGCTGCCGGTCCCCGGCACGCAGGGTCCGGGTTCGCCGGCGGCTGCGCCGCAGGCGACCGGTTCCATCGACCGCTCGGAACAGCCAGGCCGGGTCGGGCTGCTGCTGGTGCTGGCGGGCCTTCTGGTCGGGGCGGCCATCGGCCTGTCGTTCGTGGCGAACGAGCAGGCGCAGTCGCTGATCGTCTGGCTGCTGGCCCTGCTGGCGATGGCGGGGGTGTTCTTCCTGTTCGCCCTGGCGATCGGGGCGCTCCAGCTCAGCGGCAGCGCCGCCCGGGACGACATCACCAAGGGCATCGTCGACGCCTCCCCCGACGGGGCGCTGGTCGTCGAGGATGGCGGCCGGCTGATCTACGCCAACGAGGCCTATCTGCGGATCGCCGGCGGCGACACCTTCTCGAACCTCGTGCCCATGGAGCGCATCCTGGTCGGGCCGCCGGAGGTCTCCGAGGCGGTCTACCGCCTGTCGCAGGCCTCGCGCGACGCCCGGGCCCATACCGAGGAGGTCCGGATGTCGCCGCCGCTAGGCCCGGTCACCGGAGAGCGCGGCTTCGGATGGTACCGGGTCTCGGTCCGGCCGCTCGCGCGTCCGCGCCGGGCCGCCTCGCTCTGGACGGTGGCCGACATCACCGCCGAGCGCGAACGGCAGGAGAACGTCTTCCAGGAACTCCAGCACGCGATCGACTATCTGGACCACGCCCCGGCGGGCTTCCTGTCGATCGATCCGGCCGGCGCCATCGTCTACATGAACGCCACCCTGGCGGCCTGGCTCGGCTACGATCTGGCGAGCGTCGGCCACGGCGGCCCGCATCTCACCGAGATCGCCCCGGAGGCGGATGTCCTCGTGCGCGCCGCCGGCCTGCCCGGCGAGGTCCGCACCGACCGCTTCGACCTCGACCTCCGCCGCCGCAACGGCCACACCCTGCCGGTGCGGCT
>CAXTCV010000339.1:0-3629 GCA_964242725.1 uncultured Methylobacterium sp.
CGGGCCAGGAGTCCCGTGCGGGCCTGGATGCGGCCGACGACGAGCCCTTCCTGCGCCCCGGCGAAGGGTCCGCACCGGCCCGTCTTGACAAGCCCCTGCCGCGCCGGAGCGCCCTCGAGGCCGAGACCGGCCTGATCCGGCTCGAGGCGCGCCTCGCGGGTCTGCAGGCGGCGCAAGGGGAGCACCTCGCCGCCCTGGCCACGCGAGCCGGCGACGCCGTCCATCGGATGCGCGGCCTGATCGGCCGGACCGGTGTCGATCCCGGGCGGTTCGACGCGCCGGTCGCGGGCCTCGGCGGCCCGCTGGTTCCCCTCGACGCAAGCATCCTGGACGCGGCGGGCTTCGAGTCCGGCCTCGCCCTGGCCCGCCGGGCGCTGGTGGAGAGCGAACGCCTGCGCCTGACGGCCGCCGCGCTGCCGCTGGCCCGGCCGATCCGGGGCGCGGCGACCGTATCGAGCCCGTTCGGCACGCGGCTCGACCCGTTCACCCGCGGCCTCGCCCTGCATACCGGGCTCGACCTGAAGGCGGAATACGGCGAACCCGCCCGCGCCACCGCCCCCGGCCGGGTGATCGCCGCGGAGGCCGCGGGCGGCTACGGCAACATGGTGGAGATCGATCACGGTCACGGCCTGACCACCCGGTTCGGCCATCTGGCCCGGATCGCGGTGCGCCCGGGGCAGCGCGTCGCCGCGGGCGACGTGGTCGGCGCCGTCGGCTCCACCGGGCGCTCCACCGGGGCGCATCTGCACTACGAGACCCGCATCGACGGCGCGCCGGTCGACCCGCAGCGCTTCCTGAAGGCCGGCACGGCCCTCGCGAGCGCGCAGCGCGACGCCGACTGAATCCGTCGCCGACGGGGCCGCCCCGTGCTAGCCTCCGCGACGGAATCGGAGGCCGTCATGGCATTGGCTGTGAAGCGCGAGGCGCGCATGAGCGTCGCCGAATACAGGCGCTGGGTGGAGCCGCGCCCGGAGGAGGAGCGCTGGGAGCTGCTCGTCGGCGAACCCGTGCGCAGGGCGCCCCCGAGCGCCCGGCACCAGCGCCTTGTGCTCACTGTTGCGCAACGGCTCGACGCCATGGCCCAGGAACGCGGTTGCGGCGCCGATCCGGGGCTGGCGATCCTCAGCGCGGCGTTGGACGATGCCGCGCCGATCCCCGACGTGGTCGTGCCCTGCGGGCCGCCCCTGCCGGACGGCTACCCGTCGGATCCGCTCCTCGTCGCCGAGGTGCTGTCACCCTCGACCATGAGCCTGGACCGCGGCCGCAAGATCGATTTCTGCCGGACCGTGCCGGGCCTCGCGGTCCTGCTGATCGTCTATTCCGACGAGGCCCGGGGCGAGCTCTGGCGGCGGGACGCGGCGGACGGGAGCGTGACGGCGCTCGGGCTCGAGGGCACCGTGACGCTGCCGGAGCTTGATGGCGCCGTGCCGGTGCGCGACATCTATCGCGGCCTCAGCTTCTGAGCCGCACCCGATCGCAACGGCCGGCGTCCCCGGCCCGCCAGAGCACCAAGGCACCGACTTGCCCCATTTCGAAGATTTCTACGCGGCCAAGCTGCGCGGCTCCCTCGGTGTGACGGACGCGGACTCGGTGCTCGACCTGCGCGGCGCCAACCGGGCCACCGCCGAGGCCTCGCTCAAGGACATGCTGGAGCGCAGCCGCTTCGCCAAGGGCAAGACCGTGGCGATCCGGCTCGACCAGCCCCCCGAGGGCGGCGGCGAGACCCTGTTCCAGCCGGCCGGGCGCCTGCTCCTCGACGCGAAGCGCCGCGGCCTGATCGAGCGCCTGCAGACCCTGCCGGGTCAGGACGGGCTCGGGTTCTACGTGGCGCTCGCCGGGCGGGCCGAACGGACGCCGCCATAGAGGCATCGGCCCGAAGGCCGGTTGCCGGCACGATGCGTGATGGACGGTGCCCCGGGCGCTGACCCGAGCCGCGTGTGCGACCCGGATTCGGCGGTTTGTCATCGGTCGCGATTGTAAACGGCCGCCCGAGCCCCAAGTAAAACGGACCCTCCGCGCAATCCTGTGCCATGGGCGACGCTGCGGAGACGATGATGGCCCGAACCTTGATCACCGGTCGTGCACAGACCGTGACCACCGAAGACTTCAACGAACGCGTCCGCATCGTGCTCGTCGACAAGCTCGACCCGGTCAAGGGCCGTGTTTACCGGAAGAACTTCAAGACCGGCTTCACCGGCGCGTTCGTCAAGTAGGCGGTACCGCGCCCGCCCCGGCGGTCGCGCGTCCGTGTGGCGCGGCGCCGATGCCGCGCGTTGACAGGACCGGTGGCGCGGCGGATACCCCGCGGCACCCCATCCGGCCCCCGATGCAGCAGCGCCTCTACAAGACCGCGGTGATGGTGGCCCACGACCTCGCGGCGACCGCCGCCGCCGTGGTGCTCACCTTCCTGTTCCGCTTCCAGGGCGGAATGCTGGACGAGCGCCTGCACGCCCTGCCCCTGCTGCTGCCGCCGTTCCTGGCCTTCGCCGGCCTCGTCTACGTCCGCTTCCGGCTGTACCGGACCAAGTGGCGCTTCGCCTCCCTGCAGGATCTCGCCGGCATCGTCCGCGCCGCGAGCGTGCTGGCCCTCGCCCTGCTGGTGACCGACTGGGTCCTGGTCTCCGCGGACCTGTACGGCTTCTACTTCTTCGGCAAGATCGCGATTCTCTTGTACTGGGTCCTGCAGATCTTTCTGCTCGGGGGGACGCGGCTCGCCTTCCGGTACCTCAAGGACACCCGCTCCCGGCAATCCAGCGCCCGGGCCGCCACCGTCCCGACCCTGCTGCTCGGGCGCGGCGCCGATCTCGACGTGCTGATCCGCGCCATCGAGGCGGGCTCGGTCAGGAAGCTGGCGCCCCGCGGGATCCTCTCGCCCCGGGCGGACGAGACCGGGCAGTTCATGCGCGGCGTGCCCGTGCTCGGCGGCTTCCGGGATCTCGAACGGGTGGTGGCGGACCTGGCCGCCGGCGGCGAGCCGGTGCGGCGGCTGGTGGCCGCCCCGAGCGCCCTGGTGCCGGAGGCCGCCCCCGACGACCTCCTCGCCCGCGCCCGCCGCCTCGGCCTGCCGCTCGCCCGGGTGGTCGGGCTCGGCGAGGGCGCGCAGGGCCCCGAACTGGCGCCGCTGGAGATCGAGGATCTGCTGCTGCGCCCCACGGTCGCCATCGACCGGACGCGGCTGGAGGCGTTCCTGACCGGCCGCCGGGTGGTGGTGACGGGGGGCGGCGGCTCGATCGGCTCGGAGATCTGCCTGCGGGCCGTGGCCTTCGGGGCCGCGGCGGTGCTGGTGCTCGATTCCTCCGAGCCGGCGCTGCACGGCATCCTCACCCACCCGGCGATCCTGGCCGCCGAGGCCGCGGTGACCGGCGTGCTGGCCGACATCCGCGACCGGACGCGCACGCATGAGGTCATCGCGGCGTTCCGGCCGGACTACGTCCTGCACGCCGCCGCGCTCAAGCAGGTGCCCTACCTGGAGCGGGACTGGCAGGAGGGCATCAAGACCAACGTGTTCGGCTCGATCAACGTCGCCGAGGCCGCCGTGGCGGCGGGCGCCCGGGCGCTCGTGATGATCTCCACCGACAAGGCGATCGAGCCGGTCTCGCAGCTCGGCGTCACCAAGCGCTTCGCCGAGA
>CAXTCV010000340.1:0-3627 GCA_964242725.1 uncultured Methylobacterium sp.
GTCAGGCTCATAACCTGAAGGTCACAGGTTCAAATCCTGTCCCCGCAACCAACCTCAACACACCACACACCCAACCCAAAACCCCCGCAGGATCGACAGATCCCGCGGGGGTTCTGCGTTCCGGGTGTCCGCCGCCGTTCAATCCCTCGGCCGTCGCACGGGCCGCCGGAATCCGACCCGCCGCTCGAGACACCTTGCCCCCACCCGGGCCGCGGCTCGCGTCGCCGATGGTCGTCACGGCTGGGATCGTCTTCGATCCCCGCGCTCGGTGGACATGCTCAGCCCCCCCTGCAACGCGCTGACCCATTCCCGCCCGCCCTGTCGTCGCGTTCCGCATGTAAAGAGCCGGCGCGGTCGCGTCAGACGACCGGCGCGGCAATATCGATTGCGCACAAATAACTTTCTATCAGACCGTTTTCCTTCAGGTTGAATTTCTGGGACCGCTATTCTTACCTCTTGTTCGCTACTACAGGTCAGATTCGGAATTGCGACTTGACCAAGCGGGCAAATGCGCTTGTATCGAGCGACCGAGTCGCGACGCAGTGCTTGCGTTCTGGCGAGTTTCGTCAACACGGGAAGGCAACGCTCAAGACATGGTTCAACCGAACGACAGCAACATCCGCTTCGTCACGCTCGCCTCCGAGATCGTCTCGGCCTACGTGATCCACAATCACATTCAGAGCGCGGATCTGCCGAAGCTCCTCACCGATGTTCACGAGACGCTTCGCGGCCTCTGTTCCGGCGGCGGCGGCGCGCCGGTCGCCCGGGTGACCGCGCAGGAGATCCGGCGCTCCGTGAGTGCGGACTTCCTGATCTCGTTCGAGGACGGCAAGCCCTACAAGACGCTGCGCCGTCACCTCACCCTGCGCGGGCTGACCCCCGAAGCCTACCGCGCCAAATGGGGCCTTCCCGTCGACTACCCCATGACGGCCCAGACGTATTCCGAGCAACGCTCACAGCTGGCCCGCTCTCTGGGGCTCGGACAACTACAGCAGCGTCCGGAGACCGCCGTGCCGACCGTCGAACCGGAGCCGGCGCCGGCGCCGCCCCCGTCCGCCAGGAAGAGCCGAGGACGCGGCAAGGAGATCGCCTGACCGGATGATCCCGGCCCCTTGCGGCGAAGGTGTCGTGGACCTGCCGCAATCGGTCCCGATAGCGTAGGGGTGCGCGGCGCGCCCCCTCGTCCCGGCCTGGACGGCGTGCCCGCCCTGACGCCGGAGCCCTGCATGCCGAACCGCCTCGCCCTGCCCGCCCTCGTCGCAGTCCTGATGGCCGCCGGCCCGGCCGCGGCCCAGATGGCGCGCACCGAGGCGCGGGAGGCCGCCAGGGACGGGACGGCCAAGGCCGTGCCGCTCAGCAAGGCCGACGTGCAGCTCTCCTTCGCCCCGGTGGTGAAGCGGGCCGCGCCCTCGGTGGTGAACGTCTACGCCTCCCACGTGGAGAAGAGCGCCAGCGCGCGCTCCAGCGCCATGGAGGAGTTCATGCGCCGCTTCTTCGGGGAGCCGGAGGGCGGCCGGGGACCGCGGGGCGACCGGGCCCAGAAATCCCTGGGCTCGGGGGTGCTCGTCGATGCCGACGGGCTCGTCATCACCAACAACCACGTCATCGACAACATGAACGAGGTACGGATCGCGCTGGCGGACCGGCGCGAGTTCGAGGCCGCCATCGTGATGCGCGACACCCGCACCGACCTCGCCGTGCTCAGGATCAAGGAGCCGCCGAAGAACCTCGTGCCGATGCCCTTCGGCGACGCCGACGCCCTCGAGGTCGGCGATTTCGTGATGGCGATCGGCAACCCGTTCGGCGTCGGCCAGACGGTGACGCAGGGCATCGTCTCGGCGCTGGCGCGCACGCAGGTCGGCTCGGCGGACTACCAGTACTTCATCCAGACCGACGCGGCGATCAACCCGGGCAATTCGGGCGGCGCGCTGGTCGACCTGCGCGGCCAGCTGGTCGGCATCAACACGGCGATCTACTCGCAGTCGGGCGGCAGCCACGGCATCGGCTTCGCGATCCCGGTGGGCATGGTCAAGGCGGTGGTCGAGGCGGCCCGCGAAGGGGCGAGCGTGGTCCGCCGGCCGTGGCTGGGCGCGCGCATCCAGAGCGTCACCCCCGACATCGCCGACAGCATGGGCCTCGACCATCCGACCGGCGTGCTGGTGGCGAGCCTGCAGTCCAAGAGCCCGGCCGAGGAGGCGGGCCTGAAGCGCGGCGACCTGATCCTCACCGTCGACGGCCAGGAGGTCGCCGACCCGGAGGCGTTCGGGTACCGCTTCGCGCTCAAGGGCGTCCAGGGCCAGGCCCGGTTCGGGATCCTGCGCGGCACGGCCCGCCAGACCGTCGCGGTCAAGCTCGCCCCGGCCCCCGAGACGCGCCCGCGCGACGTGCTCAAGGTGAAGACCCGCTCGCCCTTCCTGGGCGCGACGCTGGTCAACACCTCGCCGGCCGTGGCCGAGGAGATGCAGGTCGACTTCCCCGCCGACGGCGTGGCCGTGCAGGCGGTGGACGAGAACTCGATCGCGGCCCGGGTCGGGCTGCAGCGGGGCGACCTGATCGTGGCGGTCAACGGCGTGCCGATGGCGACCACCAAGGATCTCGACCGGGTCACCCGCAACAGCCTCAATTCCTGGGAGGTCGCGATCAACCGCAACGGCGAGGTCCTGACCTCGGTGTTCGGGGGCTGATCCCGCGCGATCGCGGGCGGCCGGCTTGCGCCTCCGCCCGCGCCCGGTGTTGATGCGCGGATGTCCGACCTGTTCGCCTCCGCGGAGCCTCCACCCCCGCCGGATCCCGGGCGCGCTCCCGGCCCCGAGGCAGCCCGGCCCCTCGCGGACCGGCTGCGGCCGCAGAGCCTCACCGAGGTCGTCGGCCAGGAGCACCTGACCGGCGAGGGCGGCAGCCTCACGCGCCTCCTGCGCGGGAAAAGCCTGGGCTCGCTGATCTTCTGGGGACCGCCCGGCACCGGCAAGACCACGGTCGCGCGGCTGCTCGCCCGGGGCACCGACCTGCATTTCGAACAGATCTCGGCGATCTTTTCCGGGGTGCCCGAGCTGCGCAGGGTGTTCGAGGCCGCCCGCAGGCGCCGGGCGACCGGGCAGGCGACCCTGCTGTTCGTCGACGAGATCCACCGGTTCAACCGGGCGCAGCTCGACGCCTTCCTGCCGGTGATGGAGGACGGCACCGTCACGCTGGTGGGCGCCACCACCGAGAACCCCTCGTTCGAGCTGAACGCGGCGCTCCTGTCCCGCGCCCGGGTGCTGCTGTTCCGCGCCCTCGATCCGGGGGCGATCGCCCGGCTGCTGGTCCGGGCCGAGGCGCTGACCGGGCAGCCCCTGCCGCTCACCGAGGAGGCCCGCGGCGTGCTGGTGCGGATGGCCGACGGCGACGGCCGGGCGGCGCTGACGCTTGCCGAGGAGGTCTGGCGCTCGGCGCGACCGGGCGAGACCCTCGATGCCGAAGAGTTGCAAAGAATCGTGCAGCGGCGGGCGCCGATCTACGACAAGGCGCAGGAGGGCCACTACAACCTGATCTCGGCCCTGCACAAGACCGTGCGCGGCTCGGATCCGGACGCGGCGCTCTACTATCTCTGCCGGATGCTCGATGCCGGCGAGGACCGGCTGTTCATCG
>CAXTCV010000341.1:0-3619 GCA_964242725.1 uncultured Methylobacterium sp.
ACCTGCCCCCCGTCAACCTGCCCGAAGTCGGCCTGCGCCTGCTCGACCCGCGGCTGCCGGGCTGGGGCTTTCCGTGCTGGGGATCCGCCGCCGCGGCGGGTCTCGACCTGCATGCCTGCCTGGACGCGCCCCTGATCCTCGGGCCCCAGGCCAAGCCGGCCTTGATCTCGGCGGGGTTCAGCGTGCTGATCCGCGACCGCGCCTGGTGCGGACTGATCTTTCCGCGGTCGGGGCGCGGACACCGGGACGGCTTGGTGCTCGGCAACGGCACCGGCGTTATCGACGCGGATTACGAGGGGCCGCTGATGGTCTCGGCCTGGAACCGCGACGCGTCGCAGCCGGTCCGGATCGAGCCGGGCGAGCGGATCGCCCAACTCGTGTTCACGCGAATCGCCCGGCCGGTGCTGACCGTGCTCGATGACGCGTCCGACCCGGGCTCGGAGCGGGGCGCGGGGGGGTTCGGGTCGAGCGGGCGCTAGGCCGCCCTCAATCCATCTCCTTGCCCAGCCGCCCCGCCAGATCCTGGATGAACTGGAACGCCGTGCGGCCCGAGCGGGAGCCCCGGGTGGTGGCCCATTCCAGCGCCTCGGCGCGCAGGCGCTCCGGCGGCAGGTCGAGGCCGTAGCGGTCGGCATAGGCGCGGATCATCGCCAGATACTCGTCCTGGCTGCACTTGTGGAAGCCGAGCCAGAGGCCGAACCGGTCCGAGAGCGAGACCTTCTCCTCCACCGCCTCGCCGGGATTGATCGCGGTCGAGCGCTCGTTCTCGACCATGTCGCGGGCGAGCAGGTGGCGGCGGTTCGACGTGGCGTAGAACAGGACGTTGGCCGGCCGGCCCTCGATGCCGCCGTCGAGAGCGGTCTTCAGCGACTTGTAGGAGGTGTCGTCGCCGTCGAAGGAGAGGTCGTCGCAGTAGACGAGCCAGCGATGCGGATCGGGCCGGAGCAGGGCCATCAGGTCCGGCAGGGCCTCGATATCCTCGCGGTGGATCTCCACGAGCTTCATGGGCAGGCTGCCCGCGGGGCGGCGGGCGTTGATCTCGGCATGCGCTGCCTTGACCAGGGAGGACTTGCCCATGCCGCGGGCGCCCCACAGCAGGGCGTTGTTGGCCGGCAGGCCCCGGGCGAAGCGCTGGGTGTTCTCCACCAGGGTGTCGCGCGCCCGGTCGATGCCGGTGAGAAGCCCCATCTCCACCCGGGCCACCTCCGGCACCGGGGTGAGCCGGCACTCCGGCCCCCACAAAAAGGCGTCCGCGGCGTCGGGGTCGAAGGCCGGCGGGGCAGGGGGGGCGGCCTGCTCCAGCGCGGTGGCGATGCGCTCCAGGAGCGGCATCAAGATGTAGAGGGTCGCGGGGCTCGTCATCGGGGGGGTTCGCTGCCGGTTCTGTCGCGCGACCGTACTACGGCGTTCGGCTGCGGAAATCACCCGGCCGACGATGGCTTCGGCCCGGTGCCGAACGCGGCCCCGGATCGGGCGTTGGATCCTCCGCGAGGGCGGGAGCCCGGGAGGGCGCCGATGGACGCGGGACCGACGATCCGGATCACCCAGGTCGGGGCTTACGTCTTCACCGTCGATTTCGGCGCCGCCCTGCCCGACCTCCTCACCGACGAGGCGGCTCCGATCGGCGGCGGGACCGGGCCCGTCCCCGAGCAGCTGCTGATCTCCGGCGTGGCGAACTGCCTGTGTGCCAGCCTGGTCTTCGCCCTCGGCAAGTTCCGGCAGGATGCGCGGGGCGTCGCCGCCGAGGCGGAATGCCGGGTGGCGCGCAACGCCGAGGGCCGTCTCCGCATCGCCGGGATCGACGTGCGCATCCGGCTCGGCGCCGCGGCGCCCGAGATGCCGCGGATCGACCGGGTCCTGGAGCAGTTCGAGCGCTTCTGCACCGTCTCGGAGAGCGTGAAGGCCGGGATCCCGGTGTCCGTCTCGGTGACGGATCGCGACGGCACGCGCCTGAAATGAACCGCCCCGCGGAAAGATCGGCCACCCGGCGCATTTCCGCAGCACGACCCGATCGCGACCACCGGACGAGGAGACGCCATGTCGGATGCGACGCGCGAGCCCGCCCGCGCCCCGGAGGCGCTGGCCGAATTGTTCAACCGACGGGCCAATGCGGGCGACGTCGAGGGTCTCGTCGCGCTCTACGAGCCGGAGGCGGTGTTGGCCGCCGGCCGGGTCGCGGCCACGGGCCATGCCGAGATCCGGCGCTTCTACGCCGACCTCCTGGCGCGGAAATCCGACTTCCCGATGCCGGAGACGCTGCCGCCCCTGCGCAACGGTCCCCTCGCCCTAACCTTCGCGCTGCTGCCCCACGGGGCGCTGTCGGTGGAGCTCGCCCGGGAGCAGGCGGACGGCACCTGGCTCTGGGCGATCGACCAGCTCAAGGTCGCGCCCCCGAAGGCCTGACGTCCGGTCCGGGTGTCCCCTCCGCTTGTCCCACCGGACGCGATGCGGCAAAGCGGGGCCCGCGCGCCGACGCCGCGCCGACGACCCGAGCCGATTCCATGCACGACATCCGCGCCATCCGGGACAACCCGGACGCCTTCGACCGCGACCTCGCCCGCCGGCGCCTCGCGCCGCTCTCGGCCGGGTTGATCGCGCTGGACGAGGCGCGGAAGTCGGCCGTCTCGGCCGCGCAGGCCAACCAGGAGCGGCGCAACGCGCTCGCCAAGGAGATCGGCGGCGCCAAGAAGGCCAGGGACGAGGATCGCGCCGCCGCCCTGATGGCGGAGGTCGCGGCGCTCAAGGGCGCCGAGCCGGAGCTGAAGGCCGCGCAGGAGCGGGCCGACGCGGCGCTATTGAAAGAACTCGCCGCGATCCCGAACCGGCCCAAGGCCGACGTGCCGGACGGCGCGGACGAGCAGGGCAACGTCCTGTACCGCAGCCATGCCTCGACTCGCGCGCGGCTGACCGAGGGCCGCGAGCATTTCGAGCTCGGCGAGGCCGCCGGGCTGATGGATTTCGAGGCGGCGGCCAAGCTCTCGGGCTCGCGCTTCGTGGTGCTGAAGGGCCAGCTCGCCCGGCTGGAGCGCGCGCTCGGCCAGTTCATGCTCGACCTGCACACGCAGGAGCACGGGTATTTGGAGGTTGCGCCGCCGGTGCTGGTGCGCGACGCCGCCATGTTCGGCACGGCACAGCTGCCGAAGTTTGAAGACGATCAGTTCTCCGTTTTCAAAGGCCTCGACGCTGCGAAACAGGACGGGCGGGCAGCGGAGCGGGACCAGACTGAGGCGGAAGCCGGGCGGGGCAGCGCCGAAAAGTTTTGGCTCATCCCCACCGCCGAGGTCCCGCTGACGAACCTCGCCCGCGAGTCGATTCTTTCCGCGGACGAACTGCCCCTGCGCTTCACCGCGCTCACCCCCTGCTTCCGGGCCGAGGCCGGGGCGGCGGGACGGGACACCCGCGGGATGCTGCGCCAGCACCAGTTCAACAAGGTCGAGCTGGTCTCGATCACGAGCCCGGAGGACTCCGCCACCGAGCACGAGCGGATGCTCACCTGCGCGGAGGCGGTCCTGAAGAAGCTGGATCTGCCCTACCGGGTGATGACGCTGTGCACCGGCGACATGGGCTTCGCGAGCCAAAAAACCTACGACATCGAGGTCTGGGTGCCGGGCCAGCGCAC
>CAXTCV010000342.1:0-3611 GCA_964242725.1 uncultured Methylobacterium sp.
CCTCGTTGGCGCCGCCATGGGCGGGCCCCCACAGGCAGGCGATGCCGGCCGCGATGCAGGCGAAGGGGTTGGCGCCCGAGGAGCCCGCCAGACGCACCGTCGAGGTCGAGGCGTTCTGCTCGTGGTCGGCGTGCAGGATGAAGATCTTGTCGAGCGCCCGGGCGAAGACCGGGTTGACCTCGTATTCCTCGCACGGCACCGCGTAACACATCCGCAGGAAGTTCGAGGTGTAGTCGAGGTCGTTCTTCGGATAGACGAAGGGCTGGCCGATCGAGTACTTGTAGGCCATCGCGGCCAGCGTCGGCATCTTGGCGATCATGCGGATCGACGCGATCATCCGCTGGCTCTCGTCGGTGATGTCGGTCGAGTCGTGGTAGAAGGCCGAGAGCGCCCCCACCGAGGCGACCATCACGGCCATCGGGTGCGCGTCGCGCCGGAAGCCGGTGAAGAACCGGTTCATCTGGTCGTGCACCATGGTGTGGCGCGTGACCCGGTAGTCGAAATCGGCCTTCTGGGCGGCGGTCGGCAGGCTGCCGAACAGCATCAGGTAGCAGGTCTCGAGGAAGTCGCCCTTCTCGGCGAGCTGCTCGATCGGGTAGCCGCGGTAAAGCAGCACGCCCTCGTCGCCGTCGATATAGGTGATCTTCGATTCGCAACTCGCCGTCGAGGTGAAGCCCGGGTCGAAGGTGAAGGCGCCGGTCTGGGCGTAGAGCTTGCCGATATCGATGACGTCCGGCCCGATCGTCCCGGATTTCACCGGCAGCGCGATCGTCTTGCCGTCCACGGTGATGGTGCTGGGTACGCTCATGGATCGTGGACCCTTCTGTGGCGACGTGGCGGATGCCGGCCTCGGGCTGCCCGAGTCGGTCCCGGGGGCCTGAGCACCGCGCGTTATGCTGCGGGTGCTCACTGTCATGGGTTACCCAAACGGCACTGCAGCAGCAACGGGGTCGGTGACAACCGGACCCCGACGCCAAGCGAATTCCACCAAGCGAAATCCGGGCCGCAGTCCGCAGGTCTCGCAGTCCGCAGGTCTCGCAGCCCGCGCGCGCCTCAGCCCTGCGGCATCTGATCGCCGAGCCGGGCCAGGGTCTCGTCCCGGCCGAGCACCGCCATGACGTCGAACAGGGGCGGGGAGGTGGTCCGCCCCGTGAGCGCCGCCCGGAGGGGCTGGGCCACCTGCCCGAGCTTGCAGCCCGCCGTCTCGGCGTAGTGGCGCACGGCGCCCTCGGTCGAGGCCGCGCTCCAGTCGGTCACCGCTTCGAGTCTCGGGCGCACCCCGGCGAGGCGGGCGCGGCCCTCGTCGGAGAGGAGGGCGCGGGCCTTGTCGTCCAGCGTCAGGGGGCGCTGCGCGGTGAGGTAATAGGCGCTGTCGAGGAGTTCGATCAGGGTCTTGGCCCGCTCCTTCAGGCCCGGCATGGCCTGGGTGAGCCTGTCCTTCAGCTCCGGCCGCAACGGCGCAGCGAGGCCGCGCTCGGGCCCGACATTCGGCAGGATCGTCTCGATCGCCGCCACGAGGTCGGCATCGGCGCTGGAGCGGATGTAGAGGCCGTTGAGGTTGGCGAGCTTGGCGAAGTCGAACCGCGCCGGCGAACGCCCCACCGACCCGAGATCGAAGGCCGCGATCATCTCGTCCGTGGAGAACACCTCCTGGTCGCCGTGACTCCAGCCGAGCCGCACGAGGTAGTTGCGCAGGGCCGCCGGCAGGTAGCCGAGGTCGCGATAGGCCTCGACGCCCAGCGCCCCGTGGCGCTTCGACAGCTTCGCCCCGTCGGCCCCGTGGATCAGCGGGATGTGGGCCATCTTCGGGATCGCCCAGCCCAGGGCGGAGAAGATCTGGCTCTGGCGCGCCGCGTTGGTGAGGTGGTCGTCGCCGCGGATGATCTGGGTGACGCCCATGTCGTGGTCGTCGACCACCACGGCGAGCATGTAGGTGGGCGTGCCGTCCGAGCGCAGCAGCACGAGGTCGTCGAGGTCCTTGTTGGCCCAGGTCACCCGACCCTGGACGGCGTCCTCCACCACGGTCTCGCCCTCCAGGGGCGCCCGCAGGCGGATCACCGGCTTGACCCCGGCGGGGGCCTCGGCCGGGTCGCGGTCGCGCCAGCGCCCGTCGTAGCGGGGCGCACGCCCCTCGGCCCGGGCGGACTCGCGCATCTGCGCGAGTTCCGCGGCGGTGGCGTAGCAATGATAGGCGCGGCCCGCGGCCAGCAGTTCCTCGGCCACCGCCCGGTGGCGCTCGGCCCGGGCGAACTGGAAGATCACGTCCCCGTCCCAATCGAGGCCGAGCCAGGTGAGGCCGTCGAGGATCGCGTCGATCGCGCCCTTGGTCGACCGCTCCCGGTCGGTATCCTCGATGCGCAGCAGCATCCGGCCGCCCGTGTGGCGGGCATAGAGCCAGTTGAACAAAGCCGTGCGGGCCCCGCCGATATGCAGGTAGCCGGTGGGCGAGGGGGCGAAGCGCGTGACGACGGCTGAGGACATCGGTCCGGTGTGTTCGGGGGCGGGTCGGGAGGGGGCGCGAGGAGC
Source organism: uncultured Methylobacterium sp. (assembly GCA_964242725.1). Taxonomy (GTDB): domain Bacteria; phylum Pseudomonadota; class Alphaproteobacteria; order Rhizobiales; family Beijerinckiaceae; genus Methylobacterium. The sequence continues at coordinate 2,527 of CAXTCV010000342.1, forward strand.
GGCGGAGCGGCGCGGGGCTCGACACGGCGCCCTAGCACGAAGCGCGGGCTGTAGCACGGGCCGGCGGATGGGTTAAGAATCGGGCCGGGAATCGCTGGGCCGGCGTCGACAGATCGCGCGGATCGGGGCGGCGGCAATGCGGCGGATCGGCGCGAGGCTGGCGGGGGGCGTGCTGACGCGGGCCGCCCCGCGCGCGGCGGCGCTCCCGGCGCTGCGCGACTGGGCCGCCGCCGGCCTCGCCCGGGAGGCCGAGCAGCGCCGCCTGTTCCCCTGGCTGGCGGTGGCCTTCGGGGCCGGGATCCTGGTCTATTTCGCGGCGGCGGACGGCCATCCGGTCCTGGCCGCCCCGCTGATCGGGGCCGCCCTCGCCCTGGCGCCGGTGCCGTTCCTGGGCGCGCGGCCGGCTTGGCCCTGGCGCTGGCGGCGGCGGCCGCGTTCCTGGGCTTCGCGGCGGCGACCTGGCGGGTCGCGCAGGTGGACGCGCCGATCCTGGCCCGGACCACCATCGGGCCGCTCACCGGGATGGTCGAGGCGCTGGACGAGCGCGAGGTCGGCGCCCGGCTGGTGATCCGGGTGGAGAGCTTTGCCGGACTCGCGCCGCAGGCGCGGCCGGTCCGGGTGCGGGTCTCGTTCCGCAAGACGCCGATCCCGCGACCCGGCGAGACCATCGCGGCGACCGCCCGGTTGCTGCCGCCCCCGGAGGCGGCCCGGCCGGGGGGCTACGACGGGCCTGTCGCAAACCTGAGCGCGTCTCCGTTCACGGGTCGTTAGCCATACCGGATCAGCGTGCCGCTCCGTTCTGGAGTTGGCCCATGATCCTGTCTGCCCTCGTCGCCAAACTCAAGCAGCGCGCCAAGGCCGACTTCAGGGGTCGGCACTTTGAGGCGGCCCTGATCGTCCAGCCGTCTCCTGGTACCTGCGCTACCCGCTGAGCTACCGCGACATTGAGGAGATGCTTCTGGAGCGCGGAATGGAGGTCGATCACTCCACCCTGAACCGCTGGGTTCTGGCCTACGCGCCGCTGGTCGAGGGTCGCGTCCCTGGACGTGGTGTAGCTCGCCGGTAGCGAGGAAGCCCGTCCGCGC
>CAXTCV010000343.1:0-3607 GCA_964242725.1 uncultured Methylobacterium sp.
GTGAAGTTCATCGCGTCGATGCGCTTGAAGTACTCGGCGTTGAGCATGTGCTGGGCGCCCGGCCGGGCCGTGGTCTCGGCGCCGAGATAGGCGCGCAGCAGGTCGTGGACCGGCCGCAGCACCGACAGGCAGGGGGAGCCGGTCTCCCGGGCGACCTCCTCCAGCCGCTCCCCGAGGTCGCCGCCCACCAGGGTGTAGAGCACGAGGCCCGGCGCCGCCCGGATCTCCGAGATGACCCGGTCGAGCTGCGCCGCCGAGCGCACCAGCGGATAGACGTGCTCGATCGCCGAGACGCCCTCGTACTGGGCGGCCGCCGCCCGGCCGACATTGATCAGCGTCTCGCCGGTGGAGTCGGAGACGAGGTGAAGGTGGAAGTAGCTGCGGCCCATCCTGTCGCCTTCGTCTCGCCGGGCGTTATCCACCGCCGGCCGCCAGGGGAGTCGATGAGTGTGGATAGGATGCGGCTTCGGGCAGGTCCAGGGCGCGGGGGCCCCGTCTTATCGACTCCGCCGTTCACAGCTACGCCATCGGGGCGCGCGGAATCCGGGCGCCTGGGAGAATCCGGGACGCGATCGGGGTGCGTACCGGACTCGGCGTCCGCAAGCCGCTGTCGGACTTGGCCGTTCTCGCAACATGGAGCGAATCCTTTAAAGCCTCGTTAACGGCGCGCCGCCGGGGACGGCCTGTGGACCCGCTTGCGACACCGAACCTCGCCCCCCCAAGAGAAGAAACAGAGTCCTAGAGTCTCTCTTTTCTTTTCGAAGGGGCCTGTGTGGGGATCGGCGCGGCGCGACTCGACAGGAGGCGCGCCGACGGGCATGCGGGGTGGGCCAAGCGGGGTGGAGCGCAGATGACCGGGACGCCGCGGACGGAGCGCACGATGCTGCGCGTCCTCGAGGGAGAGGCAGTCGGGCCGCCGCCCGCCTGGATGATGCGCCAGGCCGGACGCTACCTGCCCGAATACCGGGCGACCCGGGCCGAGGCCGGCTCGTTCCTCGACCTCTGCTACAGCCCGGACTTCGCCGTGGAGGTGACGCTCCAGCCGATCCGGCGCTTCGGCTTCGACGCCGCGATCCTGTTCTCGGACATCCTGGTCGTCCCCCATGCGCTGGGCCAGGACGTCCGCTTCGTGGAGGGCGAGGGCCCGCGCCTCGATCCGCTCGACGGCCGGGGGGCGTTCGCGCGCCTGCGCGAGGCCGGCGACCCGGCGGTCATGACGCACCTCGCCCCGGTCTTCGAGGCGGTGACCCGGCTGCGCTCGGAACTGCCGGCGGAGACCACGCTGCTCGGCTTCTGCGGCGCCCCCTGGACGGTGGCGAGCTACATGATCGGCGGCCGCGGCACCCCCGACCTCGCCCCCGCGCGGGCGCTCGCCGAGGGCGACACGGCGCTGGTCGACACCCTGATCGACCGCCTCGTCACCGTGCAGACCGACTACCTCGTGCGCCAGCTCGAGGCCGGCGCCGACGCGGTGCAGATCTTCGAATCCCATGCCGGCACCCTGCCGAAGGCCGTGCCGGTCGCGGACGGCACCGTCGAGCCGGTGGGCGACGTGGCCGAGAGCGCCCTGCCGGACGGGGCGGCCATGGACGCGCTGACCCGCTGGTCCCTGCGCCCGATCGCCCGGATGATCGCGGGGGTCCGCGAACGGGTGCCCCACGCGAAGATCATCGTGTTCGCCCGCGGCTCGGGGCTCGAGGGCCATGCCCGGGTCGTGCCCGAGACCGGCGCCGACGCGGTCGGCGTCGATTGGGGCGTGGACCTCAAGGCCCTGCGCGGCCGGGTTCCGGCCGCGACGGTCACGCAGGGCAACCTGCATCCGGAAACGCTGATCGCGGGCGGCGCGGCCCTCGACGCGGCGGTGGACGCGGTGCTGGCCGCGACCGCGGGCCTGCCGCACATCTTCAACCTCGGCCACGGCATCACGCCGCAGACGCCGGTCGCCCATGTCGAGCGCATGCTCGCGCGGCTGCGCGGGTAGGCCCCCGTGCTCTACGACTGGATCAAGGCCGGGCACGTCGTCAGCCTGATCGCCTGGATGGCCGGCATGCTCTACCTGCCCCGGCTGTTCGTCTACCACGCCAGCCTGCCGCCCGGCTCGGAGGCGCAATCGGCCACCTTCAAGGTGATGGAGCGCCGCCTGCTCAAGGCGATCATGAACCCGGCGCTCATCGCCACCTGGGCGTTCGGTCTGGCGCTCGCCGGGCTGAGCGGCTTCTACGCGAGCCCCTGGCTGCAGGCGAAGTTTCTGCTCGTGCTGGCGATGACCGGCATCCACGGCTGGCTCGCCCGGATGGTCAAGGATTTCGCCGCCGACCGGAACGCCCGCGCGCCCCGGTTCTACCGGGTGCTCAACGAGGTGCCGACGCTCCTGATGATCGGCATCGTGATCCTGGCGATCGTCAAGCCGGGCCTCTGATCCGGGGATGCTGTGATCCCGGGCCGTTTCACCCCGCCGCCGCGCCGGGTGGAGCCTTTCGCCCGCCGGCTCGTTCTCCGGCCATGTCGAAGTCGTTCCCCGCCGCCCTGGTCCTGGCCGCCCTGGCGTTCGGCCCCGCCGCCCACGCGGCGAGTTTTCCCTGCGAGAAGGCCGAGGCCCCCGACGAGACGGCGATCTGCGCGCATCTCGCCCTCAACGACAGGGACGTCGAGATGGCGACCCGGTTCGAGATCCTGAAGGCGGTGCTGCCGATGGGCGGCCAGACCAAGCTCCGCGACGACCAGGAGGCCTGGCTGCAGGAGCGCCGGACCTGCGGCGCCGACATCGCCTGCCTGCGCGCCGCCTACGACACGCGCCTCGCGGTGCTGCGCGGGGTTCTGGGGGAGTTCGCCAAGCAGGGACCGCAGTAGCGACGCCAACGGGATCTCTGGCGCGCGCTGCGAGCGCTGGACCCGGCCCTGCGCTTCGGGACCCGGAAACGCGAAAGGAGGCCGGAGCCTCCTGACGCTGTGGGGCGGGGCCGGCCGGACCCCCGCAGGGCGCTCCCGTCATCCGCGAGGGACGACAGTGCTACGGCAGGCAGAATGTCACCGTGTCGCCCACACCGGAGAAGATACTCCTCGGCCCGGAAGTTTTCCAGCTTTCCGGCATCGGGGCGACCCCTCACAGCCGCGCCAGCAGCCGCTCCGCCAGGGGGTTCTCGGCCGCGAAGGCGTAGTCGACGCGCCGCACCGTCACGGCCCGCGCCCCGGCCGCGACCAGCGCCCCGGCGAGGGCGAAGACCGCGCCCTCCGGGCAGCGCAGCACGATCTCGCCCCCGGGCCCGAGCGGGGCGCCGTAGGGCAGTTCCGCCTCGTGCAGGCCCGCGAGGGTGGCGAGGTCGATGCGCCCGCTCTCCGGCAGGGCGGCGCGGACCTCCCGGGTGGTGCGGGCGCGCTCCTCGGCGGCGATCCGGCCGAGCACGGTGCGCAACGCCGCCCGCTGGCCCTCGCCCCAGGGCGCCCGGAGGGAGGCCACGAGGTTGGCCTCGGAGCGCAGGATGATCCCGTCGTCCAGCACCTTCAGGGCGTTGGCGCTGAGCGTCGCCCCCGTGGTGGTGATGTCGACCACGATCTCGGCCGAGCCCGCCGCCGGCGCGCCCTCGGTGGCGCCGAGGCTCTCGACGAT
>CAXTCV010000344.1:0-3604 GCA_964242725.1 uncultured Methylobacterium sp.
GCATGAACGAGCCCGCGATCGGCTACCTGATCGTCTACCACATCGAGATCGCCCTGCTGTTCGCCGCGCTCCTCGCGCTCGGGCCGCTGGTGCGTGAGGACGCGCGTGCAGAGGTTCGAGACCGCATCGCCGGCGAGCTTGCCGGCCGAGCGGCCTGAGACACGGGGAGGTCAGCCATGCCAACCGGCGCACTTACGGGTTACGTCGACGTTGCCCAAGTCGTGCTCTATGCCTTTTTCCTGTTCTTCGCGGGGCTGGTCTTCTGGCTGCGCCGCGAGGACAGGCGGGAGGGTTACCCGCTGGAGAACGAGGCGGTCGGGCTCCGCAAGACCACGGACCCGTTCCTGATCCCGCGCTCCAAGGCCTTCCACCTGCCGGGCGGGGAGACCACCTACGCGCCCCAGGCGGTGCACGGCCGCGACGACATCGAGACCGGCATCCCCGCCCGCAAGGTCGAGCCCTGGCCGGGCGCCCCCTACGAGCGGACGGATGCCTCCCTCCAGGCCGGCGTCGGCCCTGGCTCCTGGGTGCTGCGGCACGACGTGCACGACAGGACCTGGGACAACGAGTTCCGCATCGTGCCCCTGCGGGTGGCGACGAACTTCGTCGTGCACGAGGACGGCCCGAACCCGATCGGCATGACCGTGTTCGGCACCGACAACGGCGTGGCGGGCGTCGTCACCGACGTCTGGGTGGATCGCGGCGAATCGCTGATCCGCTACTACGAGGTGGAACTCACGACCGGCGGCCGCCGGCTGATGCCGACGACCTTCTGCCGGGCGGGCGGCTTCACGAAGACGGTCAAGACCGAGGCGCTGCTGGCCAGCCAGTTCGCCGACATTCCCGAGACCCGCGACCCTGACAGCGTCACCTTCCTGGAGGAGGAGCGGATCATGTCGTATTTCGGCGCCGGCACGCTCTACGCCACGCCGGCCCGCGCGGAGCCCCTGATATGAGCGGCGATTTTCTCCCCGAGGGCACCCTGCGGGGACTGCCCGGCCCGCTGCCGGCGGGCGAGCGCATCCTGTGGCAGGGGGCGCCCACCACCGCCGGGCTGCTGGTGCGGGTGTTCCATGCCCGCCTGGTGATCGGTTGGTTCACCGCCTGCGCCCTGGCCTTCGGCCTCGCCGCCGGCTCGCCCGGGGCGGCGCTGACGGTGCTGGGACCGACCCTCCTGACCGGCGGGGGCGCCGTGGGGCTGCTCTGGCTGCTCGCGTGGCTCACCCACCGGACGACCCTCTACACGGTGACCAACCGCCGCATCGTGCTGCAGACCGGCATCGCCCTGCCGGTGACCCACAACCTGCCCTTCGCCCAGGTCGACGGTGCGGCCCTGCGTACCTTCACGGATGGCAGCGGCGACCTGCCTCTCCGGTTGCGGCCGGGTACCCGTATCGCCTACCTTCAGCTCTGGCCGCATGCCCGGCCCTGGCATCTCAGCCGAACGGAGCCCATGCTGCGCTCCGTCCCGGGTGCGGAGTCGGTGTCGGCGCTGCTGGCGCAGGCGCTCGAAGCCCATGCCGACGGCACCGCGCCGCCGGTCCGGGTGGCCCGCATGGGCCGAGTGGACGAGAATCCCGGCCGCCTCGTCGCGGCCGAATAGGGGAGGGGGCGATGGGCGATCGGGCGGAGAACGCCGGCCGAGCCGAAGCACGGGGTGTCCCGGCACGGGCCGTCACGGGTCCGGCGCCGGCGCTGCTGATGATCGGTGCCGGAGCGCTGATGGGCTTCACCATGCTGGCGGTCCTGATCGGCCGGAGCGAGGGTGTCGGCCTCGTCGCCCTGCCGCCCGCCAAGCCGGTGGCGCGGCTCGAATTCCGCGCCGAGGATCAGGTCGACGGCTCCATCGCCCTGCGCAACATCGCCGACCGGCAGATCGTCGCCTGGATCCGCCCGGGCGAGGACGGCTTTTTGCGCGGGACGCTGCGCGGCCTCGCCCAGGCCCGCCAGCGCGGCGGCCTCGGGCCGGACCAGCCGTTCAGCCTGACCCGCTACGATGACGGGCGCCTGTCGCTGGCCGACGAGGCCACCGGCCGCCAGGTGCCGCTGGAGGCCTTCGGGCCGACCAATGCCGGGGCCTTCGCGCGGCTTCTGCCCGGGCAGGCCGGCCCCGTCACGGAGCTGCGCTGATGGCCCTGTTCGGCAGCCGCACCGTCACCGTGCCCTGCACGGTGGAGATCGAGCAGACTCCCGAGAGCCTGCACGCCCACGTCACCCTGGATGCCGGATTCGAGATCGAGCCCGGCGACGAAGTCCAGGTCCACGACGCACCGACCGCGGTGCCCTACGGCGAGCGGTTGACCGTGCGCCGCACCGCCACCGTCACCCGGGCCGGCCCGCTGGAGCGGGCCTGGACCAAGCTCATCGCCCATCTCGAACTGACCGAACTCTACGAGGTCAGCTTTTCCGAGCGGAGGAAGCTGTGAACGCACCCGTCGCACCGCTCTCAGGCCAGCCCATCCCGAAGGCCCCGGTCAACGAATCGACCAAGGCCGCGCAGGAGACGACGTTCCTCAGCCCGCGCTTCTACACCACGGATTTCGTCGAGCTCGACCGGACGAACGTCGAGCCGGTGCGGCGCGACTGGGATCTGCTCATCGCCGAGCTGCGCGCCGACCCGAACAAGCGCCACTTCACCCGCAACGCCGATTTCGACTGCGATCTGTCGCAGATGGAGCCCGAGCTGCGGAAGGAATTCTTGGACTTCTTGGTGTCTTCGATCACCGCGGAGTTCTCAGGCTGCGTGCTCTATGCCGAGATGAGAAAGCGCGCCAAGAATAAAGATATCAAAGAACTTTTCGGTTTCATGAGCCGCGACGAGGCGCGCCACGCCGGCTTCATCAACGACACGCTCAAGGATTTCGGCATCGGCGTGGATCTGGGCTTCCTCACCAAGTCCAAAAAATACACGTTCTTCCGGCCGAAATTCATCTTCTACGCGACCTACCTGTCGGAGAAGATCGGCTACGCCCGCTACATCACGATCTTCCGCGAGCTGGAGCGGCATCCGGAGCGGCGCATCCACCCGATCTTCAAGTGGTTCGAGCTGTGGTGCAACGACGAGTTCCGCCACGGCGAGGCCTTCGCCCTGCTGATGCGGGCGAACCCGAAGCTCACGAGCGGCGTGAACCGCTACTGGATCCGGTTCTTCCTGCTCGCGGTCTTCGCCACGATGTACGTGCGCGACCATCACCGCCCGGCCTTCCACAAGGCGCTGGGGGTCGATCCCAGCGACTACGACTTCAAGGTGTTCCGGATCACCTCGGAGATCTCGAAGCAGACCTTCCCGCTGGAGCTCGATCTCGACAACCCGAAGTTCAAGGCCGGGCTCGACCGGCTGCTGGCCTGCTCAAGGGCGATCACCGACGCGAAGGCCCGGGGCGGTCTCGTCGGCAAGGCCCTGCACGGCGTCCAGATCCTCCGGGCCGCCGCGACCTTCGTCCGGCTCTACCTGCTGCCGGTCAAGGCCAACGCCCTGCCGGCCGACATCCGCCTCCAGCCGGTCTGGTAGAATGGGGACCTACGCCACCCCGATGCTCTACGCGGTGCTGCTCTGGTGGTTCTCCACCGGGCTGATCCTGCTGCTCGACCACGCCCCGCGGCG
>CAXTCV010000345.1:0-3579 GCA_964242725.1 uncultured Methylobacterium sp.
GCCACGGAGGTCGTCTTCACCGCCTTCCTGAGCCAGTCGCCACCGCGCCGTGCGAGGTCCTTCTTGATGGTCTGCGCGATCCCGCCGTCCGCGGCGTGGATGGCCCCGATATCGAAGCCCATAGCCTGCAGCAGCTTGCCGCTCAGCTTCGTGCCCGCATCGTCACCGAGCTCGACCTTGCGTGAATCGGCGGCGAACCGGCGGTAGATGAAACGTTCGGTGGTCTGGAGGACAGCGTCCGGTGAGCGGAAGGGGCCATGGGCCAGCTGCATGAACTCCGTCAGGTCGAGCGGCTGGCCATGCGCCCAGTTCCAGGCCGAGGGGACTTGCGCCTTGGCTTCGCGGCAGATCCGCCCGCCGCGCCAGGTCGCGACCGCCACGAAACGCGGTCGCCCGAGACTGCCGCCCCCGGCGACGCGTCGGACGTAGCCGGTCACCTCGGCATCTTCGGGCAGGAACCTCGCCGTCGCGGTCCGAACCGCATCGGGCGGATCGGTGCCGACCAGAGCATCCACGTCGCACCAGAACCTGTCCCGTTGCCTGTCGGTGACGGCCACATAGGGCCGCATCCAGGTTTCCTGCTCGTCGAGCAGGGTCGGCCTGGGCTGGTTCAGCCCGATACGGTAGCCGGCGAGAATGGCAGAGCTGATGTCGCCCTTCGACAGGAAGCGACTCGGCGCCAGCGTTGCACTGGTGGCCAACCGGACGAGATCGAAGGCGTAGGGGATCACGGCGGCTTCGTCGAAGTCGTTGATCCCCCAGACGAGGCGGCTTTCGGCATCGCGCCAGGTGCCGAAGTTTTCGGTATGGGCGTCGCCGACCGACAAGACTTGAGGTGCGTCGGCGAGGTCCGGGCACCATTTTTCGACCTTGGCGGCCCACCGATAGAAGGTCGCGCGCAGGAAGGTGAACGGGTCCCTGGTCATCCGCTTGTGTTTGTAGTCGAGGTCCTTCTTGACCACCTCGCATTGCGTGCGCAGCCAAGCCTCGTAGTTCTGCGAGGCGGAGATGATCGACACGGGCGCCTCCCGCTACTCTTTGCGCGGCCGCCGATCCGACCGCTGCGGCTCGCCGGTCGCCAAGGTCGATGCCGAGAGCGAAACGCGGCGCGGCGTGCTCGGTCTCGGGCCGACGATCTGCGCGCCGTCGCTCAGTGGAACATAGCCATATGGCACGGCGCCGCCGCCCGTTGCTTCCGTTGTGGCGAGCCCGGCGCGGGAGAGGACGGAGCGGCGCAGTGCGCCATCCGCAAGCGGATCGGCCTCGCTGAGCGAGCGCCCGCCCGTCATCCTGAAGGTCAGGCCCGTCAGGCGCTCGATCTCGGAGATCGCGACCTGATAGGTCTTGAAGGGCGCGAAGGGTGGCGCCTCGGTCGCTTCGATGCCGAACTGCGCGATCACATCGCTCTGGTCGAGGACGAAACCCGCCGCGAATGGCTGATTTTGGCTCGTCAGTGCGACGGCGATTTTCCAGTAGCGGACAGGATATTGGATGCCGGGGAAGCGGTCCCAGACGGGGTCCCCATCGTCGAGCACCGGGCCGGTCATGACGACGGCGCGAAAGTCACGCGCTTCGATGGCCTGCTCCAGCACGTCCTGTTCGAGACCCTGCCAGAGTTGCTTTCCCTGATTGAATTTCGCGTGCTGTGGGCTGCAGTTCGTGTAGTGCAGCGTATCGGCCGCGCGATCGAGAGCATCCAACGGCGCGGTGCCGAACTGCATGTCCTCGTAGCGGGTAAGATGGCCCCGATCGAACTGATTGTTGGCGTAATAGTAGCCGCCGACCTGCGCGCTCTGTGGGATGCGGGGATCGAAGCGCCACTCGTCGTGCGGCCGCCTGACATGGAAGCGGCCGGACCCATCGACATTGGCCGCCGTGTAGATGGCGAACTTCCGCTTGGCATGCATCACGACGCTGTACCCCTTGTAGTGGAGCAGTTTGTCGTTGTTGCCGGCCGGTCGCGTGAGAAGCGTCGCCTCGGTTTCCAGAGAGCCTAAATCGGGCAGCTGGATTTCCACCCCTTGCCCGAGGTAGCCGGGCTGGAAACCCTTGCGCGCGCCGTCCGGACTGTAATCGTTGTCGAATGGAACATCGACCTGCGCCGGGCGTGGCGCGCTGGCCGAGGCCGGAGCGGCACGCGTGGACTCGGAGAAGGCCGTCCGCTCGACGGCGCCGCCGCCCTGGCGGACCGAGACCCGGCCGTCGTCGCCGATATCCAACATCACGCTGATGCTGCGCAGGGGCATGGCGTCGGTCCTTATGGCTGGGAGCGGTGGAGCAATCTTGGAGAGGCCGGCGAGGGCGAGGTCGGCCGGTACAGGTTTGAGGAGTGTCCGCGCGAAGGTGTTCATCACCTCTCGTGCGCGATCGGCCGTCATGGTGAAGACCGGCTGGAGCAGCGGCGCATCAGATGCGGTCTGCCGCAGGGTATCCACGAGCCGCGAGATGCGGATGCCTTCGTTGGCCTTCCACTTGATGGCTGTTTCATCGTCACGATTGGGATCGAAGTCGCGTCCGTCGACCGTCTGCTTGACCCCGTTCTTTGTCTCCGGGATCCCCATATGGTGCAGGGCGACCACCTGCCAATCGTTGTTGAACACCGGCGAGCCGGACGACCCGCCGAGCGTATCCGTCGAATACCAAAGCACGTCATCGGTCCGCGCCAGCAGTTTGTTCTCGCGAACGCAGACCTGTTTCCGCTGGGATCCCGGGTGCTGGATGATGGTCATCCACTCGCCCTCGAGCACCTTGCCCGGCGTATCGATGAGCGGCAGGTAGCCGAAGGAGGCGAGCGGGATCCCGTTCGTGCTCCGGGGTTGGACGGCAACCAATGTATAGTCGAGGTCGCCCGATGTCAGAAAGAACACATCCGGAGACAGGTTGAAGGTGACCGACGTCTTGGGCTGATCGAACAGGTCGAGCTCGAAGTCGAACTCGGCCAGCGACGCGACCGCCGCGTCCTTGCTCGGAAAGACGTGGTTGTTGGTGAGGAGAAGGTTCGGCGCGATCAGAAAGCCGGTGGCATAGCCGCCGAGCCGGCCCATCGCATCGTTGATCGTGATGCGGCAGACCGGGCGAGCCGCGACAGCGCCGTGGGCCAGATAATTGACGGGCTGCAGCTCATTCCCGCCGATCAGGCGCTCGAAGGCGTCTTGGATGCCGCTTCTATCATCGTTGGTGGCAGCGAACAGGCGCCTACGATCTGCGATGTCCTGCGATGACGCGAGGTCCCTTGGCGGGAGATCCGCCGCGGCGGCGCGCCCGCGAAGGTCGACGCCCTGTGCTCGCTGCTGGGCCTTGGCGATCTGCCGATCCAGGTCGGTCTGTTGTTGTAGCAGGCTCATCGCGAAAGCCCCCCGATGCGGCGTCGGCCCATCACCAGCCAATCTGCAACCAAAGCGCGAGTGACGCAAGCGCGACGTGACCGCCTGGGGTGGATCGTCAGGAGAGTGCGGTTCGGGCGGTTGACCCGCAGGCAGTGAGCGCCACCCAGCGCCGCGGAACGACCCTAACGCGTCAGGAGGACGTCGCGCATGGCTGCGAGCAGCGTGTCGGCGTTGGCGCGTGAGAAGACCAGCG
>CAXTCV010000346.1:0-3569 GCA_964242725.1 uncultured Methylobacterium sp.
TTCTTCCTCCGCGGGCGGTAGCGCCGAAGCTGACACCGCCGAGGCCGAGAGGCGGGTCAGCGACGAAATGGATGCCGTGCTGACCTTGCGTCAGTAGTTGTGGGGACTCCGGTCGCCTGAAAAAGAGTAGCCTTTCCCATTCCGGGTCCATGCTGGGAAACACCGTTGAGGCTCGGCTAACCGCCCTCCCCCCATCCTGCATCTCGGGGCGGTGTCGCGTATCTGCCCCTCGCCGTGAGGAACGGCACCGAGCCCCGCCAGCCCGTGATCGGATCGGGCGGCGGGGCCGCGTTCGCCATCTCGCGGCCCTGATATCCACCGTGGCCGTGGTGAGCATGCTGCATGTGCAACCTCTACAGCCTGATCCGGCCACAGTCGGAGATCGGCACGGCGTTCAGCATCGAGCACGATGACACCGGCAACCTGCCCCCGCTGCCCGGCATCTTCCCCAACACCACGGCTCCCGTGATCCGCATGCGCGGGAGCGCCCGTGCCCTGTCGATGATGCGCTGGGGCATGCCGTCGCCTGCCTTCGCGCTGAAGGGCAAGAAGGTCGACCCCGGCGTCACGAACGTCCGCAACACCGCCTCGCCTCACTGGCGCCGCTGGCTGTCGCCGGAGCACCGCTGCCTCGTGCCGTTCACGAGCTTCAGCGAGAACGAGAAGGCCGCGGACGGCTCGCACCCGCCTGTGTGGTTCGCCCTGACGGAGGATCGACCGCTCACCTGCTTCGCGGGCATCCTGGTCGAGAACTGGCCGAGCGTGCGGAAGGTGAAGGACGGCGAGACGGCGGACGACCTTTATGCCTTTCTGACCACCGAGCCGAACGCAGAGGTGGGTGCCGTGCACCCGAAGGCGATGCCGGTGATCCTCACGAAGCCGGAGGAGTGGGCGACGTGGCTGTCGGCACCCTGGCCGGAGGCGAAGGATCTCCAGCGGCCCCTGCCCGATGATGCCCTGGTCGTCGTAGCCCGTGGGGCTCGCCGGGATGGGCGAGCGGACGATGTCGACTAGCGGGTCGTCGATGCCCAAGGCCCCGTATCGGAGGAGCCGGGCCAACCCATGTTGGGCAAGGTCGCTTCTGGCCGCATGGTCTGACGGTGACGCTTGCCGTAGCTCGGCCGGCTGTCAGCCGGCACCGCTCCCACCCTGATCCCGAACCCCGTCGCGATGTGGCACGGCGCAATCGAGGCGATGTCCCCGCACGCATCACCATGCCGGTATCTCGCCCCAGCCCGCTGGGCCCCGATCCGGGACGCTGCCCTCGACTTCGGCCCCCGCTTCGGCGCAGACGCGCACTCCCTCGGCTGGACGGCGGCCGAACTGTTCGCGGTCCATCCCGAGGACGGCACGCTCAGGCTCTCGACTCGACGACCGGCAGGACCGCGAGTTGCCCTGTGGTGATCCTTCCAGCTCTGTTCCGGAGTGAACCAAGCTCAATCTGAACGATTACGCTGTCATGGAGGAAACCATGACAGCGATTCGCATCGTGATCGTCGCTTCAATCCTGAGTTCGCTACCGCTGGGTATTGTCTTCGCTCAGGCGGACCGGACAGGAACGGAAGCCGATCCGCTCTCGACTGAGAAGGCACCGAACACCACGGTAGTCGGGCAGACCAAACCCCCGAGCCGCGATGCTAGCCCAGCGTCGGTCAAGCCAATCGAGCGCCTGACCACGCGCCAGGCTGCGGACGATGCCATCAACCAACGTATTTGCAGAGGCTGCGCTCCGGAGCCAAGCGAGACCGGTTCTTTGACCGTGCCCATCCCCGTCGTCGCCTCACCGGAAAAGCGTGCCGTTCAGTTGAAGGAACTGCAGTCAGCCCCTCTCCCCAAGCAGCAACCCGACCTCGACCCTGTAGCCTTGGCGTCTGCACATCGCGAAGAGGCAAAGTCGATGGAGGAGAAGACCAACGGTCTTTGGCAGTCCTGGCTGGTTTCAGTCTGTGATGAATGTGGCAATCAGAAACCAGCCAAGGCCTTGAAGCTGGAGGATTGGCCGAGCCGCGACGCGCCAGCGACGACTGGCTCGGTGGATCAGAAAGCCCCTGCTGCGCAGGCAAGCCACACCGAGGCCAAGCGCGTCGAGATCCGTCATCACGGGAGCCTCGAAGCAGATCTGTCGCCCGAGAAGCTCAATTTAATCAGGCGCACGCCTCAACAGTAACGACGTTCGCGCGGGATCTTCCCCATCCGCCCACACCCGCCCCCGCCAGCCCGCGATCAGATCGGGCGGCGGGGTTCTTTAGCCAGCCCGCTTTGCACGCCCGTTGCCGCTGCACTCGACTAGGGAGTTTGATCCCGCGGTGCTTGTCCCGCACTGACAGGCTCGCGACGGTGCTTGCTTTTTGTACCCGGGATGCTTCCGCTGGATCGTGTCGTCCACGGATGGCCTCTTCTCCGAGCCATCGGCCTACCCCTATGCGACCAAGGCAGGTGCTAAGATCGTCGGCCGGATCCGGATGGCGGATCTGAGCGCCGTCCGACCGGAAATGGACCGGACGTGAAGACGAACGGCGCGGTGTCCTCGTCCTCGAGGTAGCCGGAGGTGGCCGCCGCGATCTCGTCGTCCGTGATCTCGGACTTGCGGCGCAGGTCGCCGACGGATGGGATCTCTCTGGCCATGCCGGAGAGCTACTGCACCCGGCCCTACCCGTCCATAAGTGCAATCCGCTTCGCTTCGTCGAGTAATTCAGCGCCGGTCATCACGTTACCGTTCACCCGCCACAGCCCCGGATCCTCGTCGAATCGCTCGACCATGTAGCCGGCCGCAACCAGGGCCTCGACGGCCTCGCGGGTCAGATCGTTCTCGGTCATAGCGCGCGGCTACCGCGATCACGGAAGGTGCGCGATCCCATGCGTCGAGATGATGAGTGCTACAAGCATCGACGGCCGGGCGGCCATACCATCACGGCTCGCCCGGCCTCGCGTGCAACCCCGACCGCTCCGCGATTGGTGCGACAATCAAGGAGCATCATTCCTGTTTCGACCACGCCACACTCCCGTTTTTGTCAGCCGGAACCCGGACTGACATAGCCAGGGACTTGCAGCGTCGGCGCTGATCCGGCAGCCTTCTTAAACGCAAGACAAGATTAATTATGTTGCGTTCGGCACGAGGTGCGCCATGGACGTCGTTTTGAGACCCGTCACAGAGGCGCAATCAGAATGGGAGCTTCGGGACCGTCTGGGGCGCGATCTCGGAAAAGTCACCCGGTCGGCGAACCCCGAGGCTTACAGGATCGTCGCCAAGCTCGGTTGCAGCCTCGATGGCGTCGCGACCTCTCACGAGACGCTGGATGGCGCGATGTCGGCCATCGCCAAGCGCATGGGCGGCGCCTGCTCCCTCGATAGCCAAGAATGGGATTGAAGCGCCATGGTCTCACTGCCAGCGATCATCGCGCCTGAACCTGAGCCTGGACGACCGCCAACCCAGGCCGACGACGACGCGCAGATGGTGCGACTGTGGCTGGCCCGTTCCTCGAGCCCCAATACGCGCCGGAACTACGAGCGCGAGGCGCGGCGCTTCCTGGCGCATGTCGGCAAGCCGCTCGGCTCGGTGCGGATGGGCG
>CAXTCV010000347.1:0-3563 GCA_964242725.1 uncultured Methylobacterium sp.
ATCAACATCAGCTTCGCCAAGTTCCAGCTCCAGAGCGACCTCGGCTTCAGCAACGTCGCCTATGGCCTCGGCGCGAGCATGTTCGTGGTCGGCTACGTGATCTTCGAGGTGCCCTCGAACCTGATGCTCTACCGGGTCGGGGCGCGGCGCTGGATCGCCCGGATCATGATCTCCTGGGGCATCGCCACGACGCTGATGATCCTCATCCGCAGCGAGTGGCACTTCTACGCCCTGCGCTTCGTGATCGGCGCCATGGAGGCGGGCTTCGCGCCGGGCATCCTCTACTACCTGACCCTGTGGTTCCCGGCCTCGCATCGCGGCCGGATCACCTCCTTCATGTTCGTGGCCTCGGCCTTCTCGGGCATCTTCGGGGCGCCGGTGGCGGGGCTGATCCTCGGCGGCCTCAACGGCGTCGGAGGCCTGGCCGGCTGGCAATGGCTGTTCCTGGCCGGCGGCCTGCCCTGCCTCGTCCTCGGCCTCCTGGTGCTGACGCGGCTGGAGGACCGGATCGCCGACGCGCGCTGGCTGTCCGACCCCGAGAAGGCGCTCCTGTCGAGCCGCATCGCCCACCACAACCGCGAGATCGGCGACCACTCGCTCCTCGGGGCGATCCGCCAGCCGGGCTTCCTGATGATCGGGCTGATCTACTTCCTGCTCCAGATCGGCTCCTACGGCCTGAATTTCTGGGGACCGGACCTGATCAAGACCGCGAGCGGCGGTCAGGCCGCCGCCGTGGGCTTCCTGACGGCGATCCCCTACATCTGCGGGGCGATCAGCATGGTGGTGGTCGGGCGCCTCTCCGACGCCTCGGGCGAGCGGCCGAAATTCGTCGCGGGGCTCGCCATCGCGGCGGCGCTCGGCTTCTTCGGCGCCGGCCTGTTCGACAAGCACATCGTGCCGCTGATGTTCGCGCTCGCCCTGCTGGGGGCCGGCATCGTGGCCTCGATCCCGACCTTCTGGACGTTGCCGGCCAAGCTCGTCACCGGCGTCGGCGCGGCGGGCGGGATCGCGCTGATCAACACCCTGGGCCAGTTCGGCGGCATCGTCAGCCCGGTGATGGTCGGCTGGGTCAAGGACCTGACCGGCTCGACCACGCCCGCTCTCTACGGCATCGGCGCGCTCTGCCTCGTGGCCGCGGCGCTCGCGCGCTTCGCCTTGCCGGCGAGCCTGCAACGCAACGATCGCGCGGTCTGACGGCTGCCGGTCCGGACCCGGCCGGGCGGGCGGTTCACATCCGCCCCGGGACGGCGCCCTGCCGGTATGCGCTGGGCGTCAGTCCATGATGGTGCTTGAAGCGGCGGGCGAAGTGCGCCTGGCTGGCGAAGCCGCAGCCATGGGCGAGCGTCCCGATCGGCAGATGGCCGCAGCTCGGATCGGAAAGCCGCTGGGCGGCCGCCTCCAGGCGCCGGTGCCAGATCCAGTCTGAGATGGGCTGGCCGTGTTCGTGGAACAGCTCCTGCAGGCGCCGGAGCGAGACGCCCATGGCGGCGGCGAGCTGAGGCGGGTCCAGGTCGGGGTCGCCGAGATGGGTCTCGACATAGGCCTTGGCCCGCTGGACCACGACGGTGCCGTGCAGGGGCTGGGGCACCTCCTGCGCCAGCCGCTCGGCGATGCTGGCCACGATCAGATCGACACCGACCTCCGCCATCCGGGCCGCGGCGTCCGGGGTGAGCTGTCGCCGCACCTGGATCAGATCGCGAAAGAACGTCCGGACGAGGATCGCGGAGCCCAGATCCGCGCCGACGGTTAAGGCCGTGTAGAGCCGGGCGGGCCCGAGCCGGCTCTCCAGGCGCGCCCGCGGCAGTTCCAGGAACATGGACTGGCTGCCCGGACCGGATTCGAGCACGGCGGGCCGGTGGTCGAGCACGAAGATATCGCCCGGCCGCTGACCCGTCGTGCGCTCGTCCTGCTGCACGAGCAGGGATCCGGCGAGCTTGAACAGCACGACGAGCGTGTCGCCCTTCCCGAGGCGGCGCAGGAGTTCCGGCGTGGCCTCGTTGCGGACGGCGCCCTGCGCGATGCGCGTCAGAAGCAGCGGACCGATCTCCGCGACATCCAGCCGGCCTTCGAACGGAGAATCATCGAGGCGCTCGACCTCGATCGGCAGCCGTTGCTGGCGCAGGATGTCGCGCCAGAGCGCGAAGCTGTTCTTGGGGTGCGCCCCTTCGGTCGAGAACAGCGGCTGCATTGGTGAATTTGCCCCGACGTCCACCCGTTTGCGCAGCCGGTCAAGAATCCTCGCGCCATCGGACAAGCGCGAATGGACACATATTGTATATCATCTGCATCCTCAAGAAATAACGCGAAACGTACTTGAGGTAAACAATGGTTCGGTTGCCCAAGCGCCTTTCGGGCCCAATCGGTTCCCGATCTGCCTCATGGCACGACAAGAAAAGTCCGATGATCCCGCAACGGTTCAACAGATGGCGACGCGCGCAATGGACAACCTCAAAGAACACCACCCCACATTCATGTTGCAGAAGGTCGGCGCCATCGTCGCGGCCTATGTGTCCAGGAACGCGGTCGGCATCGCGGATTTGCCGGACCTGATCGATCAGGTGCACATGGCGATCTCGGATCTGCGCGACGGCCACGCGCAGGCCGGATCGAGCTGGACCGGGCCGAATGCGGCGCAGGTGGAGGCCTCGATCCGGCACGACGGCCTGATCAGCTTCATCGACGGCCGGTCCTACAAGACGCTGAAGCGCCATCTCACCGCTCACGGGCTGACGCCGGAGCGCTACCGCCTCCAATACGGGCTGCCGGCCGATTACCCGATGGTCGCCCCGGGCTACGCCGCCAAGCGGTCGCAGATCGCCAAGGCGATCCAGCTCGGCCACCGGGCGGCCTGAGCGATGGCGCTCCGCTGCTCGCAGGCGCCGAATCAGCGGCCCGCGGCATCCCCCGATTCGGCCCGGACCGAGGATCAACTCGCCTGCATCGCGAAGGCGCTGGACGTGCCGCTCGCGTCCTTCTTCCCGGACAAGGATCGGCAGAACGAAGCAATCAGGCAGGCGGCCGATCTCGTCACCGTCTTCGCGGGGATCGAGAATGCGGCCGCGCGCCGGACCTGCCTGGCCTTCGTCCGCGCGATGGCGAGTTCCTGAGGCGCCGGGGGCGCCGCAGCCGGCGGGGCGCCGGCCGCCCGCTCCGTGCCCGGGGGGCGTGCGGGCCGGCTGCGAAACGGAATCGCCCCGGCCGGGTCTCGGCATCCGGGACGATGCGACGCGGAACATGGCGCGGCGTCCCGGCTTCGGCCTCCGGGACGACGGGGGCGTCGTGTCAGAACACCTGGCGCAGGATGAAGAACAGACCGGCGGCGAGCGTGATGGCGGCCGGGAGGGTCATGATCCAGGCCAGCGCCATGTTGCGCACGGTCGCCATCTGCAGGCCCGAGCCGTTGGCCGCCATCGTCCCGGCGACGCCCGACGACAGGATGTGGGTGGTCGAGACCGGCAGGCCATACAGTTCGGCCAGCCCGATCGTGCCGGCGGCCACGATCTCGGCGGAGGCGCCCTGCGCGTAGGTCAGGTGCGTCTTGCCGATCTTCTCGCCCACCGTCA
>CAXTCV010000348.1:0-3546 GCA_964242725.1 uncultured Methylobacterium sp.
GCCACGTCGAGGTCGCGGGGCATCGCCTCGATGGTGCAGATCCAGTAGCGCGGCCGATCGGGTTTGATCTTCTCTTCGCCGGTCACCAGGGCGACCTTCTCGGGCCCGACCTTGGCGACCACGCGCAGGTACACCTCCCGGGCGAGCAGCCGCAGGGGCAGCCCGATCATGCCGGTCGGGTGCGCGAGCATCCGCTCGATGGCGAGATGCGTCTTGCCGGTGTTGGTCGGCCCGAGGACCGCCGTGACGCCGCGGGCGCGGACGTCGCGGGGCAGCGAGCGGCTGGGCGAGGGTCGGAGCGGCGCGTCGATGGTCGGCGGTTCCTTCGGACGGGAAGGCCGTCGCGGCGCCGTTATGGCGCGAGCGGGGAGGGGGCTTATCGACCGGTCGCGTCAGGGACGATAGGGCCGGGTCATTCCACCCCCATATGGGATGCCGGCGCCGCCAGGTCCAACCTGCGGCGTGACGAGCGGATAGACGTCGATCTGCGTCGCGGGCGCCCCCGGCTGGGGTGCGAGGTCGGCGCACAGCGTGTCGGGGATCGCCACGAGGGGGCCGCCGCGGGGCCGACCCTGCCCGGGCCGGTGCTCGACGACCTCCGCGGACGAGAAGGCGTCGCCGCCGCAGCCGGATTCCGCAGGGCCGGCCGTGAGCGGGCGGGCGGCGGCCGGTGCGGTGACGGCGACCAGGGCGAGGGCGAATCGGAGCGGGGGCGCACGCATCCGTGCATCATCGTCCGGACCGGTGAAGATTCAGGGCACCGCCGGCGGCAGGCCGAGATACCCGAGCACGGCCCGGAGCACCCGGCGTCGCAGGTCGCCCTCGCTCCGCTCGCCGCGTGCGCCCGCGGCGTCGACCATGCCCCGCATGAGGGCGAGAAGGTCGCCGGCCGCCGTTTCGGGTTCGGCGGGAAGCGCAATGTCGAGACGCGCAAACAGCGCCAGGAGCGCGGCCGTGAAGGCCCGCGCGACGGATTCGGCGGTGTCGGCGAGCTGCAGCCGGCTCTCCTCGCCGTCGAGCAACAGGGCGAGGGCCGGCCGGGTCAATTGGTGATCGACGCACGCCGCCACGATCCGGCGCAGGCCCTCCTCCGGCGACCCCGCCGCCGGGGCGGCGTTCACGGCCGCGATCAGCAGGCCGGTCTCGCGCGCCGCCAGGGCCGCGGTCAGCGCCTCCTTGGCGGGGAAATACTGGTAGACCGAGCCGATCGAGACGCCGGCGCGCTCGGCGACCGCGTTGGTCGTGTAGCCGGCGAGTCCGCGCTCCTCCAGAATGCGAGCCGCGCCTTCGAGGATCGTACCGACGGTCTCGGCGGAGCGGGATTGTCCGGGCGTTTTCCGGGGCTTGAGGGCCGGTCCGCGCGTCCTGCCGGCGGTCATGAACGCGAGTTCTCCGACGCGGCGTTCGCGGACATCATCCCGGCGTCCCGAACATCCTTCGGAGCGACGAGGCCCATGTCAGACACACCGTTCAGTCCCAAGCTCACGGTCTTCATGCTGGTGAAGACGTCTCCCGAATGGCTTGCCCTGTCGATCGACGATCGCTTCGCGCGGTTGCGCGCGGCTTTCGAGCCGATCCTGCGCCGGTACGCCGATTCCGTTACGCTGCGCTTCTACGATGCCGAGTTCTACACCGCCCGGCTGACCGACCTCTGGGTGTGGGAGGCGGCCGACCATCACGCCTATGAACTCGTCGTCGAGGCCCTGCGCGAAACGGCGTTCTGGGACCGCTGGTTCTCGATCGTCGAGATCATCCCGGCGGTGGAGAACGCCTACGCGTCGAACTACGACCGGGCGCCCCTGGCGGCCTGAGCGGGCCGCCTCAGTCCGCGCCCTCGACCAGCACCACCTCGCCGATCCCGGCGGGCAGGCGCTTCGCCTTGGCCGCCTGGTATTCGGGGGAGAAGTAATAGGCCCGCGCCGCCTCGTAGGAGGCGAATTCGAGCACGACGTTGCGCGGCCGGGCCTCGCCCTCCAGCGCCTCGCTGCGCCCGCCGCGGACCAGCGGTTTGCAGCCGTACTGCCGCATGGCCTCGGAGGCCATGGCGGCGTAGTCCCGGTACGTGTCCGGGTCGGTGACCGACATGCGGACGATGATGTAGCCCTTGGGCACCGGCTGACCTCCCTGGCGCGTGGGCCGCGCCCCGGGTGTGAGTGCCGGGAAATCGCCCGCCGGTCAAAGCGGTCCGCGCGGCTACTGTCCCGGCGGGTGTTCTTGCAGGCTCGCCTGCGCGGCACCGGTGCCGGTCCCGCCGGCGCCCGCCGTCCCAACGGTGCCGCCCTGGCTCCAGCGCGTCGCCTCGATGATGTTGGTGCCGATGGTGGTGAGCACCGAGATGCGCAGCGGGAGCAGCACCCGCGTCCCCTCGACGGGGGCGAGCCAGACCGACATCTCGCGATTCTCCTCCATGAACTTCACCCCCGGGCGGTCCGGGCGGTGGCCCGCCACCGCCTGATAGCGGGCGGTGCAGACGAGGACCGGGCCGGCATAGCCGGGCTTCTGAACCGGGCGGGTCTCGGCGTAGCTCAGCACCACGTTGAAGCGGGTCGCGCCGTCGAAGACCGGCAGGGTCCGGTTGCAGTTTTCCGGATCGAGGGATTCGCCGCGCCCCTGGATCGGCATCAGCAGGGCGCTCACCGGGTCGATGATGCCGCGCTTGTCGGCCTGGGTGACCGGCACCCGGTCCTGCATGTCCACCAGCGGCGGGGTGATCTCCGCCTGGACCACGGTGCCGCGGGCCAGGGCCATGCGCACCGCGATGCCGGAACTCGCCGTGTGGGTGGCGATGGCGAAGGCGCCGGGCTGGGGCGCCGCCGCGAAGGTCCCGGAGGCGCGGGCCGAGCCCTTGCCCCCGGTGATCGCGCCGACGAGGCCGGTCAGCACCGCCGATACGTCCATGACGTAGCGGTCGCGCTCGAACGCTCCGGCCAGCCGCGCGGTGCCGATGGGGAGACCGGCGAGGTTGATCCCGTAATCGACCGCCACGGTCGCGGGGGCCGCGGCCGCCCGCTTCGACCGCGCTCCGCGCGGGCCGGCATCGGCTGGCCCCGCCAGGAGTGCGAGCGCGAGGAGGCTGCCCGCGAGCCGGCCGGCGGCAGGCGTTGTCAAAAGCTCGATCGTCCGATGGGCAGGCGTGGCGCTCATGATCCGGATCGCATCCCAAGGACGGCGGCCCAAGACACGATCTTGCGCACGCCCTCTCGAACTCGCCTGCATGACGGCCTCCCCGCGACGGCACGTGCCGGGCGTGGCGCCGTTCTGCGCGCGGATGAAGGCTATATCCCGGCATCGTGGTTAACAGACCGTTGGATCGCGGATGCGGCCTGCCTCCGTGCCGCTCCCTTGACGCATCGCCCCTTCGTCGCCTATAGGCTCGCGCCTTCAACAGGACTCCGCTGGACCTGGAACACGCAACGGGCGCCGCCCGCTGCGACGATGATCGCGCCGGCCGCGATCGGGTCCCACCGGGCGGAACGAGACGGGATCTTAAGTCATCATGGCGCGCCGCTGCGAACTCACCGGCAAGGCCGTTCAGGTCGGCCACCT
>CAXTCV010000349.1:0-3541 GCA_964242725.1 uncultured Methylobacterium sp.
TGGCGACCCCGGTTGGGCTCGAACCAACGACCTGCCGCTTAGAAGGCGGCTGCTCTATCCAGCTGAGCTACGGAGTCTGGGTGCCAGGCGGCTCCAGAAGCCACGGGTGCCGTCCGGGGTCAAGGACTCGTCTCGACGCGCGAAAAGACGCGCCCGAGCGCGTCCTTGAGCGATGGCTCGGGGATTCCGCACGGCGGCGCTGCGGGGCGTTTCTGCCCGACGGCGGGCTGGATCGCCGCGGATCGGCGAGCGGGCCCGCCGGAACCACCGCCCGGCCTTCGAGGCGGCGGTGGCTCTGCGGGGCGAGAGGACCCTGACCTCCACTCCGGGTCAGGGTGGGGCTCCTTCCGGAGCGCTGTGACCCGGCACGGGGCGATGCAGACTTTCGAGCACCCAACCCTGGAGCGCACCTTCGCGGTTGCTGCGCGGCAGATCCGGATGAGGCGACGATCGGGATGCACGTCGGCCAGGACCGTCACGCGACCGCAATCGCGCAGTCAAACGGAGCACGCATACAAACTCTCACGGATCCCGACCCGGGATCGGGATCGGGATCCGTGCGGTCCCGTGGGTCCGGTATCGGAACCGGTGATCGTGGCGCCCAGCGACGGGCCGGCGCCGGCGGGTCAGACCAGCTTCGCGGTGCCGCCGGAGAACCCCCAGGCCCTCTGCTCGTAACCGCCCGACTCATGGATCAGGTCATGCTGGGGCCCGACCTGGCCCGGAGAGAACGGACCCAGACCTTCCGGGACGGCCGGGTTCCCGGACGCGGGACGGGTCGGGCGCGGCAGAGCATGCCCCGGCCTGGACGCGAGTTGCGATCCCGTGCCCATGCCGTCCTCGGCGGCCATCTCGTTCGCGAGACGCGCGACCACGTCCAGGGCGCTTCCGATCCTGTCGGCCTGCAGGCAGACCTCGTCCTCGTCGATCAGGGAGGCTTCGTCCCCGGTCCACCACCGCCCGTTGTCGATCAGGCGGAGCAGCTCGGCGAGGCGGTCCTGTTGCTTGGTCAGGGCCAGGACGGCACGCGGAGAGATCATCACCGGTTCCTTTCCACCCCGGCCGAACGCGCGCGCCGACCCTCGCGGGTGTGGTGTTCACCCTAGTGGCAGTTCCGACGGGGTCCTTGCGCTGGATCAAGGACAAGCCCCGGATCGGTCGCTACAGGCGACGGGGACGAGGGCGGGCCCCGCGGCTCGGACGTCCCGCATTCCTCTCCGCGGGCCATCCCTCGCATCCGACCGCGCCGCTGGAAGCCCGCGATGCCGCGCCGCGCCTCGATCGCTCACGGAGCATCCGGTCCCCCGATCCGGGCAGCCGCGTCGGGCGACGGCGTCGCGTGCGATCCCGGCCCGGCCTCCGCCATCGGCATGGTCCGACGTCTCGGGCCCGGCCTGATCACGGGAGCCGCCGACGACGATCCCAGCGGGATCGCGACCTACGCCCAGATCGGCGCGCAGTTCGGATACGGCCTCGCCTGGACCATGCTGTTCAGCCTGCCCTTCATGGTGGTGATCCAGGAGATCAGCGGACGTATCGGCTGCGTGACCGGCCGCGGCATCGCGGCCAACCTGCGCCGGCACTATCCGGCGTGGCTCGTGCGCACCGTCGTGACCGTGCTCCTGGTGGCCAACGTCATCAACCTCGGCGCGGATCTCGGCGCCATGGGCGCGGCGCTCACCTTGCTCCTGGGCGGCAATCCGAGGCTCTACACCCTCGGCTTCGGCATCCTGTGCGTCGGCACCGAGATCTTCGTGCCCTACGCGCCCTATGCGCGACTGCTCAAATGGCTGACCCTGTCCCTGTTCGCCTACGTCGCCGTGGTGTTCACCGTGCACGTCCCGTGGGACGCGGCGTTGTTCGCCACCCTCGTGCCGCACCTGCGCGTCGACGCCGTCCACGCCACCGCCCTGGTGGCGGTCCTGGGCACCACGATCAGCCCGTACCTGTTCTTCTGGCAGTCGGCGCTGGAGGTGGAGGACCGGATCAAGCGCGGCGCCCGGCCGCTCTGCCGCACGCCGCGGGACGCGGGCCCGCAATTCGCCCGCATCCGGACCGATACGGTGGTCGGGATGGGCGTCTCGAACGTCATCGCCATCTTCATCATCTACGCGACCGCCGCCACGCTGCACGCGAGCGGGGTCACGGACATCCAGACCTCGGCGCAGGCAGCCGAAGCCCTCCGGCCGATCGCCGGCATCTTCACCTACGCGCTGTTCGCGCTCGGCATCCTCGGGACGGGCCTGCTCGCGGTGCCGGTTCTGGCCGGATCGGCGGCCTACGCCCTCTCGGAGGCCTTCCGGTGGAACGGGGGCCTCGACCGACGCCTCCGGCAGGCCAAGGCCTTCTACGCGACGCTCGCGGTGGCGACCCTGGCCGGGGTCGGCCTCAACTTCACCGCGCTCGATCCGGTCAAGGCGCTGTACTGGGCCGCCGTCGTCAACGGCATCCTGGCGGCGCCGGTCATGGCCGCGCTGATGCTCGTCGCCTGCAACGGCCGCATCATGGGACGCCTGAGCCTGTCGACGCCGATGCGCGTGGGCGGCTGGCTGGCCACCGCCATCATGACCGGCGCGAGCGTCGGCTTCTTCGTCCTGTGACCGAGTCCGGCGGCCCCCGCGATGGGTCCGCTTCAGGTTGAACCCGGCCCCCCGGATCCCGACCCCGCGGCGCGGTCCGGGAGGTCCGCGGGATGGCCGCCG
This sequence comes from uncultured Methylobacterium sp., assembly GCA_964242725.1. Taxonomy (GTDB): domain Bacteria; phylum Pseudomonadota; class Alphaproteobacteria; order Rhizobiales; family Beijerinckiaceae; genus Methylobacterium. The sequence goes on from CAXTCV010000349.1 coordinate 2,703, forward strand.
CCGGGCCGTGGCGCCGACAGACCAATCGGGATCGGACCGGGCAGCGATTGAACCGGTTGCGTCGCGCCGCCAGGTGGACGGGCGCTTCAGGGCCGGCGCGTCCAGCGCGATCCGCTGGCACCGGCGCTGGCTCGCAGAGGGCGCGATCGCGCCCGGCCGTCCTGCGGTGAGCGCGCTGCACCCGCGATCGACGCACGGGGCGAGCGGATCCTCGAGACATCCCGCGTTCAGCCGCAGGCTTGAAGGCGGGCCTGGCGTGGCTCGGTGAGTCGCGGATCGCCGTCGAGGGTCGGGCGATCACGCAGCGAGACGGCCCTGCGCGGCCTGATGCAGGACTGAAGCGCCAGGGGACACCGTTACGGACCGGGGCGGCGGGACCTCCCCGAGAGGCATGGGGCCCCGTGGCCGATCCGGAGGACGCCGCCCGCGCGCCGCATCCGAACGGAGACACGAGCCCGTCCCGGAAACGGTCGACATCGCGCCGTCCCTCGGGCATTCAGAGTGGTCTTGGGAGGAACCATGACCGGCGCGACGACGATCTCGGGGCCTGAGCGCGAGCGGATCGCCGCGGCGCTCGCCGAGATCGCCTGTGCGGCCGGCGAGATCCTGCGCGGCTATCACCGGGCCCCCTGCCCCCATGCCCTGAAGCCCGACGGTTCGCCGTCGAGCGCCGCCGATATCGAGGCGGAGGAGCTGATCGTCGCCGCCCTGGCCGGCCGGTTCTCCGGGATCGCGGTGGTCGCCGAGGAGCGTCACCGGGCCGGCGCGGCGCGGCCGGGCGAGATCTTCTTCCTGGTCGATCCCCTGGACGGCACCCGCGACTTCCTGGCCGGGACGCC
>CAXTCV010000350.1:0-3541 GCA_964242725.1 uncultured Methylobacterium sp.
CACGCCATGATGCACGGAGACATCTCGTCCAGCCAGGACAGCGTCGGCGTCGCCGTCGTCAACTACAAGATGCCGCGGCTCCATACCCGCGCCGAGGTGCTGGAGAACGCCAAGGCGATCGGCAAGATGATCATCGGCATGAAGACCGGCCTGCCCGGTCTCGACCTCGTGATCTTCCCCGAATACTCGACCCACGGCATCATGTACGACGCCGCCGAGATGTACGAGACCGCCTCGACGGTGCCCGGCGCCGAGACCGAGGTCTTCGCCGCCGCCTGCCGGGAGGCCAAGGTCTGGGGCGTCTTCTCCCTCACCGGCGAGCGCCACGAGGAGCACCCGAACAAGGCCCCCTACAACACCCTGATCCTCATGAACGACCAGGGCGAGATCGTGCAGAAGTACCGGAAGATCATGCCCTGGACCCCGATCGAGGGCTGGTATCCGGGTGACCGCACCTATGTGTCGGACGGGCCGAAGGGTCTCAAGATCAGCCTGATCATCTGCGACGACGGCAACTACCCGGAGATCTGGCGCGACTGCGCCATGCGCGGCGCCGAGCTGATCATCCGCTGCCAGGGCTACATGTATCCGGCGAAGGAACAGCAGATCGTCATCTCGAAGGCGATGGCATTTGCCAACAACGTCTACGTGGCGGTCTCGAACGCCGCCGGGTTCGACGGCGTCTACACCTATTTCGGCCACTCTGCGATCATCGGCTTCGACGGCCGGACCCTCGGCGAATGCGGCGAGGAGGAGATGGGCATCCAGTACGCGGCCCTGTCGAAGTTCCTGATCCGGGATTTCCGCGCCCACGGCCAGTCGGAGAACCACCTCTTCAAGCTGCTGCACCGGGGCTATACCGGCATGATCAACTCGAAGGAGAACCGGCACGGGATGTCGGAATGTCCCTACGAGTTCTACCGGCGCTGGATCGAGGATCCCGACGGGACCCGCGATGCCGTCCGGGCCATCACCCGCCAGGGCGTCGGAACCGAGGAATGCCCGATCGAGGGCATCCCCTTCGTCGGCAAGGGCGAGGGTGCGCCGGACCCGGTCCGCTGACTGTCTTCCGGCCTGATCCCGTCCGCGGGACCGGGCCTATGCAACTTCGGGATCGCCATGGACACGACACCCCTCAGCCCGACCGCGTTCCGCAGCCCCGCGGTGCTGCTGTCGGGTCCGGTCGACTACGACATGTACAAGGATTTCCGTCGCCAGTTCGGCGCGGCCGGCGACCGTGAGATCGTCGTGATCGAACTCTCGACACTGGGGGGCGATCCGGAGGTCGCCCGCATGATGGGCGAGGACATCCGCTACAATTCGGAGATGAACCCCGATCGCCGGTTCGTCTTCCTCGGCAAGGCCGCGATCTACTCGGCCGGCACCACGTTCATGAGCTTCTTCGCGCGTCCGAACCGCTACCTGACCCGGGGCACGCGGCTGATGATCCACGAGCGCAAGATGAACAAGGAGCTCCGCGTGCAGGGGCCGCTCACCACCTGCGTCGCCGCCGTGAAGGCGACCCTGCACGAGATCGAGTGCTCGATCGTGATCCAGAACGAAGGGTTCTCGAACCTCATCCAGGGCTCGGACGTGACCCTGGACGAGGTTCTGGAGAAGGCGCCGGCCAATTGGTACCTCGAGGCCGAGGAGGCGCGGTCTCGTGGTCTGATCGAGGCCGTGATCTGAACCTCCCGGCATCGCGAGCGAAACGACCGCGGGCGGCGCGCGGCCGCACGGACTCACCCCTCCGGGTAATCCGCCCCCAGGCTGGTCTCCCGCCACGCCTCGATCTCGGCGAGGCTCTGCCGCAGCCGGTTCGTGACCGCCTCGAACCCCCAGGCGCCGAGCACGAGGTGGCGGGGCGGGTTGTCGATCTCGGTCACCCGGATCATCGCCTCGCCGGCCCGCACCGGATCGCCGGCCTGGGTGCCGCTCTTCGCGGACGTCGCCTTGAGGCGCGCGCCCGCGGTCTCGGCGTAATCGGCGATGGTGCTCGGCGTCTGGACCAGGGAGCGGCCGGCCCAGTCGGTCCGGAACGGCCCCGGCGCGATGCAGGTGACATGGATCCCCAGCGGCCCCGTCTCGGCCGCGAGGGCGTCGGAGAACCCCTCCACGGCGTGCTTGGTGGCGGCATAGTAGCCGGAGCCCGGAAAGCCCACGAAACCCGCCACCGAGGTGATGTTGAGGATGCGGCCGGAACGCTGCGCCCGCATCACCGGCAGCACCGCCCGGGTCAGGGCGAACAGCCCGAACACGTTGGCGTCGAACTGCGCGCGGATCTTGTCGTCCTCGCCCTCCTCGATGGAGGATTGGTAGCCGTAGCCGGCATTGTTCACGAGCACGTCGATCCGGCCGAAGGTGTCCGTGGCGGCGCGCAGGGCTTCGGCGATCTGGCCCGGCGCGGTGACGTCGAGGGACAGGGCCAGCACGCGCGCCTCGGCGCCCTGGGCGAGGTCTGCGACCTTGGCCCGGTCGCGGGCGGTGACGACGGCCCGCCAGCCCCGGGCGATCACGAGTTTGGCGAGGTCCCGACCAAATCCGGTCGAGCAGCCGGTGATGAACCAGACCGGGTTCGTGTTCTGCGTCATGGTGAGTCCCGTGATCGGCAATGCGTGGTCAGGGTGTCGCGGCCGGCTCGGTCAGGCGATCCGCACGCTGCGCGCAACGACCGAGCCGGCCTCGAGCCGGACGGCATGTCCCAACGCTGTAACGCGGACGATCCGCACCGTATCCGAGGTCGCGTCCATGGCGATCGCGTTCGCCCGCGGGTCGCGGCCGCGCGCAAGGGCGACGGACTGCGCGATCGCGCAGTCCTAGTAGCCCCGTGCCGCATCGACCCCCTGCGGCGGCTGCCCGGTCGCCCGATAGCTCCGCAGGTTGGCGGCCACCGTGGCGGCGGCCGATGCCATGTCGGTCGGGCCCGAGACGTGCGGCAGCACCGTCACGCCCGGATGGGACCAGAGGGTCGATTCCGCCGGCAGCGGCTCGACATCGAACACGTCGAGCACCGCATGCGCCAGACGGCCGCCGTCGAGGGCCGCGATCAGGTCCCCGGTCACGACGACCGGCCCGCGGGCGAAATTGATCAGCCCCGCACCGGGCTTCAGCGCTGCGAGCCGCGCGGCGTTGACGAGACCCCGCGTCTCGGTGGTCAGCGGTACGAGGCAGACGAGGATATCGCACCGGCCCAGCATCGCCGGGAGGCCGTCGGCCCCGTTATAGGTCTCGACGCCCGCGACCGTCTTCGGCGAGCGGCTCCAGCCGACGACGGGGAACCCCGCGCCGAGCAGCCGCGCCGCCGCCTCGGTGCCGAGCGCCCCGAGTCCGAGCAGGCCGACCGTCACGTCGACCGGCTTGCGGTAGGCGTGCGGGCGCCAGACCCTCTCGCGCTGCTGGCGCGCATAGGCCGGCATGTCGCGGTGGAGATAGTAGGTCCAGGCCAGGACCGCCTCGGCCATGGTGCGGGCCATCTCCCGGTCGATGAGCCGGACGATCGGCAGCGGCCGGTCGAAGGCGCCGACGAGCTTCTCGACGCCGG
>CAXTCV010000351.1:0-3535 GCA_964242725.1 uncultured Methylobacterium sp.
CCGGTATGGCTAACGACCCGTGAACGGAGACGCGCTCAGGTTTGCGACAGGCCCCCGCTAGGATCAGTACCCGCCGTAGAACCGGCGCGGGCCATCGTAGCCCCCATAGCCGCCGCCGGGGCCTCGTTCGTAGCCACCACCGTACCCGTAGCCCGGACGGCCGCCGTAGTAGGGCCCGCGGGGGCGACCCCAGCCCCAACCGTTCGGGCGGCAATGCCTCCACGGGTTCGGGTGAAAGCCTGGGCCGCAGCCGCCGCTGACACGCTCGATCAGCACGCCGTCATCAGGCGGTCCATAGCCGAACGGTGCCGCATTCGCCGCCGTCGCGGTGGCCAGCCCCGCCACGATCACCGCGGCCATCCCCAGGATCTTTGAGCGCATCATGACATGACCTCCTGAAACCGTCGGGCCGGGCTCGCCGGACCGGATGCCAGGAGAGTGGGCTAGGCGCGCTGAACTGGTTCTGGTCCGCTCGTTCATCGACCCGACTGGCTTGGCTGTTCGTGTCACGCTCTGGCCGGACACACGAAAACGGTGGGGCTCACACCCCGCCGCTCACAACCTGTCTACCGTTCTTCAGTACCGGTCTCGCGGGCGCGGGCGGTCATCGTCGAAGTCGCGTCGGCGTTCCTCGCCTCGGATCGCATCATGCCGCTCCTCGCGGAACTCTTCACGACGCTCTTCGCGCCGGATATCGTCACGGTCCCGCTCTCGTGGCGAGCGCGGATCGACCCGCACGCCGCCCGGTCCGATCTCAATGCCCTGCGCCGAAGCCGGCAGGCTCGGTATGGCAAGTAGGCCGGCTGCGATCAGCCCTCCGGCGATGATGTGCTTCATCATGGTTTCCTCCGAATTTCGGCCAGTAACAGACGCACCCATTCGCATGTTCCGCTGAGTCCGCGACACGGCTCCTACCCGCGTATGGCGTTGTCCAACTTTTTGGAGCCTGCACGATGAGTTCGCCTAAGGATGCTGCCCGCGGACCCACGGCCGCCGAGATCCTGTCCTTGCTCGCCAGCATCGAGCGCCATGGGTCGAACGCGCCGGCCGCCATGGCCTTCCGATCTGCTCTGCGACGCAAGGGCATCGAGGCCGACCGCGCCGGAGGCCTGAGGGCCTTGGACGACCTGATGGGGGCGGTCGCCATCGCCAATCCAACCCGCGCCTACGCGCGGACCGCGATCCTGAGCGCTGCATGGGCGGATCTGCTGCCGAGGCCGAACGGGAGGGCGCGGTCGTGAACGGCCACCCCGCTTTCTTCAGCGGCCATCTGAGGCAGTCACGGATAGAAAGGCGACTTCAACGCCCATCCAGAGCAGCCGGACGCTCGCGGGCGGCGCTTCCGGCACTGGGTGCTGAAACTCGACCCCCGCCCAATGCATCGCCAACTCGCTCGGTCCGTCGATGACGACATTGAGGTTTAGGACCAACACCGATGGATTGGGGCTTGCCGGCTCAGACAAGCTGAGGCTTGGCCGCTCGTTCGTATTGCCGAGTTCGATTTCGCCGCTCACCCGCAGGATCGGCGGCTCTGCCTTCTCTGCCGTTGCTATGGCTGCCCGCCAGCCCCGTGTTTGTGGGACGATATCGCCTGCCATTCTGAAGCCTCGCACAGACGTAGGTTCTCTGAGGACTCAGGCACGGGGCAGGCCATTCGACTTTCATTCGGATCTGTCGCGCTCGGCCCCGAGGCTCGTACCGCCTCGCGCAACTTCCTCCTTCTCCGTGCCTGCCCGCTCCATCGGGCCGTCCTGCGGCTTGATCGCGCCGGTAGCAGTGTCCTGCGGGGTATTCGCCAGTCCCTCACTTGGCGGCTTGCCCTGGGGCATCCGCTGAGCCTGCGTGTCGATCGGCTCGTCAGCCATGTCGTGTCCCCTTCAGATGCTTGTCTCGCGCTTCACGATCGCCGCCTCGTCGGTGCCCTTCTGCGACAGACCGACGTCGGGCTTCTCCTCAATTGCCGGTGCAGCCCTCTTGGGATCGGGCCTCTGCTCGGCACCGACGCGTGCCCAGCGCTCAGCGTCGTACTCCATGTCAGCAACGGTCTGCGTGTTCGAGATCTTCGGCTCGCCCGGCATCGGATGCTCTCCGTTCCTGAGAGCAACGCGGATTGTGGCAGTGAAGGTCCCGGATTGGGCCGTCACGTTGCATCCGGCTTGATCTGAACCTCATGCCCACCGACAGGAGTTTCCCTGCTGCCAGCCGCGCCTAACGAACAGCGGACGGCAGGGAGGGCATCGTCGTGGACGCGGATCGACCTCGGCTGTCCGTCAGCGCACGCTACTGTCTCGAGGTCCTGTCGCGCGGCCAGCGCTCCTACAGCACGAAGAACCATCACGTTCGCGCTCTCGCGCGCAGGGGCCTCGCCGAAGCTCTACCGCAGGAAGCGCAGGAGGGTGTCTGCCGCTGGGCGATTACCGACGCGGGCCGGGAGGCGCTGAAGAACTACATTGAGCCACGCAGAACCGCTATTGCCAGCCGCGAGGAACGGTCGTGATGCTCGGAGGCATGCTGCCTACCACCCCAGCCCCAGCTCCTTGGTGACCGCATTGGGCTCCGCCCCTCTCAGGACTTCGATCAGTGCTTCGCAGGCGTGACGCGCCGCTCTGCGGACTCGCAACGGCACCGCGCGTTTGCGGTCCAGGGCTGTCGCCAGCGTGTCGGTCGCCTCACGCGCATCGACGAGGGCGCGCTCGAGCGCAGGTGTCAGCTCGATCCTGTGAAGCAAGCTCATGAAGGAGTGAGCGGCGATCGCTGTGACGTGATCACCCATGCCGATCTCGGATGCCGCGATGGCTTCCAGCCACGGCGCAAGCAGCTTCGCCAGCACGGGCGGCAGGTCGCTCGTATCCAACGGATCCACGTATGTCTCCACGATCTCCGCGCGCACAGCGCGGGATGTAGTGTGAGGCGGTGTTTGCGTCCGCTCGAACTCGCCCACTCCCCATCGTGAAACCTCATAGCCGGTGCTATCTATCATCCACCTGTTTTCATCCTGATCTTTACAGGACAGCCAAGGACGGGACGGCCGCGTGATGCCTAAGGAAGAGGGCCAGTTCGAGCAGGGCAGGAGCGGCAACCCTGCCGGCCGCCCCAAGGGTGCACGCAACCGCGCCACGGCTGCCTTGGCGAAGATCTGGACGGCGATGCCGAGGCGATCCTGAACAAGGCCGTAGAGATGGCGAAGGACGGCGATCCGACCACCATGCGCCTCTGCCTCGACCGGCTCATCCCCGTCCGCCGGGATCGGCCCATCACCTTCGTGCTACCGCCGATCGAGAGGCCGGCCGACCTGACGAAGGCGACCAGTGCCCTGATGCAGGGGGTTGCTGCCGGCGATATCACCCCGTCCGAGGCGGCCGAGCTATCGAAGCTGGTCGACGCCCACGTGAACGCCATCAAGACCGCGGACTTGGCCGAACGCTTGGCCCGGATCGAGGAGGGCGGGCTGTCATGATCGTCAACCTGGAGCGCCGCATCCGGAAGATCGAGGCGCAACGCTTCGCGGCTGATCCTGCCCTCAGGGCCATGCCCG
>CAXTCV010000352.1:0-3529 GCA_964242725.1 uncultured Methylobacterium sp.
ATGCCGGCATCAACCACGAGGGCATCAACGCCGAGGTGGCCAAGGGCCAGTGGGAATTCCAGATCTTCGGCAAGGGCTCCAAGAAGGCCGCCGACGAGATGTGGATGGCCCGCTACCTCCTGCAGCGCCTCTGCGAGACCTACGGGATCGACGTCGAGTATCATTGCAAGCCGCTCGGCGACACCGACTGGAACGGCTCGGGCATGCACTGCAACTTCTCGACCGCCTTCATGCGCGAGCACGGCGGGAAGGCCTATTTCGAGAAGCTCATGGAGGCGTTCAAGAACGCCCGCGAGGATCACATCGCCGTCTACGGCCCGGACAACCACATGCGGCTGACCGGCAAGCACGAGACCGCCTCGATCCACGAATTCTCGTACGGCATCGCCGACCGCGGCGCTTCGATCCGGGTGCCCCACTCCTTCGCCAATAACGGCTACAAGGGGTATCTGGAGGATCGCCGTCCGAACTCGCAGGGCGACCCCTACCAGATCGCCTCGCAGGTGCTGAAGACGATCTCTTCTGTACCCACCGAGGCCGCCGTAGCCGCGTGAAGCCGCCGCTTCAAAACGAAACGTGATCCGGAGCCGGGCCCTCGCGCCCGGCTTCGCCCGTTCAGGGCCGGCGCGGACGCTCGTCGTCGCGGATTGCCGCCTCATGGTACCACGCGCCGCCGCCGATGCTCGGCACCGGTGCGGGCTTGACCGTTTCGATCGCCCGCGGCGTCAGTCTGGGGCGGCGGAACGCTGACAAATCATAGAGCTTGGCGGTCTCGCGCCCGTCGGTACCGGCCATCACATGGTCCTCCTGCATCGGATCAAAGCGACCGATCCGGCCGCCTGTTCCCGATGATGTGGTGTTGCCGGCGTAGCACTCCATGGGTTCAGGCGCCGATGCCAGACATTCGTGCAGCGCGAATTCTTAGGCAGATCGGGACGAGCGGCGGTTTTTCCGCCGATCATGCTTGGCGTGATCGGGATCAAAACGGGTGATCCACGGGCGCAGGAATACGCGGATCTGGGATCAAGTCGGCTTTATAGGCCGATTGCCATCGAATGACGTTGGCTTCGGATTCCGTTCGCGCCACGCGGTGATCGCGCGTGCGGCGCAACGATTTGCGAAGCCGCGGAGAACGCTGCCGATCCTGTCATCGGGCGCTGCTATCAGGCGGGATCGTGAGGCGGGGCGATCGGGGTCACGTCGCTGTCACCATCGCGCCCGACCGGCGCTTGGACACAGGAGGGCGCTGCGAGCTGCGCTGGTTCCGATGCTGGCGCGCGTCCCGGTCCGGGGAAGCCGCCCAGCTGGGGCCGCGGCCCTTCTACCGCGTCGACCGGCTCAAGCCAGGCCCCCTCAAGGAGCGCGTCGCCGCCTGTGGGGTCGACTAGGACCGACACGCCCAGGACCTTCGCGATCTCGCACCGGGGTGCGCCCCCGATGTTCCCGAAGCACGCCCGCGAGGGGCTGATCGCCGCCGACCGGATGGGCGCTAAGATCCTCGAATGCGACGTGGCCTTCACCGGGGACCGCCAGCTCGTCTGCCGGCACAGCCGGTGCGACCTGCACACGACCACCGACATCCTGGCCCGGCCACAGCTCGCGGCGAAGTGCACGCGGGGCTTCGAGCCGACCGACCCGGCCACGGGGCGCAAGGCCTCGGCCAGATGCTGCACCAGCGATCTGACGCTCGGCGAGTTCAAGTCCCGCACCGGCGAGATGGATGCCGCCACCCGGACGCCACCACGGTTGCGGCCTTCAGGAAGGCGATGCCCCCCGATCGCGCCCTCGACCTACGCCCGCGCGGCGAAGCGCGCCGGGCTCGGCCTGATCGCGTGGTCGCTTGCGCGTTCCGGACTACTGAGGACGGCGGCGGTTTCTCCTATCAGTCGATCAAGCCGGTGGTGACCGGAGACGGCGACATCCTGCGGTGGCTCGACGTGCTTCACGGGCGTCGGCGTCATGGGCGTCTTCTCCGACGGGCCCGCGACCACGACCTCCACCGCCAACTGCGTCGGCGCGCCGTAGGGCGCCGCTCAATCGGGCCGCAGGGCCGCGAGGGAGACGAGACCGGCCATCGCGCGGTTGAGGTGGGGCCATTCCGGCCTCGCGGGTGCCATCCCGACACCACAGTGGCAGCGCGCCTGAATCGGGCCGGCGCTCCGATTCAGGCGCGATGTCCGACCGCCGCCGCCCGGAGAGGGGAGAGGCCCGGCGATCACCCCTCACACGTCCGGGCCCGACCGACCCGAACATCCGGAATGCGTATCGACGGCCTGCGCCTGGCGAGGGTCATCGTTGCCGGGCGCAGGTCGCCACGCGACGCGGGTGCGCCGGCCCGAGCCCGCGCACCCGCCGGCGATCACACGAAGTGCTGGCCGCCGTTGATGGTCAGCGTCGAACCGTTCACGAACCCGGCTTCTTCGCTCGCCAGATATTCGACCGCGTGGGCGATCTCGTCGGCCTCGCCGAGGCGGCCCGTGGGAATGGTCGAGATGATCTTGTTGCGGATCTCCTCCGGCACGGCCATCACCATCTCGGTGGCGATGTAGCCCGGCGCGATCACGTTGACCGTGATGCCCTTGGACGCGCTCTCCTGGGCCAGCGCCTTGGCGAAGCCGACCACGCCGGCCTTGGCGGCCGAGTAGTTGGTCTGGCCGGCCTGGCCCTTCTGGCCGTTGATCGACGAGATGATGATGATCCGGCCGAAGCCGCGGCTGCGCATGCCCTCGATCAGCGGCCGTGTGCAGGTGAACATCGAGTCGAGGTTGGTCTTGATGACCGCCTGCCACTTCTCGAAGGTCATCTTGTGGAAGGCGCCGTCCCGGGTGATCCCGGCATTGTTGACCAGCACCTCGACCGGGCCGAGTTCGGCCTCGATCGCCTTGATACCGGCCTCACAGCTCGCGAGGTCGCCCACGTCGAACTTGAAGACCGGGATGCCGGTCTCAGCCTTGAAGGCGCTGGCCGCCTCGTCGTTACCGCCGTAATTGGCGGCCACCCGGTAGCCCTTGTCCTTGAGCCGCCTCGAGATTGCGGCGCCGATGCCGCGAGTGCCGCCCGTGACGAGGGCGACGCGTCCTTGAGCCATTGTTTCCTCCTGTTTGCATCTCGTGATGCCGCGTGCGGATGGCGTCCGCACGCGAATTTTTATGATCTCGGCCTTGAGTCTAAGTTGTCGCGTACACCTGACGTGACAGAACGATCACGGCCGCTCAATGCACATCGCGACGCCCATGCCGCCGCCGATGCACAGCGTGGCGAGGCCCTTCTTGGCGTCGCGCCGCTTCATCTCATGCAGCAGGGTGACGAGGACGCGGGCGCCCGAGGCGCCGATCGGGTGGCCGATGGCGATGGCGCCGCCGTTGACGTTCACCTTGGCGTCGTCCCAGCCCATGTCCTTGTTCACGGCCAGCGCCTGGGCCGCGAAGGCCTCGTTGGCTTCGATCAGATCGAGGTCGGAGGGTTTCCAGCCGGCCTTCTCCAGGGCCTTGCGGGAGGCCGGGATCGGGCCGGTGCCCATCACCTTCGG
>CAXTCV010000353.1:0-3526 GCA_964242725.1 uncultured Methylobacterium sp.
GCAAGGACGTGTTCATCGCCGGCATCATGGAGCACATCGAGGAGGCCGGCATCCATTCCGGCGATTCGGCCTGCACCCTGCCGCCGCGCTCGCTCTCCCCGGAGATCATGGCCGAGCTGGAGCGGCAGACCAAGGCCATGGCGCTGGCGCTCAACGTCGTCGGCCTGATGAACGTCCAGTACGCCATCAAGGACGGGGCCATCTACGTCCTGGAGGTGAACCCCCGGGCCTCGCGGACGGTCCCGTTCGTCGCCAAGGTAATCGGCGAGCCGATCGCCAAGATCGCCGCCCGGGTCATGGCCGGAGAGCCCCTCGCCACCTTCGGCCTCAAGCCGAAGACCCTGCCGCACATCGCCGTGAAGGAGGCCGTGTTCCCCTTCGCGCGGTTCCCGGGCGTCGACGTGCTGCTCGGGCCGGAGATGCGCTCCACCGGCGAGGTGATCGGTCTGGACACGAGCTTCGGGGTCGCCTTCGCCAAGAGTCAGCTCGGCTCCGGCACGCAGGTGCCGAAGGCCGGCGCGGTGTTCGTGTCGGTGCGCGACGCCGACAAGGTCCGCATCCTGCCGACCATGAAGCTCCTGTCCGATCTCGGCTTCTCGATCCTGGCGACCGGCGGCACGCAGCGCTTCCTCGTGGAGAACGGCGTCCCGGCCGAGCGGATCAACAAGGTCCTCGAAGGGCGGCCGCACGTGGTCGACGCCATCAAGAACGGCGGCATCCAGCTCCTCCTCAACACCACCGAGGGTGCCGGCGCGCTCTCGGATTCGCGCTCGCTCCGACGCGCGGCCCTCTTGCATAAGGTGCCGTATTACACCACTCTAGCCGGCGCGATGGCTGCGGCCGAGGGAATCAAGGCCTATCTAGAAGGCGATCTCCAGGTCCGCGCGTTGCAGGAATACTTCGCGGCCTGAGCCTCAGGATTCCGCTGACTTAATCTCGTGGCCCGGAGGGAGTGCTACACTCTCGGCCGGGCCTCTTCATTGTGGCGCGAGACGATGACGATAGACAAGGTTCCGATCACGGTGCGCGGTTTCGCAGCCCTCGAAGAGGAGCTGAAACACCGCCAGCAGGTGGAGCGCCAGCGCATCGTGGCGGCCATCGCCGAGGCCCGCGCGCATGGAGACCTGTCGGAGAACGCCGAATATCACGCCGCCAAGGAGGCCCAGTCCCACAACGAGGGCCGCGTCATCGAGCTCGAGAGCATGATCGCGCGTGCCGAGATCATCGACGTGGCGAAGCTGTCCGGCAGCAAGATCAAGTTCGGCGCCACCGTGAAGCTCGTGGACGAGGACACGGAGGAGGAGAAGACCTATCAGATCGTGGGCGAGCCCGAGGCCGACGTGCATGCGGGACGCGTCTCGATCACGTCGCCGATTGCCCGCGCGCTCATCGGCAAGGGCGTCGGCGACACCGTTGAGGTCACGACGCCGGGCGGCGGCAAGTCCTACGAGGTCGTGGCTGTCCGGTTCGGCGGCTGAGCACATGCGCCCGCGTATCCGGGGCCGGCTCGCCGGGTTGCTCCTCCTCGCCGCCGCGGGTTCCGCGGCGGCGGATGATTTTCCGGCGACCGCCCGGTTTTCCGATATCCGCGTCGACGTGCGACCCCTGCTCGACAGGGGCGCGGGTCCGCAGGCGGAGACGTTGGCAACCGACCTGACAGAGGCCCTGCGCAGGACGTTCGTCGATCGGATCGGGGGCCGCGGACCGCGTCTCGTCGTGGTGGTGAGCGGCTTGTCGCTGCGGCCCTATGTCGGCAGCGGCGCCCGTCATGGCTCGGGTGGGAACTTCCAGACGGATTACCTGGAAGGCGAGGCGTTGCTCGTCGGGCCCAAGGGGCAGATCCTCGGGCGACACCCGCAGATGACCGCGACGCCATCGAGCTACGGCGGCGCGTGGTACGATCCGCACTTCGAGGGCCGTCGGCTGGCGGCGATCGCCGACATCTATGCCCAGTGGCTCGCGCGGGATCTGCCGCGGGATTAGGTGTGATCTGCCCACAGACGTTTCCAAGGTAGGCAAGATGCGGCAACCCGGCGATGCGGGAGGTCTTCAGGTGAAGGTTCTCCATTCCACCCCCTCTTCCTGAGGTACCGGAGCGCCGCGGCGGCCTCGGAGGAGCCCTTCGGCTCGCCGCACGATCCTTGGAGCCCTCCTTCGAGGCCCGCTGACGTGGTCACCTTAGGGAATGGATGGGATCGTGGGGCCGATCTCGAAATGCGGTGCTCCGTCGGTCGGGCTCGGCACCGGGGCAGAAGCGGGTTTCCTGAGCGAGGCGCATGGCAAGCATCGACGTGACGGAGGCGAGATCCGCCCTGCGCAACCGCCCGGACGCGCGATCCGAACCCCTGCCCGAACTCCCGCGCGCCCGCGTCTGGATCGTCACGGACGGCAAGGCCGGTGACGAGAACCAATGCGTCGGGATCGCCGAGACGCTGGGCCTCGCCTTCGAGATCCGGCAGGTCCCCGCGTCCGGGCCGTTCGGCTGGATGGCGCCCTGGGGGCCCATCGACCCGCGTGAGGGGCCCCGTCGCCGCGCCGGCGCCCTGGCGGGACCCTATCCGGACCTGCTGATCGCCTCCGGGCGCCGGTCCGTGCCCTATCTCCGGGCGGTTCGGAACGCCACCCGCGGTCGCACCTTCACGGCCTTCCTCAAGGATCCGCGCACGGGCGAGGACAGCGCCGACTTCATCTGGGTTCCGGATTACGACGACCTGCGCGGTCCCAACGTCTTCACGACGCTGACAGCCCCGCATCTCGTCACCGCGGCCCGCCTGGCCGCGGCCCGCGCCCACCCCGATCCGCGGCTCGCGCGCCTCGACGGGCCGCGGGTGGCGGTCCTGGTCGGCGGCGACAGCCGGCATCTGAGCTATCGCAAGACCGACATGATCCGCCTCGTCGAGGATCTGCACGGGCTGGTGGCGCAGGGCTGCCGTCTGATGGTGACCATCTCCCGCCGCACCCCCGACCCGCTCCGGAACGCCGTGAAGGCTCTGGCCGCCGACACGGGCGGGTTCCTCTGGGACGGGACCGGGGACAACCCCTACGTCGCCATGCTGGCGCTGGCCGAGGCGATCGTGGTGACCTCGGATTCCGCCAACATGGTGAGCGAGGCGGTGGCGACCGGCGCGCCGGTCCTGCTGTTCGACCTGCCGCGCACCTATATCCGGCATCGGCGGATGTTCGCCGGGCTGGCCATCGCCGGAGCCCTGCGGCCGTTCACCGGTCAGTTGGTGGATCTGACGTACAAGCCCATCGACGCGACGCCGGTGATCGCGCAGGCCCTGGCCGATGCCTATGCCGCGCGCCGCGCGGCGGATCGCGCCTGAAGGAGACCGAGAGAGATGGCCCACACGCATGCCAAGCTGGTGATCGTCGGCTCGGGTCCGGCCGGTTACACGGCGGCGGTCTATGCGGCCCGCGCCATGGTCGAGCCGCTGCTGATCTCGGGTTTCCAGCCGGGTGGCCAACTCATGATCACCACCGATGTGGAGAACTACCCGGGCTTCGCCGAGGCGATCCAGGGGCC
>CAXTCV010000354.1:0-3504 GCA_964242725.1 uncultured Methylobacterium sp.
CGGTCGCGGGCGAAGGTCGCCAGGAACAGGCGCATCACGTGGCGCACGCCCGCGTCGTTGATGGTGCGCTGGTCCTCGTTGTAGTAGCGCCCGGCATTCACGTTGCTCGTGACGATGTCGTAGGCGGGGAAGTAGACCGCCCGCGGGTCGCCGCGGCCGACCACCTCGCCGGCCGCCACCCGCAGCACCGACTTGGAGTAGCTGTTCGACTCCATCACGTGCCGGTCCATGTAGGTGGCGATCATCGGCACCGGCGAGACCGTGAAGATCACCCGGGCCTTCGGGTTCACGCTCCAGAGCCGGTCGAGGAAGCCGTTGAGGTCGCCCAGCACCTCGCCGGCACCGGCATTGACGCATTCGTAGAGCGCCGGATCGAAGGTGCCCCCCGCGACCCCGGGGGCCAGCGGCAGGGCGGCGCCGTCGGCCCGCCAGCGCCAGCCCTCGGTGAGGCCCAGCGTCAGCACGAACACGTCCAGCGTCTCGAACAGGCGGCGCACCTCGGCCAGATGCGCGTCGCGCGCCGCGATCACCTCGGCCTCGCTCGCGAAACCCGCGGGCTCGACGGTGGGGCGGAACGGGTCGACGTAGCGGCCGTCGTCCCGCAGCCAGGCCGTCAGCTCCGGCTCGAACCGGCCGTAGGCCCGGTCGAACAGCTGCACGAACTGGCGCGTGTAGTAGAGATTGCCGTACCGGGCCGAGAAGGTGCCGAACTGGCGGGCATTGGCCTCCTCGGCGCTCATCCCGGGGGTCGGCGGCTCGGTCAGGTAGTAGTTGAACCCGGCGCCGCGCACCGCCTCGGCCACCCGTTGCGCGAAGCAGGAGCCGCCGGTGGCGACCTTGTCGGTCGGCGCGATCAGGAAGGTGTCCTTCGGGTGCGGGTTGACCGCGAAGGGCGGCACGTTGGTCACGACCTTGCGCCAGAATCGCTCGGCCGGTAGACCCGTATACGGATTCAACGCCATCTTCGAACCCTCTTCTTCACGACGGCGACCGCCCTCGGGGGCGTCGCGCCGTCCGCGGACACCGGCACGCGACGTGGCCCTGAACGACCTGCCCCGGCGCGCCCGCAGCGCGTTTGTCCTGTCGACGCCCAGTTGGGCCCCCACCTGGGCGACACCATGGCGGAACCGGTCGCGCGCGGCCACCACCCGCGACGGGCCGTCCATCGCGGTGCTGGGCAATTGCCAGGCCCGGGGGGTCGCCCGGGCGATGCGCCTGCTCGCGCCGAAGAGTCCCGTGCGCTATCTGCCCATGGGCTCGCTGAAGCGCGACCACGGCCATGTCGACGGCCTGATCCGGACCCTGCGCGCCCACGACCACGTGTTCTCGCAGACCTTCCCGGCCGGGCTGATCCCGGGGGGCGACGCCGCCACTCTGCGCGCCGCCGACCCCCGTCTCAGGCTGTTCCCGTCGATCGTGTTCTCGGCCTTCCATCCGGACATGGTCTATGCCGGCCAGGCCTCGGACCTCGCCGCGCTGAAGCTCGCCCCGTCGCCCCTGGGGCAGTACCACTCGGCGATCGTGCTGACCGCGCACCGGCTCGGCCTCGCAACCGGGCACACCGCCGGCCTGTTCCGCGAGGACGTGTTCCGGCGGCTCGGCTATCTCGACCATTGGGATCCGGCCGTGCGCGAGCTGGTCGGGTCCGCCGAGGCCCTGGGCTTCGGCCTGGAGCGGGAGCTGACCCGCTGGGCGCGCCGCGGCGCCTTCATGCACCTGATGAACCACCCGAAGGCGCACGTCATCGGCGACATCGCCCGCCGCCTGCTCGCGGAGAGCGGCTTCGCCCCGGAGCCCGTGGCGATCGAGGATTACCTCGGCGACGAGCTGACCCAGGACGTGATCTGGCCGGTCTACCCCCCGATCGCCGAGCTGTTCGGGCTGACCGGATCGTACCTGTTCAAGACCAAGGCGTTCAAGTCCAAGGCGCGGGGCGACGAATTCCCGGTGCTCTACGACCTGCCGGGCTTCATCGCGGCGAGTTTTTCCCTCTACGACGCGATGCCCGCCGGCGACCTCACCGCGTCGCGGGTCGAATCCTGGCTCGCCGCGCCGGAGATCGCCGCCCTGTTCCGGGCGGGCTGAACCCGCTCAGCCCGCCGCGCAGAGCGGCCTGGCCGGTCCCGCCGCGCCGAGGCCCTCGACCATCATCCGGACGAGCCGGTTGACCTCCTGCACCTGGAACGGCTTGCGCAGGAACAGGCTGCCGGACACGCCGCCGCGCCGGTTCGCATCGGTCGAGGTGTAGACCACCGGCCGGTCGGCGTGGAGCGCCCGGTAGGCATGCGCCACCGTCCAGCCGTCGATCAGCCCGGGCAGGTGGATGTCGGTGAACAGCCAGTCGATCTCGCCGCCCCGGGCCCGCAGGAGCGTCAGCGCCGCCTCGCCGCTCGACGCCTCGATGACCCGGATGCCCTGCGCTTCGCACAGGCTCGCGATGATCTCGAGCAGCAGATAGCTGTCCTCGACGATGAGAACGCACTGGGCGGGGCGCATGAACGATATCCGGTGGTCGGCACCACCATTCAAGGGTCGATAGGGTTGACGATATCTTAAAGGCCGGCCCGGGACGTACCCCTGTGGCATCGCCGCAACCGGGGCGGCCGAAATCGCCGCGCTCGGACGGCCCGCCCCGCCTCCGCCGCATTCCGGGTGCGACAGCGCACGCCACCGCCCGGCACGGGCCGCCACCACGGCCCCGCCCCGCGCGGCGGAACCGTCGCTTAACCATCCGCGCCTACGAACGGCAATCAGGACGACGCGGACCCGCCTCGAAGACCCGCAGCCGGCCTTCGGCACCGCTCGAGGAGTTTTTGAACCCATGCCCCAGCGTTTCCGCGCCGCCGCCCTCGGCCTCGCCCTCGTCGCCGCCCTCGGCCTGGGCGCCTGCAGCAACGACAAGGACCTCGCCGACGCCTCCGCGTTCGGCGCGGGCGCCGCGACCCCGGGCAGCGCGCAGGACTTCGTCGTCAATATCGGCGACCGGGTCTTCTTCGAATCGGATTCCACCGACCTGACCCCCACCGCCACCGCGACCCTCGACAAGCAGGCCGCGTGGCTGCAGCGCTATCCGCGCTACACCTTCATCATCGAGGGCCATGCCGACGAGCGCGGCACCCGCGAGTACAACTTCTCCCTGGGCGCCCGCCGGGCCCAGTCGGTCAACGACTACCTGGCCACCCGGGGCATCGCGGGCAACCGGATGCGCACGGTCTCCTACGGCAAGGAGCGGCCGGTGGCGGTGTGCAACGACATCTCCTGCTGGTCGCAGAACCGCCGGGCGGTGATCGTCCTCGACCGCGGCGCCGGGGCGTAGGCGCTCCGCCGGTCCCCGCCCCCGCCGTTGCGGCCCGGGTGATGCGGAGTCACGCATCGCTTGCGGATGCGGGCGGTCGCTGAGCGCACGCCCCCTCCCTCGCCCCGCCGAGGGGGGCGGGAGCGGGTAGGGCAGGCCTCGGCTCCCGTCATGGAACGGCCATGCGGCCCGCACGGGCGGCCATGCGG
>CAXTCV010000355.1:0-3491 GCA_964242725.1 uncultured Methylobacterium sp.
CGGATCGTCGGCATCGCCGCCTTGACGTTGTTGACGACGTTGAGCGTCGAGGCATTGCCGTTCTTGATCACCTGCATCAGCACGGCCTGCTGGCCGTCGGCGCTGACCACGTTGACCTGCGGCGGCCCGCCGTCGCGGACGTAGGCGACGTCGCGCATCAGCACGGGCTGGCCGGCCACCACCTTGATCGGCGCGAGGTTGAGGGTCTCGATCGAGGGCGGGGTGGCGTTGAGCTGGACCGGGTATTGCTGCTCGCCGATCTTGGTGAGCCCCGACGGGACCGTCAGGTTCTGGGCCGTCATGGCGTTGGTGACGTCGAGCGGCGTCAGGCCCAGCGCCTGGAGGGCGTTGAGGTCGAGATCGACCATGATCTGCCGCGGCGCCCCGCCGAACGGCGACGGCAGGGTCGAGCCCGGGACCTGCGCGAGCGTCTGGCGGATCCGGTACTGAGCGTAATCGTAGACCTCGTTGAGGCTCTGCTTGGCCGAGGTCAGAGCGAGCTGGATCACCGGCACCGAGGAGGCGGAGTAGCGCACGATCACCGGCGGCTGGGTGCCGGTGGGCATCACGGCGCGGATCGAGTTGGTCGAGGAGACCACCTGGGCGATGGCGAGATCGATGCTGACCGAGGGGTCGAAGTAGATCCGCTGCACCGCCGTGCCCTGGAGCGTCGTCGACTCCATGCGGCGGATGTTGTTGACGTTGTTGGAGATGCCGTATTCGGCATAGGTGGTGATGCGTTGTTCCATCTCCGGCGCGGACAGGCCGGTATAGGTCCAGACCACCACGACGACCGGGATGTCGACGACCGGCAGCACGTCCTTGGGCGTGACGAGGATCGCGCCGACGCCGCCGAGCATCATCAGGACCGCGAGCACGTAGGTCGTGATCCGGAACTTGAGGGCGTAGAGGACGAGGCCCATGCGGTCTCCGCCGGCCGGCACCAGGCCGGGTTCTTCGCATCGCGTGCCGGTACAATCGACACCCGAATTGATTCGCTATCATGTCCGGCCAGGCAAAAAGCGTGCGGCTTCGCCGCAGGGGGCCACCCGTGCCCGCCGCCCGAACCGGGCGCGGCCTATGCCGCGGAGCGACGCTCCGGCGCCTTCACGGCCCGGCAGATCGCCGTCAGCGCCGATCGGACGGGGCGTCGGGCGGCGGCGCCCGGATCGGGTCCAGCGCCGCCACCGGCCCGACCCCGCGGGCCAGGACGCCGGCGAGCTCGTCCGGTGCTTGCGTGCGCGATCGACCCGTGTCGGGCCGAAGGCGATCTCGCCCCTCCGACGAACCGAAACGGCTCACCCGCGCCTGAGAGCCCTCACCGCAGCAGCGCGGACTTGTCGACGTGCAGGGCGGCGGCGATCTCGTCGAGCGACGTGTGCTCGACCGTGCTGATCCCGTCGATATCGGCCACGTCGGCGCCGATCAGGAACACGTCCTGGCGCTGCTCGATCGGCCGCTCGGCGATGGCAGCCACGAGGCGCAGATTCTCGAGCCGCCCGGCCCGGGTCTTGGCCCGGGCGATGGCCTCGTAGAGTTCCTGCTCGACCCGCAGCGTGTCGTAGGATTTCTCGAGGATCGGGTTGGCGCGGATCCCGGTGATCGCCGACTCGATCTCCTCCTCGGCCACGTCCCCGTCCGCCACGATGACGTTGGCCGCGGAGGAGACCGCGGCCTGCAGGAAGACCGCGTCGCCCGCATACGACATGATCGTGCGGCCGAACCGAAGGATGGCGTCCTGGAAAATGCTCATGCCGACCTCGCGTGGGACCGAAGATGGCGGATATTGTGGCCGCCGAGTCAAGCTCCGGCCGAGCTTGCGCCGGGGATGGGCGCTTCAGATGGCGGGCTCTTGCCCGGGCCAGTCCCGCCCGAGACGGGCCGCCACACGGGCCGGATCGTCGCCCACCGCCGCCACCGCGGCCTCGACCTGCTCCACCGGCACCATGAACCGCCGCGCCCAATAGGCCCGCTCCCAGGCATGGGCGACGTTCACGGCCCGGGGCTCGGTGGTATCCTGCGCGCGCTCGTCGGTCATCGGCCCTCCGCATCGGACGAGGGCCGGACGGCCCTCCGGCGTGGAGAACGCCGGCCGGGCCGATCGGGTCCGACGACGGCAGACGCGCGTGTTTCGACCGTTGCGAGCCGCGCCCGCGAAGCCGGCGATCACGCTTACGTCAGCGACCGCGCGGCCGCCCGCAGGGCGTCGTTCATCCGGGTCTGCCAGCCCGGTCCCGTGGCCTTGAAGGCCTCGACGGTCTCGGCATCGAGCCGCAGGCTCACGAGCTGCTTGGTCGCCGCCTTCTGCGGTCCGCGGGACCGGCGCAAGGTGGCGGCCAGTTCGGGGAACGCCTCGGCGAAGGGACGCGCGTCACGCGCCTGTTCGGCGGTGACCTCGGGGTTGTCCGGATCGGCGGCGATGCCGGCCTGGATCCGAGCCTCCTCCGCATCGGTGATCGGCGGCAGGTCGAGCTTAGGCATTCTCGTAGATCCTTCGTTCCACACGGCTCGCCGGACGCAAACTGATGAGCGACAGCGCCTCCGATCCCAGCGGGGCCATCACCGCCGCAACGAGGAGCCCGTCCAGCACGCCTATCGCCACGAAGCGTGCTCTGCCGTCCCGCGCGGGATAAGACGGCACGATCACCGAATCCTCAAACAGAAAGCGGTCGCGGGCATCCGCGAAGTCGAGGCCGTGCTTTGCGAAATTGATCTCCCGCTTCCGCTCATCCCAGACGACGCGCATGCCGAGATCTACGATCCGAACCGCGATTGGTCAATCTGATCGTAGATACAATTTGCGATCGCCTGTTGAGAGATCGCGGCTCTCCGCCGTCTTCAACAGCAGCGGAAGCCGGAGGTATTCCCAACCCCGAAGCGGGCGTTCTCGCGATTGCGGAAGAACTCGACCTCGGTCATCGGCGCCCGGTCCGGATGGGTGCGGCGGACATGCTCGGCATAGGCCGCGTAGTCCCCCTGGCCCACCATCAGCCGGGCGCCGTCGCAGACGCATTTGGACAGCGTCCGGAGCCGGTCCCGCAGGTTTGGCTGCTGCAGCATGACGCGCCCTACTCCGCCGCGGCCAGGCGCGGCTCGGTCTCGCTGGCGGTCCAGCGGTCGGCGCGCCACGCCTTGAGGCAGGCGGCGATCCCGAAGCCCGCGATGGCGACGACGAGGCCGATGAACAGGGCCGCCAGCACCGCGTCGATCCGGTCGTTGAGGATGATCTGGCTCATCTGGTCGGCGGTCTTGGCCGGGGCCAGGATCTTGCCCTCCGCGGCGGCGGCCGCGTAGCGCTCGGCATGGGCCAGGAACCCGATCTTGGGGTCGGCGGACATGATCTTCTGCCAGCCGGCCGTGAGGGTGCACAGGCACAGCCACGCGGTCGGGAGGATGGTCACGAACGCGTAGCGCTCGCGCTTCATCTTGAAGATCACCACCGTGCACAGCGTCAGCGCCACCGCGGCCAGCATCTGGTTCGAGATGCCGAA
>CAXTCV010000356.1:0-3484 GCA_964242725.1 uncultured Methylobacterium sp.
ATGGCGTTCTGGTGCTGGAGCGCCCGGTAGCAGACGTGCCGCTCGCGGTCGTTCTGATCATGGTGGATGAAGATCAGCCGTCCGTGGAGCGGCGGGATCCTCTGGTCGGGCTCGCCCTTGCTGGCGACGTCGAGGGTGTCGTCGGGCTCGTCCTCCAGGGCGTAGAGGTCGAAGACGTCGCGCAGGAGCTGGCCGAGCCAAGCGTCCTCGTCGCCGCGGATGCCCGCGATGTCGGCCTGCGCGCAGGCGGCGGCGAGGTCGAATTCGGTCGCGGGGGTCT
Organism: uncultured Methylobacterium sp.; assembly: GCA_964242725.1. GTDB lineage: Bacteria > Pseudomonadota > Alphaproteobacteria > Rhizobiales > Beijerinckiaceae > Methylobacterium. Next base: position 281 of record CAXTCV010000356.1, read on the forward strand.
CGCGCGATGATGGCGAAGCGACCACGCCGAGGTCGTGGCACTCCGCGACCGCCCCCTCCGCGAGGCAGCGGCGGCGGACGGCGTCGCAGCGCATCAGCAGGGTCCGGGGCATCATGTTGGCCGCCGCCGCCGCCGCGATGGCGCGCGCGCTGAACGGCCAGGTCGGCGACGGCGCCGCGAAGCCGGCCTCCGCGTAGGCCGGGGCCAGCCGGCCGGCCACCAGGGCGGCGGCGGCGGCCCGCTCGTTCATCCCCAGCAGACCCATCGGTTCCGCGAAGCGGTCCGGCATCGGCGTGAGGCTGCGCGCGCTGAGGCGCTCCCAGGATTCCTCCAGGCAGGTCACCACCGTCATGCTGCGGTCGCAGACGACATTGACCTCGAGCAGGCCCGCGGCCAGCACCTCGGCGAGGCCGGCCTCCGCGTCGAGCCCGTCCTGGGCGGCGAGCCGGCTGCTCTCGATGATCCCGTCGATCTGGTCGACCGCGACGATCGTCGGCCCGCTGAGCGCCATGATCCAGCACATGCCGCGCACGAGCTCGACGGGGGCCGGAGGCGGTGTCTTGAAACCCAGGGCGGCCCGCTCCGTAGGATCCGCGTCGTAGCCCTGCAGCCAGGCATGGGCGAGGCCGACCACGCCGAAATCCTGCGAGCGCAGCAGGCAGAGCGCCCGGAACACGTCGAGGTGCTTGAGCGCGCGGCCGGCATCGACCCGCATCAGCGCCGTGACCAGGACGTCGACGATCCGGCGGGCATCGATGTTCGGGGTGTTGAACGCGGCCTCGACCTGCGTCTCGACGCCGAAGCGACGGGCTACGCCGGCCAGCACCGCATCCGACTGGCGCCGCCCGTCCGGCATCGTCTGCAGCAGGGCGGTGACGAAGCTCAGGGCGGCGCTGCGCCAGAAATCCGTCAGACCGAGGACGTCGAGGGGGACGAACCACGCCCCCGCGCGCCACGCTTCCTGCCGGACCTGCCCGATCAAGTGCGTCTTGCCGACCCCGGCCGGGCCGACGAAGACGCGGCCCAGCGCCCGGTCGGCAGGCTTGCGGGCCTTGGCGTGGAGGCCGGCGATGAGGTCCGGGACGAGCCGCTCGTTCGGGCTGCCGGTGGGCGGGGTATCGATCCAGATGCTGTCGAGGGTGCGGACCCAGTCGAAATCGACCCGGCGCAGGGCGTCGAGGGCATCGGTCATGATTGGATCCGGAGGATGTGGAAGGCCTCGCCCGCGGGGCTGAACGCCGCGTCGCGCTCGGCGTCATCGAGCGACCGGGGATCGCTGAACTGGCTCAGCCGTGCGGTCCTGTCGCCGCTCGAGAGCGCCAGGAGGCCCGCATCGACCGTCGCGCGGTCGAGGTCGGCGAGCGCGGCACGCAGCGCGCTCAGGCGCACGGGGCGGGCCCGCGCGCCGCCGGTCAGCGCCAGATAGGCCGCCTCGATCCGGGCGCGGAGCTGCTTGGGGCTGAGGGGTTTTTTGGGCCTCGCCGCCGACTTGGAACGGGCTGCCGGTGTTGCTGCCGCCTTCGAGCCTTTCGCCGCCCGGCCGCCCGCGGCCGCCCGCTCGCGCGTCTGCGGTTTCTCGGGCGGCGGCCCGTCGGCGACGGGCCCGACAAAATCCGCGAGGAGCCGCCCGCTTGCCGCGAGATCGGCCCCGACGCGCCCCAGCCAGTCCTGCAGCGCCCGGAAGGCCGGCGGCAGGGCGGCGTCCATATGGGTCCCCGCCCAGTTCCAGCCCTTGTCGGTGACGGTCAGCCGCAGCGCGCGCGCCTGCTTCTCGACCGTGAGGTAGCGGCCCGCGAGCAGCGCCTCCCGGTCCGCCTTCCTGACCTCCGGCACGAGCGTGCCCTGCAGGGCGGTTCCGCCCCGGCCGAGGAGACACCACAGGAGCAGGGCCTGCTGCGGCGTCGGCGACTCACTCATCGGCTCACCTCGTCCCGCGCGCCGTGCCGGAGGCGGATCACGGCCCGGATCTTCTCGATCGCCAGGGGAAGGTCGGCCGCGACCTGATCGTTGGTCAAGCGCAGAACCCAGTAGCCCGCGGTCAGCAGCTCGTAGTCCCGGTGGCGATCGGCGCCGAATTTCGGCTCGGCCCGGTGCTCGGGACCGTCGAGTTCCACGACCACGCGGAGCGCGCGGCACAGCAGGTCGACCCGCGGCCGCACCCCCCAGGCGCCCACCGGAACTAGGGCGTTGCAGTCGAACAGGCCCGCGAGCTCCGGATCCTGATCCAGCGCCGCCGCGACCTGCCGCTCGATCGCGCTCGCCGGGAGCCCGCCCACCGGCGGGATGAAGCGCTCCGCCGCCGGGCGGTCCTCCCCGGCGAAGGTGCGGGCGCCGTAGAGGATCCGGTCGTAGGGCGCCGTCTCGGGCGGCTCCGCGGCGAGGGTGGCCACCACCGCGGCCCCGTGCCGGCCGCACCATTCCAGGGCCTCGATCGTCGGGCGGGCGCGGGCAGCCGAGGCCGGGTCGATCGCCCAGATCAGGACGATTCCGGCGGGATCGATCGCCCGCGCGAGCCGGAGGAGTTCGTGATCCCGCCCCAGCGTCCGGAAGCGCGGCCTCAGGCCGAGGCGCGCGCGCTTCGACGAAGCCTTCAGCCACGGATCGGCGGTGATCGGGGCAAGGGACGCGTCGCCGCCGTGCCAGTGCGGCCAGCGGTCGAGGGCCAGCTCGGCCAGGTCGTCGAGGATCCGGTCGATGAGCGCCGTGGCGGTGGACCGGTCCGCGCCCTCGACCAGCAGCGCGCTGCGCTCGGTGCCCTCCCGCACGAGGGTGGCGAGGGCGGCGGGGCCGATGCCCAGGATGACGAGGCGCTCGCCCGGCCCGAGGCCGGCGACGCGCCGGGCCACGTCGTCCGCCGCGATCCGCGACCGCGCCGCAGTGCCGAGCTGGTGGGTCAAGGGCAAACCGAGGCCGTGCTGCCGGCGCGCCGCCGGCGCCTGGACGCCGTGCCGCCGTTCGTCGGATCATATCAGCACAGCCGCGCGCCTGTGGCTACGGTTCCTGCATCTTCAGGTTGTCGCATCTTGTCAGAGAACAACCCCGCCCCACCCCCGCCACGGTCGTTCCGGCGCAGAAGAGCGGCGGATCGGCGCCGTTGCGCTGGCGGCGCGGTTGGGCTAGGAACGCGCCACGGTCTGCACCCGTAGCTCAGCTGGATAGAGCGTTGCCCTCCGAAGGCAAAGGTCACACGTTCGAATCGTGTCG
>CAXTCV010000357.1:0-3473 GCA_964242725.1 uncultured Methylobacterium sp.
GACCACAGAACAAGCAGCACCGGGTCTCGGAATGCATCGCCTTCTCCTGGCCGCCCTTCTCGCGGTCGTGCCGGCCGCCGCCTTCGGGCAGGCGGCACACGACAACATCGACGCGTTGATCGAGCAGCAGGCCAAGGCGAACGGCGTTCCGGCGAGCTTCGTGCACGCGGTGGTCAAGCGCGAGAGCAACTACAATCCCCGCGCCAAGGGCGGCAGCGCCCTGGGGCTCATGCAGATCAAGCACGCGACCGCGCGCAGCCTGGGCTATACCGGCGACGCCGCGGGGCTCCTCGACCCGGCCACCAACCTCCGGTACGGCGTGGCCTATCTGGCGGGCGCCTACCGCACCGCCCAGGGCAATCTCAGCCAGGCCTATCAGTACTACAACCGCGGCTACTATTTCGCGGCCAAGCGGCAGGGCATCTCCACCGAGGTCGCCTCGGTGGTCGCCCCCGTGGCGGCCTCGGCGAGCGCCCTGGCGAGCCTGTTCGGCGGCGGCGTCGCGGATGCCGGCGCCCCGGCCCTGGCCTACGCCCCGACCGTCGCGGCGGTCGCGGCGCCGACCGAGGCGGTCGAGGTGCCGCTGCCCCCGCGCCGGCCCACCGCCCTGACCGGCACGATCCAGTTCGCGAGCCTGTCCGTCGAACCGGCCGCCCTGGCCCCGGCGGAACCGGCGGCGCAGGTCCAGGCCGTCGAGGTGCCGCTGCCGCCGCGCCGGCCCGCCGGCTTCGGCGCCGGGGCCGCCGCGCCGGCCGAGATGGCGGAGCTGCGTCTCTCGCCCCCGGCCGAGGCCGTTTCCGACCCGGCCGCGACGACGCCCGCCGCCTCAGGCCCGGCCGGCGAGATCGTCGAGGTGCCGCTGCCCCCGCGCCGGCCGAGCGTCCAGATGCTGGCCGCCGCCGGGCCGCGGCGCGCGCCGGCCGGTGCGGCCCTGCAGGAGGCCACCGCCCTGCCGGTCGAGTAGCGCAGCCCCCGGATCCGGCCGGCGCGAACGCGGATCGGGTGGGACCGCGCTGCGCTGCCCACACAAGGATCATGCTCAAGCCTTGACCATCGCGGCGTTCCGCAACAGATAGACCGCGCCAGCAACGTGGTTGGATCGGTACGGCACGCGCCGGTGCCGGGTCGCAGCGGCCGGAGACAGGCCGCGCAAGACAGATCTTTGGGCAGGAATACGCGGGTCTCCGCGCGCACGGTCGGGCCGCCTTCGTCCGGGCCGCGGAGCGCGATCGATCTCGAAGCGGTAGACATGCAGGGCACGGACTCTGCTTTCAGGCTGGCAGGAAAGCGGACGGCGCCATGACCGGCGTGGTGGAACAGGAATCTCTCTTTCTCACGGACCTCGGACGCCGCGTCAGGCACGCGCGCACCGTGCGCGGGCTGTCGCGCAAGGTCCTGTCGCAGACCTCGGGCCTCTCCGAGCGCTACATCGCGCAGCTGGAGGGCGGCCAGGGCAACGTGTCGATCATCCTGCTGCGGCGGGTCGCCAACGCCATGGGCGTGCGGCTCGACGACCTGATCACCGGCAACGACGCCCTGCCCGACTGGCCGGTGGTGCGCGACCTCCTCGGCCAGGCGAGCCCGGCGCAGATCGCCGCCGCCAAGCAGGCCCTCTCCGGGGGCAACCGGCCCGAGGCGGGGGACCGTCCGCGCGTGGCCCTGACCGGCCTGCGCGGCGCCGGCAAGTCGACGCTGGGCAAGCTCGCGGCCGAGCGCCTGGGCTGGACCTTCGTCGAGCTCAATGCCGAGATCGAGCGGGAGAACGCCCTCTCGGTGCAGGAGATCTTCGCGATCTACGGCCAGGAGGGATACCGGCGGCTGGAGCAGGCGGCCCTGCGCCGGCTCACCGAGCATCCCGGGCCGCTGATCCTGGCGACCAGCGGCGGCATCGTGGCCGAGCCCCTGACCTACGACCTGCTGCTCCAGGCCTTCTACACGATCTGGCTGCGCGCCCGGCCGGAGGAGCATATGAGCCGCGTGCGCGAGCAGGGCCATCTCGCCACGACGGGCGACCACGCCTCGGCCATGCTGGAACTGCGCGCGGTGCTGGCGAGCCGGGAGCCGCTCTACGCTCGCGCGCCCGCCACCGTGGATACCTCCGACATCCCGGTCCAGACGATGCTCGAGCGGCTGACCGCGGCCATCGAGGCGCGGTTCGGGCAGGCGGTCGCGACGGTCGACTGATCCGGGCCGCCGGTTTTCGGTGACAGCCCTGCGGGTGACGCAGGCTCCGGACCGCCCCGGCTCTTGATCGCCACGGTGCGGCGCACCACGCTAGGGCGCGAGCCACGATCGCGCGATGGCGTGGCCGCCTGCCCGGCGCAGACGAGGTCCACACGCACCGCCCGGCCAATTCGGAGTCCCGGACATGAGCATCCGCCCATGAGCGCCAGTCCCGCCCGCAATCCGGGGCCCCGCGACCTCGCGATCCTCGACCCGGTCTGGTCGCGTCTCCGCGCGGAGGCCGAGGAGCTGCTGCACACCGAGCCGCAGCTCGCCTCCTTCATCGTGGCGACGGTCCTGAACCACACCACGCTCGAAGGCGCGGTCGCCCATCGGGTCGCGGCCCGCCTGGGGCACCCGTCGCTGCCGGCCGAACTCATTGCCCACGCCTTCCACGAGGCAATCACGGTCGACCCCGCCATCGGACAGGCGTTCCGCGCCGATATCGGCGCGGTGATCGACCGCGATCCCGCGACCCTGCGGGCGCTCGAACCGGTCCTGTACTTCAAGGGCTTCCATGCGCTGCAGGCCTATCGCCTCGCCCATCACGTCTGGAACCGCGGCCGGCGCGACCTCGCCCTCTACATCCAGAGCCGCGTCTCGGAGGTGTTCCAGTGCGACATCCATCCGGCCGCGCGGATCGGGCGGGGCGTGTTCCTCGACCACGCCACCGGGCTCGTGGTCGGCTCCACCGCGGTGATCGAGGACGACGTCTCGATCCTGCATGCCGTGACGCTCGGGGGCACCGGCAAGCAACGCGGCGACCGGCATCCCAAGATCCGCCGCGGCGTGATGATCGGCGCCGGCGCCAAGATCCTGGGCAACATCGAGGTCGGGGCCTGTGCCCGGGTCGCCGCGGGGTCCGTGGTGCTCCGGCCGGTGCCGGCCAACACCACGGTGGTGGGCGTGCCCGCCCGCGTCGTCGGCACCGCGGGCTGTGACGATCCGGCCCGCGCCATGGATCAGCTCGTCGCGCTCGACCAGTTCATCCACCTGGGCGACGGGATCTGACGGGCGAGCGTCCCGCCACCGCGCTTGCCGCTCCGCCGAAGCCGTGGCAAGCCCACGGCCCATCCGCGGCGCCAGCGCTGCTGGAGCACCGACCCGGGAGCCGGACCCCGGGCGATGCGGCCGAGCCATGATATCGCATCCTCGATCCCGGATTCCGGCGATCACCGTTCGGGACGATGCGTGAGGGAGACCAGACAGCGTGACCAAAGCCGAGACCGCGAAGCTCCAGGACTACCTGC
>CAXTCV010000358.1:0-3472 GCA_964242725.1 uncultured Methylobacterium sp.
GCGCCATGTCCCGCACCCAAGTTCGCGTTCCCGATCGTGAGCGGACGCTGGTGCCGATTCGCCGGCTCTGCCCGAGTTGCGGGACGAGCATGCGCATCCGCTACGAGAACCGCCGCACGCTGGTGACGCTCTCCGGCACGGTGCGGCTGCGGCTGAAGATCCGTCGCTGCGAGGCGCAGGGCTGTGCCCGCCTCCACACGCCCTACCGTCCAGAGGCCGAGGGCGCGCTCGCCCTACCGCAGCATGAGTTCGGCCTCGACGTCGTGGCGCTGGTGGGCGCCCTGCGCCACCGCGAGCACCGCTCCGTCCCGGAGATCCACACGATCCTGCGCGGGCGCGGTGTCGGGATTGCCGAGCGCAGCGTGACCAACCTGCTCGACCGCTACGACGAGGTGCTAGCCGCCCAACTCGGCGACCCTGTTCACCTGCGCCGGCAACTGGCCGGGCAGGATCGGATCGTCCTCGCCCTCGATGGCCTGCAGCCTGACGTCGGGCACGAAGTGCTCTGGGTCCTGCGCGACTGCCTCTCGGGCACGGTGCTCCTGGCGCGCAGCCTGCTGTCGAGCACAGCCGAGGATCTCGCTATCCTACTGCGCGAGGTGGTCGAGGCCGTGGGCCTACCGATCACGGCTGTGATCAGTGACGGCCAGCACTCGATCCGCAAGGCGGTGGCCGCCGTGCTGCCGGGCGTGCCGCACCAACTCTGCCACTTCCACTTTCTGCGGGAGGCGGCGCTGCCGATCTTTGAGGCTGACCGGCACGCCAAGAAGGAGCTGAAGAAGGGCGTGCGCGGGGTGCGCCCGATCGAGCGGGCGGTGGAGGGGCGGACCGATCCGGAGGCGGAGTTGGTGCGGGGCTACGCGGCGGCCGTGCGCAGCGCGATCACCGACGACGGCCGCGCCCCGCTCGACGCGGCCGGCCTGCGGTTGAAAGGCCGATTGGAGAAGGTGGCCGGGAGCCTGGAACGGGTGCGCTCAAAAGGGGGCCCGGAGCACAGGGCAGCCGCCCGCTCGCGCGGCTCCAGCACCTGATCGAGCGGGCACTCGCCGGCACGGCCGCGTTCTGGCCGGCGGTCAGCCAAGGCTTCGTATTCGTGCACGCGGCTGCCCACCTTCTGGCCAACCCCGTCGGGGAAACGGGGGCCAAGGTCCGGCGGCGCTTCGACGGCCTGCTGGCCGCGATGCAGCGCTATCGAGATCGGGTGGAAAGCCTGGGTCCCGCCCTCGACCACTTCCGCAAGGTGGCGCGCAGCTACCGGCCGGGGCTGTTCCAGGCTGCCGACATGGCGGACCTGCCGCGCACCAACAACGCCCTGGAGCAACTGTTCGGCTCCCAGCGCTACCACGAGCGGCGCGCCACCGGACGCAAGACGGCCTCGCCCGGCGCGGTGCTGCGGGGAGCGGTGCGGCTGGTGGCCGGCATTCGGACCCGAGCCGGGACGCCCTCCGGACGCGACCTCGGCCGGGTCGATCCGATACGGTGGCAGGTCCTACGCCAATCCCTCAACATCAGGAGGCAGGCGCGGACCGCACGCACGCGCTTTCGCCGCGATCCCGACGCCTATCTCAACGCCCTCGAACGACAGGCGCAACAGCCGACTCTGCCGCCCTAGAAATAAAGCGATCGGCCTCTTCGCGGAGATGCCCAAGTGACGTTCGCCTTCATCGAGCAGCATGCGAGCACCTGGCAGGTGCGTCTTATGTGACGCGTGCTCCGAGTCTCCCTAACGGCTATTACGACTGACGGTCACGCTTCGAGAGCGCCCGCTCGGCGGCGAACCGTCAGCTCCTCGACGACCTCCGGCGTGTCAACGCCGCTCTAAAACTCCCCAGAAGCGCCGGAGTAAAACTCCTCAGTTCCGCCGTTCAGGCCACCTGGGTGGCGTAGCCGTTTTTCGGCGGCCGTCCGCGCCGACGAGGCGGCGGCGGCTGCAGCGGGGCGGCGATGACCGCCTTGGAGCGGACGTGCTCGGGCATCAGCTCGGCGTGCTGGCGTAAGCGGTAGCTGGAGCCCTCGATCTGCACGACGATGGCATGGTGGAGCAGCCGGTCCAGCAGCGCCGTGGCGACCACGGGATCACCGAAGACCTCGCCCCATTCGGCAAAGCCGCGGTTGGACGTGAGGATCATGGCGCCCCGCTCGTATCGGGCGTTGACCAGCTGGAAGAACAGATTGCCGCCGCCGGGCACGACGGGCAGGTAGCCGATCTCGTCCACGATCAGGAGCCCCGGCCGGCGGAAGAAGCGGATGCGCTCCTGCAGGCGGCCCTCGCGTTCGCCTCGGGCGAGCTGGGCCAGCAGGTCGGCCAGGGTGCAGAAGTAGACGCTGCGCCCGGCCTTTACCGCCTCCACGCCCAGCGCTGTGGCCAAGTGGCTCTTGCCAGTCCCGGGCGGGCCCAGGAAGTGGACCACCTCGGAGCGGGCGATGAAGCCGAGCTGGGCGAGCGTGTGGATGCGGTCGCGGTCCAGCGACGGCTGGAAGGAGAAGTCGAAGCCGGAGAGCGTCTTGATCGTCGCTAGCCGACCCATGCGGAGCGCCGTCTTGATGCGGCTGTTCTCCCGCAACGTCAGCTCCTCGCTGAGCAGGACGTCGATGGCCTCCAGCGCGCTGATCTCGCCGTGTTCGAGGCGGCGCACGATGTGGTCGAGCGCTTCCAGCGCGCGCGGCATCTTCAGGCCGACCAAGTCCTGTCGAATGCGCTCGATCAGGGAGGGGATGATGTCAGGGGTGCTCACGCGCGACCTCCCTGTGCGAGCTGGCGACCGATGGCGTCGTAGAAGTCGAGCGAGCGCTGAGCGACGGCATCGCCGATCCGAGGTCCGCCCTCGCCATGGCGACGGCCGGAGGCGCCCACTTTGCGGTGACCCGGCGCAACGCGGCGCTGATGACGGCCATCCAGCACGGGATGGGAAGCGATCAGCTTGCCGTCTTCGAAGATGCGGATCTCCTCGGCCAGCGTGTGAACTTCCACCGCCCGCCGCCGGGTCGCGTCGGGTACGCTGTAGAGGTTGCCGCCCACGCTCACCATGCCCTCGCGCGAGATGCGCCGCTCCAGGCGCAGCACGTCCTTGAATGGCGCCAGCGGCAGCAGCCGAAGCTGCGGCCGTTCTTCGGCGAAGGCCTCATTGACCACCCGACGGGTGGTGGCGTGCACGCGTGGGTTGGCGACAATGTCCAGCCAGCGACGGAGCTGGTCGTTCAGGTCCTCCAAGTTGCGGAAGGTGCGCGCCAGGAAGAAGTCCTGGCGGATATAGCGGAACGGTCGCTCCACCTTGCCCTTGGTCTTGGCGCGGTAAGCCTGGCAGGCCTTGGGGTGGAAGCCGTAGTGGCGCGCCAGGCCGATCAGGCTGGCGTTGTAGATGATCCCGCCATCATCCCCCTGGCCAGTGACTGCGGTCTTCATGCGGTCGTAGAGCAGCTCTCGCGGCGCGCCGCCGAGCGCCTCGAAGGCCGCCACATGGCAGCGCAACAC
>CAXTCV010000359.1:0-3441 GCA_964242725.1 uncultured Methylobacterium sp.
TGGGTCGGGTGGGCTGCTGGGCTCCCGACGGATGCGATCGCCGGCCGTACGATGTCTACGGCCACGGACTCGGGCACACAGGCACCACACATACGCCCGGACACCGAGACCTCGCCATCATGTCGGTGGGCCGCGTCGCCGATCGGCTCGACCGCCGGGGAGATCGGATGCTCCCCCGCCCCGGGAGCAGATCGGGGCGGGGCCGAGCGTCAGGCGAGTGCCTGCGGGTGCGGCGACGGCGTTCCAGTGTACGTCTCGGGCCTGAGCGGGCAGCCGGCATGCGCTCGGCGATGTTGCAGGTTCAAGCTGCCCTTGCCGATGTAGGTCCCGGCGATGACGACTTGCCCATGGCAGGCAGGGCAGCGCTTCTGCGCCATCGTGTAGAGACCGCGTGCTTGCGTGAGCGTGGTGGGATGCCATGCCCCATCCACCTTCACTTCGCATGTTCGCTGGCTGGCCGTCAGCATGTCCGTTCCGCGCGGCGTCGCTACATCGATCTGCGACCTGACGATCAGGATTGAGCCGATAGGGTTAACAGCCCGTTTCTCCGCCCGCTCGGCCGATGAGGCGGCGGCGGGACATCTTCAGCGCCTCTGCCACTCGAGGAAATCCTTGAACAGCGCGTCCCGGTCATGCTGCGTCAGCGGGGTGCTGCCGCTGCGCTGGGCCAGAAAACCCTCGAACTTGGCGCGCGTCTGACCATCGTCGGCGGAGGCCAACCGCGCCAGCACGTCCGCCGCAGCGGGATAGCGTGTCCAGCCCGGTACCGAGCCGGCGATGTTGATCTCCTTCCACTTCGGCTGGAACGGCGGCTGCTGCAGCTGCTCGAACTTGGTGAAGAACGCGTCGGTGAAGCGTGCGACCTTGCGGGCGCGCGCGCTGTTGCGCGGCCAGTTGAAGACGGCCAGCACGGCCGGCACCGCGAGCGTCGCCACGGACTGGCCGGCGGGGATGAAGGCGGGGTAGTCGCGCGCCTCCAGGGTGGTCGGCACGTAAAAGTCCTCGAACGCCTTGCCGTAGGCGACGGGAAGGAACCGGCAGGGCACCTCGCCCCTGTAGGAGGCGAACAGGTCATTGGGCTTGGCGACCACGTGCACGACCGCGGCGAGATCAGATGTCTTCATCTGCTCGAGGGCGACCGCGTTGTTGACGAAGACCGGCTGGACGGGGATGCCGAGGCGCCGGAATACGATCTGCCCGGTCAGATTGGCGGCGCTGCCGCGCGTGTTGAAGGCGATGCGTTTGCCGCTCAGGTCCGCGAGCGACGTGTACTCCGGTTTGGCACAGACGTGGACCTCGGCCTGGAAGAGGGGCGCGATATAGTTGACGCGCTCGGCCAGGTGCGGGGTGGCCAGCTCGGTCTTGTAGTACTCCAGCACATCCGATTGGGTGATCGCGACATCCACGCCGTGCAGGTGGAGGAGGTCGGAGACGTTGCCGACGGCCCCGTAGGTGACCATCGGGATGACGCGCAGCTTGTCGCCGTCGTCCAAGACCTTGGCGATGTCGGCCGCGTAGCGGATGAACGATCCTTCGAGCAACCCACCGGCGAGCCCGACAGTCCAGGTGTTCGCATCCGCCTTGCCGGGCTGTCCGGTCGCGGGGGGAGCCCTCGTGGCACCCGGACCGGACTGAGCCCAACCGTCGGCATGACCGAAGAGGGCGGTCAGCCCGAGGACGACCAGCGCCGGTCGGAGCAGCGAGCGCGACATCTGGAGACCCATCGCCGTCGCTCTCCTTCAGGCCCGAGCATCGCGTGGCCAGGCCGGGATGCAGGTTCGCGCGTTCCGAAAAACCGTGTCGCCGAGCGCCGAGGCGGCCAGAATCGGCGCGATCACCGGCGATCGGGCCTTGCGCCGCCGCAGCGCGCCGTGGACGCCGCGAACGGCGCGGCGGCCGGTCACGGGAGAGCGGCGAGGCGACTTTGCGCGTCTGCGACACCGCGCTGAAGCGCTTGACGGTAGAGAACGCGCGCGCGCTCGATATCGCCGCGCACGCCGCGCACGCGCCAGCGCGCCAGTTGCTTCGGGTCGAACGTCGTGGCCAGGATGAAGACCGCACCACCGTCGCCGCTGGCGGCCGCGTACTCCGCCAGACGCCGCGCTGCCGCGATGTCGCCGACCGCGATCAGCCCCTCGGCGCGCGCGACCATCGCCCGGATCTCGTCGGCGGTCATTTTCGGCTGCGATGCGGCCGGTTCCTCCGCGGCCGGGTTCGGCACGGGGGCTGTCACAGCGTCGACCGCGGCGGCCGAGGGTACCTTCACGTCCAGTCTGTCGGCCGTGGCCACGTCGACCCGGACGGCGGGCAGCGGGTTGGCCGCCTGAGCGGCCTGCATCTGTGCGCGCAACGCGTCGATGCCCTCAATGATCGCGGGAATCGGAGTGTCGGTCGATAGCGATTCCCGCTGTCCGATCTGGACGCCGGGCGACGGGCTCACGTTCGGCATCGAGACGGTGGCGGTCGATCGGGGAACCAGCAGATTGAACCAACCGATCGTCAGGACCGCCGCCGCAGCGGCGATCGCCAATCCACCGGTCGCTGCCGTGATCAGCCCACCCAGGCGCAGCCTGCCCCATCGACTCCGCGGACTCGCGGGCGCGGCGCCCAGCGCGCCGTCGAACGGGTCAAGGCTGAGCACCCCTGAATCGTTGGCGGGCTTCGCCAGCCACTCCGGCGGCCGCTCGGGCGATTCACCATCGGGCGCCGGTGCGGACAGTGCCGCAGATTGCCTGAACATCTCGCTCACCTCGCGCTGAGGTTTGATCCGCGGTCGCCACCGGCATGTCCGAAGCCTCGTAGCGCTGCGTGCTCGGCCGTGCGCGTCTCGGACGATTGCGTCTCAGCCACTTTGATCGTTCGCCAGCATTGATGACCGCGAACGAGCCGAAGTCAAGGAATCGATCGAAGCGGCGTCAGGACAATACCGGCCGCCACGGGCGAAAGCGTTCTTCAACGAATGGATAAAAGGTGTTCCTTTTGCGGCGGGGGGCGTAAGATCGCTGAGGTCGCTCCGCGAGATGCCGAAAAGCGCCGCATGCGGTGCGCACGCGGTGTGCTGATCTGCTCTGCTATCGGTCACACGGAGCGCCCCGACGAGGCGGTGCGCACCCTGTCGTGGCGGGCGGCCCACGACGAGCGTCGGGCCTGGAAGGGCGTCGACGGGGAGGTGCTTGGCCGTCTCCCCGCCCAGGGGCTGAACCGCACCGGGTTTCCCGGAGGCGGTTCGGTTTGGGTCAGGCGGCCAAGGCTTGCACCTCGGTCCGGGCTGCGTCCCGTGCTTCGGCCTCGGCGGGAGGGATAGTCCCGATCGGTTCGAGCAGGCGGCGGGCATCGAACCCGTCGACCCCTTCGCGGGCGGCGAACGCGACGGCTTCGAAGGACCGCTCGGGTCACGGCGATGGATCACCTCGGGCCTCGAACAGGCCGTCGATCGTCTCA
>CAXTCV010000360.1:0-3440 GCA_964242725.1 uncultured Methylobacterium sp.
GGCGTGTCGAAGACCCTCACCAACGAATACTGGCGCCTGCTCGGCCAGGGCTACGAGAACTTCGGCAAGACGGCCGGCGTGCCCGTCGTCTACCAGGCGGCGCAGAGCGAGGGCGACCAGCTCGGCCAGCTGTCGATTGCCGAGAACCTGATCACTCAGGGCGAGAGCGTGCTGCTTCTGTCCCCGCAGACGGACGCCAACCTCCAGCCGGCGCTCGATGAGGCCAAGACCGCCGGCATTCCCATGGTCAACGTCAACGACGCCGTGATCCCGCAGGCCACGCATTATGTCGGCAACGTCCAGCGGGACAACGGCGTCCGCGTAGCGCGCTGGTTCATCGCCAACCGGCCCGCGGGCGGCAAGGTGGCGGTCATCGAGGGGCAGGCCGGCGTCTATGCGGCGGCTCAGCGCACGGACGGTTTCAAGTCGACCCTCGCGAAGGATTCCACCAAGTTCCAGGTCGTCGCCAGCATTCCGGGCAACTGGGATCGACAGCTGTCCTACGACGCCGCGACCAACATTCTCCAGCAGCACCCCGACCTGGTCGGCTTCTACTGCAACAACGACACGATGGCGCTCGGCGTGGTCGAGGCGGTCAAGGCCGCCGGCCTCGGCGGCAAGGTCGCGGTCTTCGGCACGGACGGCATCTCGGACGCCTACGTGTCGATCCGCGCCGGCGAACTCACCGGAACGGTAGACAGCTTCCCCGTGCTCACGGGCGAGATCGCCCTCGAAACCGGGCTTCGCATCGTCGCCAAGCAGAACTTGCCGCGCGTGGTGTCGACGCCCCAGGCGCTGATCACCAAGGACAACGTCGAGCGCTACAAGGGCAAAGGCGTCGACGAGCGCAGCGTGCTGATCGAGGACGCCTCAGCGTCCAAGTGATCCCGACGGCCGGCGGCGGCCCGCCGCCGGCTCCCTCGCCCTCACCGGTCCCGGATCCATGCCCGACGCGTCCCTTCGTCTCCATATCGAGAACCTGACCAAGACGTTCCCGGGCGTGCGCGCGCTGGGCGACATGGAGCTGAAGGTTCGACCCGGCGAGGTCCACGCGCTGCTCGGCGAGAACGGCGCCGGCAAGTCGACCCTGCTGCGCACCCTGTCGGGCGTCATGAAGGCGGACACGGGCTCGATCGCGGTCGACGGGGAGGTGGTCAGCCTCCGAGGGCCTCTCGACGCCCGCCGCGCCGGCATCGCCATGATCCACCAGGAGCTCCAGCAGGTGCCGGAGCTGACCGTCGCCCAGAACATGTTCCTCGGCCGGCCGCTCGTCCGCGGCGGGCTCTTCGTCGACCGCGCCGAGCAGGAGCGCCAAGCCGCCGCCGCGCTGGTGCGGCTCGACCCCGCGATCCGGCCGGACGCGCGGATCGGCACCCTGAAGGTGGCCCAGCGCCAGATCGTCGAGATCGCCCGGGCGCTGCTCGAGAACGCCCGCATCATCGCGATGGACGAGCCGACCTCAAGCCTGACGCCGAGCGAATTCGAGCGGCTGGCCGTCGTCATTGCGCAACTGGCCCGGGACGGCGTGTCGATCATCTACGTGTCGCACAAGATGGACGAGGTCTTCAAAGTCTGCAGCCGGGCCACCGTGATGCGGGACGGCACACTGGTCGGTGAAGTAGATCTCGCGGCGACCACCGAATCAGCCATCGTCTCCATGATGGTGGGTCGCACCCTGGCGGTGGCGCAGCATCGGTCCTCCGTCACGGACGAGACTGTGCTCAAGGTCCGCGATCTGTCCTCCGGCACGCGCGTGGTCGGCGCCAGTTTCGACTTGCGGCGCGGTGAAGTACTGGGCATCGCCGGCCTGATCGGCGCGGGCCGGACGGAGCTGCTTCGACTGCTCGCCGGGGCCGACCGGCCGACAGCCGGGACCGTCGACCTCAACGGCCGGCGCATCAGCACGCGCACCCCGCGTGCCGCGATCGCGGCCGGGATCGGCCTCGTGCCCGAAGAGCGCAAGCGGGACGGAATCGTCCCGCAACGCTCGGTCGTCAACAACGTGGCCCTCCCCTCGATGAAGCGCTTCGCGCCGCGAGGGTTCGTGCGCCGCGGCGCGCTCCGCCGCTCCGCCTCCGAGATCCTTCAGAACATCAACCTGCGCCCGTTCCAGCTCGATCGGCCGATCCGGCTGTTCAGCGGCGGCAACCAGCAGAAGGCCATCATCGCCCGCTGGATCGCGGCGGGATCGCAGATCCTGCTCTTCGACGAGCCGACGCGCGGCATCGACATCGGGGCCAAGGCGGAGATCTACGCCCTGATCGAGCGCCTCGCCGCCGAGGGTAAGTCGGTGATCGTGGTTTCCTCGGAGCTCCCCGAGATCATCCGGCTCGCCGACCGCGTGCTGGTCATGCGCCAGGGCCGGATCGCCGCCGAACTCGGCCGCGACGAACTCACCGAACAGGCCATCGTGGCCCATGCCGTGCCGCGATCCGGCGCCGCCGCCTGAACTGGACGTCCAACAGGAAGGATCGAGCCCATGCCGGCCACCGACGACACCGCCCTTTCCGCGCCAGCGGCCCTGCCGAAGATCCGTGTCAACGTCCGGGACTTCGGCACGCTGATCGGCCTCCTGATCATCGCGGGGGTCTTCGCCGCGCTGGCGCCGGGGTTCCTGAGCGAGCGGAACCTCCTCAACATTCTTCAGCAGTCCAGCATCAATGCCTGCGTGGCGCTGGGAATGACGCTCGTCATCATCTCGGGAGGCATCGACCTCTCGGTCGGTCCCACGGCGGCCCTCGCCGCCGTCCTGTCGGCCGGCTTGATGGCGAAAGGCGTCCCGGTCCCTCTCGCATTGCTGGCCGGCCTCGGCCTCGGCGCCCTCTGCGGAGCGGTGAACGGGGCGCTCGTGTCCTTCGGCGGACTGCAGCCCTTCATCGTGACGCTCGGCACGCTCAGCACATACCGCGCGCTGGCCCTCATCTCGACCGGCGGCAACCCCATTCTCGGCGTGCCCCAGGCGTTCCGCGGGATCGCCAACGGCAGCCTGCTCGGTATTCCCAGCTCGGTCGTCGTCGTGATCGTCGTGGCGATCGCGGCCGGCATCATCCTGCGCAAGACGCCGTTCGGCGAGTATCTGCTCGCCGTGGGCGGCAACGAGGAAGCGGCCCATATCGCGGGCGTGCCGATCGCGCTGGCCAAGATCGGCGCCTACATGCTCTCGGGCGTGCTGGCGGCCCTGGCGGCGTTGATCCTCATCGGCCGCCTCGGCGCCGCCGAGCCGATCCTCGGCAATCTGTGGGAACTCGACGCCATCGCGGCCTCGGCCATCGGAGGCGCGTCGCTGATGGGCGGCAAGGGCAGCATCGTCGGCACGCTGCTCGGCGCCGTGATCCTCGGCGCCATGCGCAACGGCCTGACCCTGCTGAACGTTCAGGCCTTCTACCAGCTGCTGGCGACGGGCGTCATCATCCTCCTCGCCATGCTGGTCGACCGCGCCA
>CAXTCV010000361.1:0-3438 GCA_964242725.1 uncultured Methylobacterium sp.
TCCAGCACGTCGCCGAGGCGGCCACGGGCGAGCGCAGCTTCCTGCACCTGCGCCCGGAGGCGCGGGCCGCCCGGGGACGCTAGAGCCTCATCCCGAACGGTGGCGGCCGGCTTTCGGGACAGAGAGGATGCGGAATCCAGGCTCCACGGCATCGTGCCGGGTCCGATATCCGCCCTGATGCCGTGGACGGGCTCCGGCGTCCGGTCTCGGCGTCAGGCCTCGGTCCGCGCCACGGCCCGGGCATCCCGCTTCACCTGCCGCCAGGTCCGCCAGGGTTCCAGGTTCGCGAGCGCCATCCGGCGCGCCCCGAGCCAGCCGAGCCACAGCGCCATGGCCAGGAAGGGCGCGGCGACGATCAGCGCCGCCGGCGCCTCGGAGCCCAGCGGCAGCGCCAGCAGCTTCACCACGCCGTCGAGGCCGAGGAAGAAGGTGACGATCAGGAGCACCGGGATCGTCCCGACGATCGCGATCAGCGACGCCAGGGTCCGGATGTTGCCGTCGACCTCGATCCGCGCGAGCGTCAGCAGCGCCTCGACATGCGCCGTGCCCGCGCGCAGGGCCGCGACCAGCAGGGCCAGGGTTCCGTCGGGGCTTTGACGCATGGGGCGGGATCTTCCTCTGGGGCGCGTCCGCGAAGGGGCGGATCGGGTCGGACCGGGCCTTTCGAAGGCGCGGAGCCCCGACGCGGCGCCGGGCCAACGGAGCCGCCGGGGGAAGCGTTCCCCGCCCCGGGCCCTCACAGCAGCAGGAGCACGGCCCCGAGCACGAGCAGCGTCGCGAGACCCGCCAGGGCGACGGCCCGGTTGACCCCCGCCCGCTCGTCCGGCTCCGCCCCCGGCGGCGGCGGATGCGATCCGGATTCCGCCGCGGAGACCGCCGCGTCCGCGCGCTCCGCCGGCCGGACCGGCGGGGCGGCCCCGGGATCCCGCGCCGGGAGGATCGCCGGGGCCGGGATCGGCCGGTCGGCGTGGGGCCCGAAGGCGTCGGGCTCGACGCTGATTCCCGCGGCCTCGAGTTCCAGCATCACCAGGACGAGGGCGTCGACCTCCATGTGCTCCACCGGCAGCGCGGCCCGCAGGTCGTCCGCCGAGAGTTCCCCCCGGGCCCGGCCGCGGGCGACGAGCCGGTCGAGGGTGCCGCGATCGATGGTCTGGGACATGCCCTGATCCGCCCCGGGTTTCCCGGAGGCTCCGACGGCCTCCGATGCGCGGGACAATGGCGCCGGGCGCCGCGTCCCGAAAGGTGGCGGCCGGCTTTCGGGATGCGGCGCGGCGAACAGCGCGCCCCGCTCAGCCCCGGACCATCCGCGTCAGGACCCCGTCGTTCCACAGGGCGCGGTGCAGCAGGGCCATGGCGATGTGGCCGAGCAGCACCGCCAGCAGGAGGAAGGCCAGCCAGTGGTGGAGCAGGTCGCCGGGCGCCACCATCCAGTCGATCTTGCCGTCCCGCGCCGCCATGACCGGGAGGCCGTAGGGCGAAAACGGCTTCCCCGACCCGTACTGGCGCAGCAGCGCGAGGCCCGGCACCACGATCATCAGGGCGTAGATCACGGCATGGCCCGCCGCCGCGGCGCGGCCCAGGCGCCCCGCATGCGGCGGGCGCCGCGCGCGGTTGGCGAGGCCCCAGGCCCCGCGCAGCAGCACGAGGGCGAACAGCGTGAAGCCCAGGGTGAAGTGGCTGCCGCCGACGAAGCGCGTGAGCGCCGTGTCGCCGAGGCCGACATAGAGCAGCGCCCCCGCGAACTGCCAGGCGAACAGCGCCGCCATCAGCCAGTGGAAGCCGCGGCTGACGCGGCCGTAGCCCTGCGGCGTGTCGCGCCAGACGGTCCGCACCCCCCCGGCGCGGTCGGCCGGGCCCCGGTTCACGGGGCGCCTCCGTCCCACAGGTCGGCCACCCGGTCCCCGGTCGCCAGGATCTCCTCCGCCGCGCTGGTGAGGGCCCGATCCGGCCCGGGCTGCCGCAGGTAGGTGGCGAGGTCGCGGGCGCGCCGCTCCAGGGGATGCCCGCGCAGGAAGCCCTGCAGGCCGACGGAGCGCTGGGCGAGCTGCAGCACGTCGAGCCCGGCCTTCTCCACCGCGAGCCGGGCGAGGTTGACGAAGGCGACGACGCGCGCGGGCGTCAGCGATCCCCCCGCGGCCATCGCCGCCGCCCGCGTCACCCAGTGCCGGGCGCCTTCGACCGCGATGGCGCCTTCGCCGAGGCGCGCGAGCTGATGCGGGTCGGCGCCGCGCCCGGTCTGGACGAGATGCGCCCGCCACGCGTCGAACACGGCCTCGATGCCGCCGAGCTGCACCGCCGTGAACCGCCACGCGCCCCCCGAGAAGGCCGGCTGGCCGAAATACGCGTCCGGATCGCCGAGGACGGCCTCGGTCCCGAGGGTGATCCCGCCGAAGTCGAGGGTTCCGGTGGCCGAGGCCCGCATGCCGTGCGCCCGCCACGCCGAGAGGTCGGCCCGGGTGCCCGGCTCCAGCGGCACCACCAGCATGAGGGTGCCGCCGCCGCGCGGACACCGCGCCGTGACCAGGGCGCGGGTCACGAACCCCGCGCCCGAGGCGAAGGACTTCGCGCCGCTCAGGCGCAGGTTCTCCGCGTCCGCCTCGAGGGCGAGGCCGGCCCCGGCCGGTTCGGTGTTCCAGACGCCGAACAGGTGGCCTGCGCGGGCGTCGGCGAACAGGCGCGCGCGCTGGCCGGCCGCGCCGTGCTGGGCGATGAGCTGGAGCGCGTTGACGTGGCCCTCATAGAGCCGTCCGAGGGCGAGGCTGCCGTAGCCGATCAGGCGCAGCACCTCGCACAGCGTCCCGGCGCCCGGCTCCGCGCCGAGGCCCGCCCCGCCCATCGCGGCCGGGACCGGCGCGGCGAGCAGGCCCAGGCGGGCGAGGTCGGCGACGTCCGCGCGCGGGAACCCGTCGTCGCGATCTTCGGCGCCGGCGCGCAAAGCCGCCGAAAGGGAGACCGCGCGCGCCGCGGCCTCGGGGATCAGATCGGGCGGCGTCCGCTGGTCCATGGTGTCCTTCCGGCGGCCGCGGCAGGGTGCATCCCGACCGTGCGGTCGGCCGCCAGCGCCTGCTGCGCGAGGTATACGCGAATCCCCGGGTGTCGGGTCCGTCGTGCTCTGCGGCCAGAGCGCGCGCCGCCGACGGGGAGACCGGTTCGGCGTGAGCGGGCGCGTCACATCAAGGACTTATGCCAAGTCTCGCCGATCCCGATCCAGGGTCGGGATCGGCGCGGTCCGGCGGACGATGGCCGAGACGGGGCCCCCGCCCGCAGCCGCCCGACCAGCGGGCGCCGCCGGGCCTTGCCCCGGAGCGCCCATGGTCTAGCCTGCAGGCCGATTCCACCGGGGGCCGGGCATGGCGATCGAGACCGTGGAGGCCGCCGGCCGGCGCCGGGGCGCCGACCTCCTGGTGGAGGTGCTGCGCTCGGAGGGCGTGCGCTACA
>CAXTCV010000362.1:0-3403 GCA_964242725.1 uncultured Methylobacterium sp.
TTCTCGAAATCGCCCTTCAGGTAATGCAGCCGGTCGCGGATGAAGCCCCAGCTCTGGGCATCGATATGGTCGGCGTGGAACTCCGAGGTCGGGTCCTTGCTGAACGCCTCCAGGGTCTGCGTGAGGGTCTCCCGCAGCGACTCGTCGGTGCCGTCGGAATGGTCGACGCCCAGGATCGAGAAGCCCTCGGGCAGGAGCCCCGCCCCGGCGAGGTTGTAGAGGGAGGGCATCAGCAGGCGCTTGGTCAGGTCGCCGCCGGCGCCGAAGATCACCAGCGTGCAGGGCGGCGCCGGCTCGGTGCCGCAGGCGGCGTCGTCCTTGAGGGCGGTCTTGAGGGCTGTCTTCTGCTCGGCCATTCCCGATTCCCGTCCGACTGCGGTGCAGCAAGCCGGCCTGACAACCCGCCGCACCGGGGGGCCGTTCCGGCGCCCGCGCACGCGGCCGGGCGGACCGCCGGTCCTACTCGTCCGGGCGCACCGCCTGGCCGCCCCGGTCGATCGGCAGGCTGGGCCCCTTCAGCTCGGAATCGCTCGGCAGGGAGCGCACGTCCCAGCCGCCGCCCAGCGCCCGGATCAGCGTCACCGCCGCGGTGAAGCGGCTGAGCCGCACCTGGAGGGCATTGATCTCGTTGGTCACGAGCAGCCCCTGCGCGGTCACCACGGTGGTGAAGTTCTGCGTGCCGGCCCGGTACTCGTTCAGGGTGATCTCCACCGCCTTGCGCGACAGGTCGACCGCCTTGTCCTGGGCCCCCTGCTGCTGGGCGAGGATGCGCAAGGCCGCCATCTGGTTCTCGACCTCGGCGAAGGCGGCGAGGACCACCTGCCGGTAATTGGCCACCTGGGCGTCGTAGCCGGCCTCGGCCGAACGCACGGCCGCCGTGCGGGCGCCGCCGTCGAACAGGGTCTCGCTGCCGGACGCCGCCACCGACCAGACCTGGTTGGCGGCCGAGAACAGGCCGTTGCGGGTCAGACCCGAGACGCCGCCCTGGGCCGAGATCGTGACGGTGGGGAAGAAGGCCGCCACCGCCACGCCGATGCGCTCGCTCTGCGCCTGGACGAGGCGCTCGGCCTGGGCCACGTCCGGCCGCCGCTCCAGCAGGTCGCCGGGGATGCCCGCCGGTACGCCCGGGGGATTCTGGGCGATGCCGGCCACCGGGATCGACACCGCGGAGGGCGGGCGCCCGATCAGGGTGGCGATGGCGTTGACGTATTGCACCCGGGTCAGCCGCACCGCGATGGCCTGGGCCTCGATGGTCTGGACCTGCGTCTGCGCGGTGATCACGTCGGACCGGGCCGCGACGCCCGCGGCATACTGGTTCTCGGTGATCGCCGCGGTCTTCTTGAAGTTCTCGACATTCTCGTCGAGCACCTTCTGGAGCGAATCGGCGTAGCGCACGGTCAGGTAATCGGCCGCGACCTCGGCCTGGATGGTCAGGCGGGTCAGCGCGATCGTGGCGGCGTCGGACTGGGCGAGCGCCGCCTCGCTCTCGATGGTGCGGCGGGTGCCCCCGAACAGGTCGAGTTGCCAGCTGGCTTCGCCGAGGAGGGCCGCGCTGGTGCGCACGGTCCCGGTGCTGCCGCCGCCGCTGCCGGTGCGGGTGATGCTCGGCGCGCCGATCACCGTCGGGTACAGGGCGGCCTGCGCGGAGGCGACGAGCGCCCGGGCCTGCCGGTAATTGGCCACCGCCTGCCGGAGCGACTGGTTGTCGACATCGACGAGGCGGATCAGCCGGTCGAGGGTCGGGTCCTTGAACACCCGCCACCAGTCGCCGCGCTCGACGGCATCGCTGGGCCGGGCCTCGCGAAACCCCTTCTTCCGCGCGGCGACATAGGCCGGGCTGTCCTCCCGGACCCCGCCCTCCCGGTAGGCGAGCGGCGTCTCCACCGAGGGCTGTGCATAATCGGGCCCGACCACGCAGCCCGCCAGCAGGGGGGCGGCGAGGAGGAGGGCGGCGAGGGTGCGGGGGCGGGCGGTCTGTGGGCTGCGCCGATGACCGGGCGTGACAGCGCCTCCCACCCGCGCCCTCATCCGGAGGTGCCGGAGCGGTGCGGAGCCCGCCAAGCCGCCCCCCGGCCGGCCGCGCGATCCCTGGCAACCTCCGTCGAGGCTGCTGCGCAGCACCTCAGGATGAGGGGATTGGTGGGCGGAACCCGCGCGCGCCAAGACCGCGGCCGATGTTTCACGTGAAACCTTAACCATCACTCTCCGGCCGGCAGCGCCGCTTCTCCGCCCCGCCCGGCGCGCCTGCGGCGGGCGAGCACCCGGTGCCGGAGGCGATCCAGGGTGAGGTAGACGACGGGGGTGGTGTAGAGGGTCAGGATCTGGCTCACGATCAATCCGCCCACGATGGCGATGCCCAGGGGCCGGCGCAGTTCCGCGCCCTCGCCGTTGGCGAGGATCAGCGGCACGGCGCCGAGCATCGCCGCCAGGGTCGTCATCATGATCGGGCGGAAGCGCAGGAGACAGGCCTCCCGGATCGCGTCCACGGGATTCGCGCCCCGGGTCCGCTCAGCGTCGATCGCCACGTCGATCATCATGATGGCGTTCTTCTTCACGATGCCGATCAGCAGGAACACCGCGATCAGCGCGATGATGGTGAAGTCGGTGCCCGTCACCAGCAGGGCCAGCACCGCGCCGACGCCGGCCGACGGCAGGGTCGAGAGGATCGTGAGCGGGTGCACGAAGCTCTCGTACAGGATCCCCAGCACCGCGTAGACCGCCAGGATCGCCGCCAGGATCAGCAGCGGCTGGCGCGAGGCCGAGGCGACGTAGTTCTTGGCCGCCCCAGCATATTCGCCGTGGATCGTGGCCGGCAGGTGCAGGGACGCCATGGCCCGGTCGATGGCGTCGGTGGCGTCCGACAGGCTCTTGCCCGGGGCGAGGTTGAACGAGATCGTGGTGGCCACGAACAGGCCCTGGTGGCTCACCTGGACCGGGGCGCTGCCCGGCTCGATCCGGGCGAAGGCCGAGAGCGGCACCATCGTCTCCTTGGCGGCCGAGACCGGGGCGCTCGACGAGGCGCCGCCCTTCGAGGCCGCGATGGCGTTGGCCGAGGCGTTGCGGGCCGAATCGGACGCGATGGCGGCGGCGTTCGAGGCGGCATCGGCCGTGCTGGCGGCGGCCGTGGCCGCGGCGGCGACGCCGGTCGACGCGCCGCCGACCGCCCCCGTCCCGGTCGTGGCCCCCGTGGAGGCCGCGCCGCTCCCCGGGCTGCTGGTGCCGGTGGCCGCGTTGGTGTTGACGCCGCCCGCCGCCGCCACGGTGCCGGCCACCGCGTTGGTGGCGGCCGAACCCGGCGCGTTGCCCCCGGAGGTCGAGACGAAGATCTGCTTCAGGGTCTCGGGGGATTCCAGGTAGCGCGGGGCGATCTCCATCACGACGTGGTACTGGTTCAGCGGGTTGT
>CAXTCV010000363.1:0-3394 GCA_964242725.1 uncultured Methylobacterium sp.
TTGCAGGCATGCCGCATTTCGAGTGCGGTGCATTCAACCGCTCTGCCACCTCTCCAGCAGCGATTTCGACGACTTGGCGCCTCCGGCACCGTCCTCAAGACCGACGCTTCGGTCATACTGACGGACCGCCGCCACAGAGATCGGCAACAGTCGCGCGGGATGACCGAGCCGGGTCATAACGGGGTTGCGGTAACAGAGCAAGCGGCGGGAGCCCGAGCGCAGGGCGATCGCTCCAGCGTGGGTCGGGGGCTTCTGTGATTCCCGGTCGGTTTGCCGTTTGCGAAGCCGGCCGTACCATCCTCGCCGGCGATCCTCCAGCACGTCTCCGCCTGGAGGAGCCGGGCCAGCGCTGGCGGATGGTCGATCCGCCGCCCGAGATCCTGCTGCTGGTGTGTGCCGCATTGCGCGGCTTGGGCGATGTCGTCGAGATCCGGCTCTGGGGTGATCAGCACATGGAGTTCCCGCGCCGCGTCCTCCCCTGCGCGCGGGGCCTTCCCGCACACGGCACCCGCGACGATACCGGCGACGTGCTGGATGTCGCCTCGGCCCGGACGACCTCCGATCCCTCATCCAGCAGACACCACAAACGCCGCCGTCGACCTGAACCGATTCCCATGCTGTAGCGGTGCCTGAAAGCGCCGCATCCGGAACCCCTGGGGCGGGGGGCAGCCGCGTTGCCCCTCCGCGAGACCGTCAAGGCCCGGTCGCCGCCCTGGGGAGGATGGGACGTGGCGTACAGCAGGTGTCTTGCCGTCCTGGTGCTGGCGGCGGTGGGCGGGGCGCCGGTCACGGCCCTGGCCTGGGGCGTGCCCGGATGCACCAATCTGCCCGAGTACAATCGGGCCCTCGGGGCCCTGCAGGGGATGACGAGCGCCTGCGACATGAGCGTCGAGGAGGCCCGGCGCGTCATCGCGGCCCATGACGGGCTCGCCGCGCCTCCGCCCGCCGTCGCGTCGCCGCAGGTCGCGCCACCGCCGCGGGTTCGCCGCCGGCCCCCCCGAAAGCCCCGGCACCGGCATCGGGCGGGTGCGTGAGGCTCGCCGCGATCCGATCGGAAACCCGTCGGGCCGACCGCGGCGGCGGCCGCGTGGCGGCGGCTCGGCATCCATGCCACCCTCTCGGGAGAGCCGGTCGCCGGGCGAAGAAGTTTCGCCGATCGCGGACGTCGTCCAGGGCGATCGGGGCGACCGGCTCCGCACCGACCACGACCTTCTGGGAGCGGGGCATGGCAGATCTCTCGGGAAAGACAGTCCTGATCACGGCGGCGGGGCAGGGAATCGGCCGCGCGAGCGCGCTCGCCTTCGCGCGCGCCGGGGCGCGGGTCCATGCGACCGACATCGACGCGGCCGCCCTCGCCGACCTCCGGGCGGATGCGCTCAGCACCGCGATCCTCGACGTGCTGGACGCGGGCGCGGTCAGCGCCCTGGTGGAGCGCATCGGCCGGGTCGACGTGCTGTTCAACTGCGCCGGCGTGGTCCAGGGCGGGACCGTCCTCGAGATGAAGGAGGCCGAGCTCGACTTCGCCCTCGACCTCAACGTCAAGGCGATGGTCCGCACGATCCGGGCGGTGCTGCCCGGCATGGTGGCGCGCCGCGACGGCGCCATCGTCAACATGGCCTCGGTCGCCTCCTCGGTGAAGGGCGTGCCGAACCGCTGCGCCTACGGCCTCACCAAGGCCGCGGTGATCGGGCTGACCAAGTCGGTCGCCGCCGATTACGTCGCCGACAACATCCGCTGCAACGCGATCTGTCCGGGCACGGTGGAGAGCCCGTCGCTGCAGGCGCGCATCCGGGCGCAGGGCGATTACGCGCAGACCCGCGCCGCCTTCGTCGCCCGCCAGCCGATCGGGCGGCTCGGCACGCCGGAGGAGATCGCCGACCTGGCCGTCTATCTGGCCGGGGCGACCTACACGACAGGCCAGGCCGTCGTCGCCGACGGCGGCTGGACGATCTGAGCCCCGTCACGGAGACCGGCCGACCTTGGCTGATCGGAGGCCTCAGGTGAAGCTCGGCTCCGGCGCCTCCGCCGGCTCGAAGGCCGCCCGGATGGCGGCCGGGTCGACGGCGTCGAGCGTGGCGGGCTGCCAGGCCGGCCGGTTGTCCTTGTCGACGAGCACCGCGCGCACGCCCTCGAAGAAATCATGGCCCCGCATGATGTGCCTCACCAGCCGGTATTCGGTCCGGATGGCGTCGAGCAGGGTCAGGCCGGGCCCGCGCCGCATCTGTTCGTGGGCGAGGCAGAGGCTTGTCGGCGAACGGCTGCGGAGGATGCGCGCGGTCTCGGCGGCGAAATCCGACCCCTCCGTCGCGTCGAGCCGCGCCAGCACGGCCTGGACGCTCCCGGCGGAGAAACAGGCCTCGATCAGGGCCGCCTCCCGGAGGACCGGCCCCGGCGGCGGCGGGGGGGCGGCGTGCGCGGCCAGGATCGGTGCGATCGGGCCGCCGGCCGCGAGGGCGTCGAGGAGCGCCGGGAACGCGGCGGCGGGCGCGGCATGGGTCGCCAGCCCGAGGGCCAGGGCGTCGCCCGCGCCGATCTTGGATCCGGTCAGCGCCAGGTAGGTGCCGCTGTGACCCGCCAGGCGCGGCAGGAGGTAGGTGGTGCCGACATCCGGGATGAAGCCGATGCCGACCTCCGGCATGGCGAAGGCATACGAGTCGGACGCGACCCGGTACGGCCCGTGCACCGAGATGCCGACGCCGCCGCCCATGACGATGCCGTCGATCAGCGCGACGATGGGCTTCGGAAAGCGGGCCATCGCCGCGACGAGTTCGTATTCGCCGCGCCAGATCGCGAACATCGCCTCCGTCTCGCCCGCGCGGGCGGCCTCGTAGATGCGCCGGACGTCGCCGCCCGCGCAGAAGGCGCGCCCGCCACTGCCGCGCAGAGCCACGCGGGTCACGCGCTCATCCGCCGCCCAGTCCCGGAGCTGCGCCTGCATCGCCCGGATCATGCCGAGCGTCAGGGCGTTCAGGGCCTTCGGCCGGTCGAGCGTGACGAGTCCGAGCGGACCGCGCGCCTCGAACACCACTTCGTCTGTCGAATGTCCCGTCATCGTCGGCCGCATCCACCCGGTATGAACTTCGCCCGCGTGGCGGTTGAATAGGCCTGCATCGGGGGCGCCGCAACGATCGGGGGCTCGGCCCTGCTCCCTCGGCCGACCCTGCCCCGGTTCGGGCCGTGGGGTATCACGGGCTACAGAATCGGCACGATGGTTCCGGCCGGCCCACCGCGACCGTTGCGGCCCGGCCCCGTCTCTGCTCCTCACCGATGACCGAGGCGCCTCTCAGGGCCGATGCGGAGGGACGTCCGGTCGGCGAAGGACGGATGACATGCTCTACCTGGTCCACATGCAGGTCAACATTCCCGACACCCTGCCGAAGGCGGAGGCCGATCG
>CAXTCV010000364.1:0-3380 GCA_964242725.1 uncultured Methylobacterium sp.
GCTGATGTCGAAGTTGTAGGTGCCGTAGCCGACGGCGCCGATCTCGAAGTTGCCGAACTTCTTCGTCGCGGTGAGGTCGAAGTTCAGGGCGTCCGAGATGCGGATCGGGCCGATGGCGGCGCCGACCTGGCCGGGGAAGCGGCCGGGCGAGTCGTAGATGTTGGCGGTCAGGTTCGCGGTCAGGTTGTAGCCGTCACCTGTGTAGCTGCCGGCGACGCCGAAGCGGTAGGTGTTGGAAGCGAGCTGACCCAGAATCGGGGTCCCAACCACCCGACCATTGACGACACCGCCATTGATCGAGCCACGGTCACCATCGAGGTCGTTCAGATACGCTCCGCCCAACAAGCTGACGCCGAAGTTGCTGCCGAGGTCGAACGCCCAGATGCCGCCGACGAAGGTGCCGACGTTGATCGAGATGTCCTTGTTGCGCACGCCAGCCGGGGCGCGGGTGAAGGCGAACACGGTCGGGGGGGCGACGAGCAGCTCGACCCGGCCGCCGAACGGCACCAGCGGGGTCGACCAGACCAGGACCGGGATGTTGACGGCCGTGTCGGCGTCGTTCCGGCCGTCGGTGCGGCGGTAGGTGAACGTGTTGATCGCGTAGATGCCTTCCGGCAGGGGCGCGCCGACGGCGAGGCCGACCTGCTCGCCCGGCACGGTCGTGGTCTGCGCCTGCGCGATCGTCGACGTCATGCCGACCGTGAGCGCGACCGCGCCGGCCGCGAGCCAGTGTTTCATCATTTTCTCATTCCTTCCCAAGGTCCCAAGGCATCCGTCCCGCATTCGGCATTTCCATGCCGGTCTGCTCGCCCATCGCGGCTGCCGGCTTCGGACCTGCCGAGCGCCCCCACGGAGCCCGCCCGTCTCAACGTCTGCAACTATTCTACAGAGACCTGCGGAAAGACAGTGGAATGCTCGCTGAAACGGCACAACCGGCCGAACCGTTGCGCAAAAGCCGCATTTTTGCGGCGATGCAACACTGTCCACAGGACCGGCGCGGAGCGTCCCTTCCGGCAGAATATCGTTGAACGGTCAAGCTGTTGGCGCCGCGGTTCGCGGGAGAAACCGGCAAACCCGAGGGGGGCGATCGGGCAGGGGCGTGCCGGCCCTGCGGGCCCGGATGCGGCGGAAATCCGCGTCCGGACGGGTCGGCGCCGGGTCCGGACGGCGGCAGGACGGCTCGAATCACCCCGGATGCGGACCGGATCCGGCCGGCACCCGGCAAATCCTGCCGGGCCGGAGCACCCTGCCCCCCGGATCCGCGCGCCGCAGGCGACCCGGCGGGTGACCCGGCGGGTGACTCGGCGGGCTACTCGGCGGCGCTGCGGCGGGCGGGACGCCGCTCCAGCACCGCGCGCAGGAACCGCCCGGTATGGCTCGCCGTCGACCGGGCGATCTCCTCCGGGGTGCCCTGGGCCACCACCCGGCCGCCGCCGTCGCCGCCCTCGGGACCCATATCGATCACCCAGTCGGCGGTCTTGATCACTTCGAGGTTGTGCTCGATCACCACCACCGTGTTGCCCTGGTCCACGAGCTCGTGGAGGACCTCCATGAGCTTGGCGACGTCGTGGAAGTGCAGGCCGGTGGTCGGCTCGTCGAGGATGTAGAGGGTGCGGCCCGTGGCGCGCTTCGACAGCTCCTTGGACAGCTTCACCCGCTGGGCCTCGCCCCCCGACAGGGTGGTGGCCTGCTGGCCGACATGGACGTAGTGCAGGCCGACGCGCTTCAGGGTCTCGAGCTTCTCGCGGATCGCCGGCACCGCCTTGAACAGTTCGGCCGCCTCCTCGACGGTGGAATCGAGCACGTCGGCGATGGACTTGGCCCTGTACTTCACCTCCAGGGTCTCGCGGTCGTAGCGCTTGCCCTTGCAGACGTCGCAGGTGACGTAGACGTCGGGCAGGAAGTGCATCTCGATCTTGATGACGCCGTCGCCCGAGCAGGCCTCGCAGCGCCCGCCCTTCACGTTGAACGAGAAGCGGCCGGGCTGGTAGCCCCGCGCCTTGGCCTCCGGCAGGCCCGCGAACCAGTCGCGGATCGGCGTGAACGCGCCGATATAGGTGGCGGGGTTCGAGCGCGGCGTGCGCCCGATCGGCGACTGATCGATGTCGATGACCTTGTCGAGGTGCTCCAGCCCCTCCAGCCGGCCGTAGGGGGCCGGGTGCTCCAGGGCGCCGTTCAGTTTCTTTGCGACGGCCTTGTACAAAGTGTCGATCACCAGGGTGGACTTGCCGCCGCCCGAGACGCCGGTGATGCAGGTGAAGGTGCCGAGCGGGATCTCGACATCCACGTCCTTGAGGTTGTTGCCCCGTGCGCCGAACAGACCGAGCCTGCCCTTCCGGCCCTTTCGACGCGCGGTCGGGGTCCGGACCGACATCGCGCCGGTGAGGTATTTGGCGGTGAGCGAGGCGGGGTTGGCCAGCACCTCGGCGGGCGTCCCTTGCGCGATGATCTCGCCGCCGTGGATGCCGGCGCCCGGGCCGACATCGACCACGTAATCGGCCTGCAGGATCGCATCCTCGTCGTGCTCGACGACTATCACCGAGTTGCCGAGGTCGCGCAGGCGCTTGAGCGTGCCGAGAAGCCGCTCGTTGTCGCGCTGGTGCAGGCCGATCGAGGGCTCGTCCAGCACGTAGAGCACGCCGGTGAGACCGGAGCCGATCTGCGAGGCCAGCCGGATGCGCTGGCTCTCGCCGCCGGAGAGCGAGCCGGAGCCCCGGGCGAGCGTCAGGTATTCGAGGCCGACATCCACCAGAAAACTCAGGCGGTCGCAGATTTCTTTCAGGATCCGGACCGCGATCTCGTTCTGCTTCGGCGTGAGTTTGTCCGGCAGCTCCGAGAACCAGCGGTGCGCCGCGGAGACCGAGAGCGCGGTCGCGTCGGCGATGTCGGCCATGGCGATCTTCACGGCCAGCGCCTCGGGCTTCAGCCGCTTGCCGCCGCAGGCCGCGCAGGGCGTCTCGCTCATGAAGCGGCCGATCTCCTCGCGCACCGCGTCGGAATCGCTCTCCTTGTAGCGGCGCTCCAAGTTCGGGATCACGCCCTCGAACGGCTTGTTGACCGTGTATTTGCGCAACCCGTCGTCGTAGGCGAAGCGGATCGCCTGGCTGCCCGAGCCGTAGAGCACGATGGCGCGGGCCGCCTCCGGCAGGCCCTGCCAGGGCACGCCCGTCTTGAACCCGTAATGCTCGGCGAGCGCGTCGAGGGTCTGGCCGTAATAGGGCGAGGTCGATTTCGCCCAGGGACCGACCGCGCCGCGCTTCAGGCTCAGGGCCGGGTCGGAGATCACCAGTTCGGGGTCGATCCGCATCTCGTGGCCGATGCCGCTGCAGGTCGGGCAGGCGCCGAACGGGTTGTTGAACGAGAACAGCCGCGGCTCGATC
>CAXTCV010000365.1:0-3365 GCA_964242725.1 uncultured Methylobacterium sp.
AGGGCGAAGACCACGTTCTGGCGGACCGTCTTCCACGGCAGGAGCTGGTCGAATTCCTGGAACACCATCATCCGGTCCGGCCCCGGCTGGGTCACGGGCCGGCCCTTCAGGCGGATCTCCCCCTCGGTCGGGGCCATGTAGCCGCCCACCGCCTTCAGCAGCGTCGACTTCCCGCAGCCCGACGGGCCGAGCAGCACGAACCGGTCCCCCGGCCAGACCCGCAAGCTCACCCGGTACGTCGCCGTCACCAGATGCGCCGGCGTCTTGTACCGGAGCGTGACGCCGTCGACCTCCAGCAGAGGCTGACCCGTTTCCATCCATCCTCCCCGCGCCGCGGCTTGAGCCGCGTTCGCCGACGGCCCGGAGATGGTCCGGACTTCACGGGAAAGTGTAGGGCCGCCGCAGGGCGGCTGTAAAGAACCGTCCGGGCGATGATTTAGGATTAAAGTCCTTCCGACGATTGGCTATACAAGTGGGCACCGGGATATTGACACCGCAATACGGTGCCTCCGCCCGTTGTTTTCTGCAAATACTAATATCTATGTCGTCAGTATAATACGGATCTTGAGCATCGAATAGTCCGCGTCAAAGCTCACGGAATCGTGTGAATCGGGGATTTGGATCGATGATTTCCTTAACCGCGCCGAAGCAAAGTGCGGCGATGAGATATGGGTCGGCCATTTACTTGGCCGGGCGTATCCCTGGCCTCCGGAGCTGTCCAAATGCGGTTGCATCTTTCCATCAAGGCCGCGTTGATGGGCGCTTTCGGCTGCCTCGCCCTCATCGCCGCCGGGCAGGGCGCGCTGTCCTTGATCAAGCTGAAAGACATCCGGCACTCGGTCCATGAGGTCGCCACGAACTGGCTGCCCTCCGTGGTGATCCTCGACGCGATCCGGACCGACGTCGCCGACGTCCGCATCAAGCAGTTCCGCCTGGTCTCGCTGTCCGACACGCCGGAGCAGCGCGCGGCCAACGAGACGCAATATGCCGAGGCCCGCGCCAAGGTCGCGGCGGACCGGAAGATCTACGAGCCGATGATCGCCTCCCCGGAGGAACAGGCGCTCTACGACGGGTTCGCCAAGCTCTGGACCGCCTATGAGGCCTCCGGCAGCGAGGCCGCGCGGCTGGTGTCGGCCGGCCGGGCCTCGGAAGGCCTGGCCCTGATCGGCAGCCACGACCAGCTCGCGCTCTACACCCGGTTGGGCGACGCCCTGGCGCGCGACGCCGACCTGAACAATCGCTCCGCGCAGCAGGAGGCCGAGACCACCCTGACTTTGGCGGACGCGGCCGTCCTCGCCACCGAGGCGTCGGTGCTCCTCGCCGTCGCGGGGGCGCTGGCCGCCTCCGTCTTCGGGTTCCTGCGGATCTCGCGACCGATCCAGCGGATGACCGCGGCGATGGCGGTCCTGGCCGGGGGCGATGCCGGGGCGGAGGTGCCGTTCCGGGACCGCCGCGACGAGATCGGCGCGATGGCGGGTGCCGTGCAGGTGTTCAGGGACAACCTGATCCGCAGCCGCGCGCTGGAGGCCGAAACGGCCCTCGCCCGCGCCTCGGCCGAGGCGCAGCGCCGCGCCGGCATGCAGCAGATGGCGGACCGGTTCGAGGCCGCGGTCGGCGGCATCGTCGGGCAGGTCTCCGCCTCCGCCACCGAACTGCAGGCCACCGCCGGGGCGATGTCGTCCATGGCCAGCCAGACCTCCGCCCAGTCCACCGCCGTGGCCGCCGCCGCCGAGGAGGCCGGCTCCAACGTCAGCACCGTCGCGGCCGCCGCCGAGGAACTCGGCTCCTCCGTCCAGGAGATCGGCCGCCAGGTGGACGGTTCGACCAGGCTCGCCCAGGCGGCGGTCGGCGAGGCCGATCAGGCCGGCGCCCTGGTGCAGGAGCTGAGCGGCGCGGTGGCGCGCATCGGCGACGTGGTCGGGCTGATCTCGTCGATCGCCGGGCAGACCAACCTGCTGGCGCTCAACGCCACGATCGAGGCCGCGCGGGCCGGCGCGGCCGGGCGCGGCTTCGCCGTGGTCGCCTCGGAGGTGAAGGCGCTGGCCGAGCAGACCGCCAAGGCCACCGAGGAGATCTCCGGCCAGATCGGCCGGGTCCAGGCCTCCACGGGTCAGGCGGTCGGCGCGATCCGCACGATCACCGCACGCATCCGCGAGATCGACACCGTGGCGACCTCGATCGCCGCGGCGGTGGAGGAGCAGGGCGCGGCGACCCAGGAGATCGTGCGCAACGTCGGCCAGGCGGCCCAGGGCACCGGCGCGGTGACCAGCAACATCGCGGGCGTGGCCGGGGCGGCCGAGGAGACCGGGGCGGCCGCGGGCCAGGTTCTCGACGCCGCCTCCGAGCTGTCGCGCCAGTCCGAGCACCTCACCGCCGAGATCGGCCGCTTCCTGGCCGGCATCCGGGCCGCCTGACGGGGCCGGGACGCCGTCACCGTGAACGGTCTCGTGGATCGGCGCCACGGGACACGACACGCGGACCTTCGCGCGGGTCGCGGCTGGATCCGTTCGGGGTGACGCGCTCCCTCGCCCGCGCGGGCCCGGCTTGCCGCGTCTGAGGCAAGCTGAGCCTGAGGCCTGCATGGGTTTGGGGTGGACACGCGGCGCTCGGTTTCCGATCGGCGGGAGGGGTGGCGCAGGCCGGAGGGGGCGCAGACGGGGGTTCGGCGTTTGTCGATGCGCTGTCGGAGGTGATCGGCCAGGCCGCCGGGGTCGGTCCGCTGCGGACTGACCGCACCGGTCTGATGCTGACGCACGAACGCACGAACGCGCGAGCGCATGAGCGTGAAGCCGCTGGCGGCGGTCACCGCGCCGGCACGCGTATCCGCCCGCGGACTGGGCCGAGGCTGACGAGCGCCGGCGCAAGGCCAAGGTCCCCGACCCGGTACTGGTCGTCGACCGTACCCGCGAGCACCGTGTTCGCGCGCCTGGCGGCGATGACCCGCTGCGCCCGCACCCTGGCCGTCCCGACGGTCATCGACCCGGAGGTGGCCCCGCAAAGGCCCGAGCGCCACGTCCCGATCGCCACGTCCCGATCGCCATCACCTCGCTCCGGCGACGCCTGACGCCGGCTCCCGTCAAAACCCTGGCCCGATGCCCTGCCGCGCCGCTCCGATCCGCCGCGCATCATGAGGCCTGTGACGCATGACGAGGCGTTCGCAGAGGGGGGAGGGCGCGGGTCCGGGCGTCAGGCCGTCGCCTGGGCCTCGCCCCGGTGCGACTCGCCCCGGCCATTCTCGCCCAGGTAATCCTGCACGGGCTGGGCCGGGCCGCCGCGCATCAGCACGTAGAGGAACGGCACCAGCAGCAGCGTCGCCGGGGTGGCGAAGGCGATGCCGCCCATCACGGCGCGGGCCAGCGCGGCGT
>CAXTCV010000366.1:0-3364 GCA_964242725.1 uncultured Methylobacterium sp.
ACAGGTGCTGGCGCCTGCAGCCGGCGTGTCGGCGCGCGCCAGACAGGCGGAAGCGGTGGCGGCCGACGCGCTGATCCACGCCATCATCTGTGGCCGGGATCCGGGCACCGGCATCGCGACGGATCTGCCGGCGCAGCGCTCCGACTGCGATCGCTGCCCCTTCTGCCGCTGCACCGCCGCCGCCCCTCTGCCGGTCGTCCCTGAGGCAATTGTCGGGCACCTCGTCTGGCAACGCATCGCCTGGCCGATGCCGCCGCCGGCCCATGAGCCTCTTCCGCCGCGAACTGTTGGCCAAGCTCGTGCCCCTCCCGAGACCGTCTGAGTGCTGCCCCCGCCCTTGGTCGCTCGGCGCCCCGCGCCCGGCCCGCCTGCGTTCAGACGAGATCCCCGATCATGCCCTTCGTTTCAGGTTCCCCCCGATCCCGGCGCTTCCTCGCCCTGTTGCTCGCCGCGAGCCCGCTCGCCATCACCGCCGCTGCGGCACAGCCATCCGTCACGCTCGGGGAACTCTCGGTGGTTGGCGAGGGCGGTCCCGGACCGGCCGTCGCATCCCAGGCCCCGGCGGCTGGCGCGCCCACGATCGCCGGACCGGCCCCGGCCGCCCCGACCCCGATCGCCGTCCCCGTCGGCGAGGTGAACAGCACGGTGGGCCGCCAGAACGTCATCGACGACCGGCCCGCGGTGAACATCGCCGACGTCGTGCGCAACAGCCCGGGGGTCACCGTCCGCCAGGGCAACGGACCCCGCGACGTGATCATCTCGGTCCGCGGCAACAACGCCCGCGCCACCGGCGTCTCGCGCAACTTCGTCGTGCTGGAGGACGGCTTCCCGGTCACCCAGGCCGACGGGTCCTCGCGCTTCGACATCACCGACCCGCGCGCCTACAGCAGCCTCGACGTGTTCCGCGGGCCGCAATCGGCCCTGTTCGGCAACTACGCCAGTGGCGGCGCGCTCGCTTTCACCACCCGCCGGGGTGCCGCGGTGAACGGCGTCGAGTACGGCGTCGATGCCGGAAGTTTCGGCTATCTGAACAACTACGCCACCGTCGGCGGGATCAGCGGTCCGTTCGAGTACAGCCTGTTCACCAGTGATGCCCGCGGCGACGGCTTCGCCGGCCACAGCTCGTTCAACACCCAGACGATCAACTTCCTCGGCACATACACGCCGACGCCGGACAACCGCTTCACCCTGAAGATCATCAACAACGAGTTCCAGGCGGACCTGCCCGGTCGCTCCTCGCTGCTGCAATTCTACCAGAACCCCTACCAGCGCGGCTGCGCCTCGGCACGGTCCGCGGCGCTCGGCTGCACGACCTACAGCCTGCCGATCAACGGCCGGAACGGCGCCACCGTACCGGTCACAGCCGACGAGGGCGGCTTCTTCCGCGGCGACCGGCGCACCATCGTGGGCGGCCGCTACGAGCACGACTTCGACGCCTTCACGACCTGGCGCACGCAGCTCGTGTTCGACGACCGCAACATCAACCAGCCCTTCTACACCACCTCGGCGCGGGGCGACTTTCCGGGCTTCAATTTCCTGACCGACGTGACCCGGCGCGGCGACCTGTTCGGGCTGCCGATGACCGGCTACGTGGCGCTGGCCTACAACACACTGGCCTCCAACCAGCTCACCTATGTTCGTGCACCCTACGGCGGCGCCCGACTCGGGGCCCTGAACGCTAACCTAGCGGCAACGCAGGACAACCTGGGCGGACGGGCGCGGATCGAGCTGCAGCTGTCCGACCAATGGACCGCGGTCGCCGGCATCAGCGCCGAGAGCACCACGATCGGCGGCAGCAACATCACCTACAGCTACCCGACCGCGGGGGGCGTGACCGCGGCCAACGCCAACCTCGACCGCAGCTTCCTCAACGTCGCGCCCGAGTTCTCGCTGACCTACCGGCCCGTTGAGGCGTGGCGCTTCCTCGGCCGCGTCGCCACCGGCTATGCCACGCCCTCGGCCTCGAACCTCACGGTCACCCCGGCCGGCGTGCCGGGCAACAACAGCCAGCTTCAGACTCAGGAGAACCTCGGCTTCGACCTTGGCGCGTACTGGACGCCGCTGCCCGAGTTGCAGGTCTCCGTCACCGGCTTCTACGAGTTCTTCCGCAACGAGCTGATCTCGCAGTCACCCGGTGCTGGCCTCCTGAGCTACACCTTCAACGCCCCGGCCTCCGAGCATCGCGGCGTCGAGGTCGGGGGGACCTGGACGTCCCCGGAGGGCTGGCGAGCGACCCTGGCCTACACGCACGACGACCAGATCTACACGAAGTACGTCGAGCAGCTCAGCGCCGGAACCCGCACGTCCCGCTTCGACCGGGCGGGAAACCACATCCCCGGCGTGCCGACCGACGCGGCCCTGGTCCGGTTCGGCTACGAGCAGACGACCGGTCCCTGGGCCGGCGTGGGGGCCTTCGTCGAGGCCGTCTACCAGAGCGACTTCTACCTCGACAACGCCAACCTGCTGAAGGCGCCGGGCTTCACGGTCGTCAATCTCAACGTGCACTACGACCGGGCGCTCTCGGGCGAGGCGGAGGTGGGCTTCGCCAAACGGCTGAGCCTGTACTTCGAGGTGCGCAACCTGTTCGATCAGGTCTACACCAACTCGGCCCAGAACCTCGCGGACTCGATCAGCGGCACGACCGGCCTGCAAAACGGCGCGGGCGTACTGGCGACCACCACCGGCTCGATCTTCGCCGGCGCCTCGCGCAACTTCGTCGGCGGGATGAAGCTCGCGTTCTGATCATCCGCACCCGGTCCCGTTCGCACCACCTGATCCCTTCTTCCTGGAGACGACCATGCGACCCTTCCTGACTCGCCGCCTAGCCCCCGCCGCCCTCATACTCGCGCTGGCGGTGGCCCCCGCCGCGGCCCGGGACTACACCGCGGCGACCCTCAAGATCGGCCATCCCTGGTCGCGAGCAACGCCCAACGGCGCCAAGGTCGCGGGCGGCTATCTCAGCGTGACCAATACCGGCACCGAACCCGACACCCTCACCGGCGGTTCGTTCGACGACGCCGGCCGTGTCGAAATCCACCAGATGTCGATGGAGAACGGCGTGATGAAGATGGCCCCCGTCGAGGGCGGTCTGGTGATCAAGCCCGGCGAGACGGTGACGCTCAAGCCCGGTGGCTACCACATGATGTTCCTCGACTTGAAAGATCCGCTCAAGAAAGGTCAGACCGCCAAGGGCACGTTGACCTTCGCCAAGGCGGGCGCCGTGCCGGTGGACTTCACCGTCGAGGGCATCGCCGCCCAAGCGCCCGGTCAGGACGCAACGGAGATGGATCACGGGATGGAGCACGCCGGTGGCCACGCGCATTAGAGCAGGCACTGACCGGATTGAATCGTCTGGGGTTCTGGC
>CAXTCV010000367.1:0-3353 GCA_964242725.1 uncultured Methylobacterium sp.
GGCTTCCTTGGGCGTCTCGCGCAAGGTCGGCATGAAGTAGCGGGAGAGACGCATATCGTCCGGTCTTGGATGTGGATCCGGCCGGGCGGAGCCGCGGCGCGCCGGCACACAACACGCCGGAGACGCAAATTACAAGCACTGCACGACCACGGCGCGGCGTAATCGCGGCGAACCGGAGGCGCCCTCGCCTTTCAGCCGCCCGCTGGCCGCGACAGGGGGGATCTGCCCATTTGCCGGCAAGAAAGCGCAGATTTTTCGCCTGGACCCGGTGACAACACGAATTGTTGTTCCTATAAGCGTCCGGCGATGTTTGCGGTGCCCGGAAGAGGCGGCGCAAGGTCCGAGTCTCGGGAGGAAAAACGACCGCCCCGCAGGAAATGCGGAGGACTTTAATGGTCGAGCCAATGAATCTTGAAAGCAAGGCCTTGGGCCTTGCTTTTTTTATTTCGGGCGCGGCGTTGCGGCGGAGCTTCTCCGGGCCCGGCCGCGGCGTCTCGGGACGCGGTGAAGACTGCTGAAAGTGCGGACACGGCAGGGCTTCGGCTCGCGTGGAGCAGGCCGTTAACCCGGCCGGCCGTCGCGCCGCACATGGTGCGCCCAGCGCCCTGGGTGAACCCGCCCTGCGCTTCGAGATCTGCCAGGCCGAGACGGGCTGGGCCTGGATCCGCCGCACCGAGGCCCGCGCGACGATCGCCGAGTCGGATCAGACCTTCCCGTCGGCCGCGCAGGCCTCCGCGGCAGCCCTTGCCATTGCGGATCTCGTCCCGCGGACGGGCAGGTCGCTGACGGCGACCTCGTCTTCCGGACCGCTACTCCGAGCTCGTCACAGCCCCGTCAGCGGGAACACGGCCAGCGCGATCAGGAAGGCGGCCCCCGCGACCAGCGTCGTCCAGATCGCCTTCTCGCGCAGTCGCGGCGCCGCGGGCGCGCCTGGATCCTGTCCCGGCACGATATGGGTCGCCCGGCGCTCGGGCTGGTTGCGTAAGGGCAGGATCGCGAAGAGCAGCGTCCACCACACCACGAAGTAGAGGGCGATGGCGCCGCCCACGGTCAGCTTGAACAGGCCTACACCCGCCGCCACGAAGGCCGCGACCAGAGCCGTGATGACGAGGAGTGTCACCGGCGTCGAGCGGGCCAGCGTGGTCATCATGGGCGTCAGACCTGTTCCAGCTCGACCAGGGTACCGAGAAAGTCCTTCGGGTGCAGGAACAGCACCGGCTTGCCGTGGGCGCCGATCCGCGGCTCGCCGGTGCCGAGCACCCGGGCGCCCTGCGCCTTGAGCGTGTCGCGGGCCGCCAGGATATCGTCGACCTCGTAGCAGACGTGGTGGACCCCGCCGCCCGGGTTGCGGGCCACGAAGGCCGCGATCGGCGAGTCCTCCCCGAGGGGCGCCATCAGCTCGACCTTGCTGTTCGGCAATTCGACGAACACGACGGTGACACCGTGCTCGGGCTGCTGCAGCGGCGGCGTGACCGTGGCGCCCAGCGTATCCCGGTAGACCGCGCAGGCGGCATCGAGATCCCGCACGGCGATGGCCACGTGGTTGAGACGGCCGATCATTCTTGCTCCCTCCCCAGCGTGCTCGCTTCCTCGCCGGAAGCTTGTCTGTTCGCGGATGCGACGCCGCCCGCGCGTCGGCGCGACGTGCGCCCCCTCCCGCACGGGAGAGGGGATCTGCGCCTCGTTCCGTCACCGATCAAAGAGTTCGGCGGCCTCAGGGCACTGAAGGTTACAGCGCCCTGAAATCGGCAGCCAGTCTCAGACCTCCACAACCTGCACGTGGCAGGCGGGCTTCTTGCCCCAGACCTCGTTGACGGCGGTGCGCACCGCCCGGTCGACGCCCTTCTCGACGCCCTCCGAGTCCTTGAGCTTGCCCCGCGACATCCCCGAGAG
The DNA here is from genome assembly GCA_964242725.1 of uncultured Methylobacterium sp. Classification (GTDB taxonomy): domain Bacteria; phylum Pseudomonadota; class Alphaproteobacteria; order Rhizobiales; family Beijerinckiaceae; genus Methylobacterium. The sequence goes on from CAXTCV010000367.1 coordinate 1,894, forward strand.
GGTCCGGGTGACCGCGTCGACCACGGTCTCGATCAGCGGGTCGCCGGACCGGCCGCGATTGGGCAGGCCGATGATGTCCACCGCCGGCTCGCCGAGCACCACGCCGTCCTCGTCGATGGCGATGGCCACCGAGACGAGCCCGGCCTGCATGAGCTTGCGCCGCTCGGGGATCGCCCGGTCCTTCTCGTCGATCAGGACGTCGCCGTCCTTGAACAGGCGGCCGGCCTTCACGTGGTCGATCACCGCGGGCGTGCCGGGGCTCAGGCGGATCAGGCTGCCGTTGCGGGCCTTGACCACGTTCTGCACGCCCTGCGCCCGGGCGAAGCGGGCATGCTCGTCGAGGTGGAGCGCCTCGCCGTGGACCGGGATCGCGGTGCCGGGGCGGGTCCACTTGTACATCTCGACCATCTCGTCCCGGCGCGGATGGCCGGAGACGTGGACGAGTTCGGTGCGGTCGGTGATCACCTCGACGCCCTGCTCGATCAGGTCGTTGATGATCGAACCGACATCGCGCTCGTTGCCGGGGATGGCGCGCGAGGAGAAGATCACCCGGTCACCGGCGGTCAGGCCGATATCCGGATGGTCGCGGCGGGAGACCCGGGCGAGCGCCGCCCGCGGCTCGCCCTGGGAGCCGGTGAGCAGCGCCACGACCCGCTCGCGGGGCAGGCTCTTCCAGGAATCCGCCCGGCGGAACTCGGGCAGCCCGTCGAGGTAGCCGCACTCGCGGGCGACGTCGATCACCCGGTCCATGGCCCGGCCGACCGCGACGATCTCGCGGCCGCAGGCCACCGCGGCCTCGGCGACCGCGCGGATGCGGGCGACGTTCGACGCGAAGGTGGTCACCGCCACCCGGTGGGGGGAGTCCGCGATCAGCGTCTTGAGGGTCTGGGCCACCTCGCGCTCGCTCGGCGAGAAGCCCTCGCGCACGACGTTGGTGGAGTCGCAGACCAGCGCCAGGATCCCCTCGTCGCCGAGTGCCGTGAAGGCCTCGGGCGAGGTGACCTCGCCGGCCACCGGGGTCGGGTCGATCTTCCAGTCGCCGGTATGGACCACGAGGCCCGCGGCGGTGCGGATCGCGATGGCATTCGATTCCGGGATCGAGTGCGAGACCGGGACGTATTCGAGCTCGAACGGCCCGATGGTGATCCGCCGGCCGGGCTTGACCTCCCGCAGGTCGACCTTCGGGGCACCGGGCTCGGAGAGGCGGCGGGTCTCCAGCAGGTTCTTGGCGAAGCGCGTCGCGTAGACCGGCACCTTGAGCCGCGACCACAGCTCCGAGATCGCGCCGATATGGTCCTCGTGCGCATGGGTGATGAAGATCCCGAGCAGGTCCTTGCGCCGCTCCTCGATGAAGGAGAGGTCGGGGAACATCAGGTCGATGCCCGGCATGTTCTCCTCGCCGGCAAAGCCCATGCCGCAATCGACCATGATCCACTTCCGGCCCTTCTCCGGACCGAACC
>CAXTCV010000368.1:0-3349 GCA_964242725.1 uncultured Methylobacterium sp.
GCGATCCTCTCGGGCAAGACCAAGTGGGAGGAGGCGGTGCCGAGCCTGAAGCAGGCCTTCGCGCGGATCGAGGCGGAACTCGCCAAGCTCGGCGTCGCGCCGGCGGGCCGGCCGCTCGCGGTCTTCACCCGCACGGACGATGACGGCTTCGAGTTCGAGGCGATGATCCCGGTGGCGGCGGCGCCGAACCCGGCGCCTGCGGATGCCGACGGGCTGCGCTTCGGCTCGACCCCGTCGGGCAAGGCCCTGCGCTTCGCCCACAAGGGCTCCTACGAGTCGATCGACGGCACCTACGAGACGCTGACCGCCTATCTCGATGCCAAGGACATCGTGGTGCAGGACCGGTTCGTCGAGGAATACGCCACCGACCTCAACGACGGCACCGACGACAACCTCGACGTGAACATCTACGCCCTGGTGAAGTAGCGCCGCGGCCGGATCGGACAGATCGCCGCTCCTCCGTCCCCGCAGGAACGGCGGCCGGCGATCGTGGATTCCCGCTTCATGCCCGTCGCCTCTGCCCGAACCGGCGCCCCCCTGCCCGCGCGCCGCCGATCCGCCCCCGCCGCAACGGATCCCGACCTCGCCCGGAAGGCGCTCGTCGTCCACGCGCGGCTCTGCCCGGTCTATGGCTGCCCGATCCCGTACTTCCACAGCCTCGATCCGGTGAGCGAGCTGGTCTCCTCGCTCCTGTCGCACCGGACCCGCAACGCCGAGTCCGGGCGCGCCTTCAAGGCCCTGCGCGCGCGGTTTCCGGACTGGGCGGCGCTCATCGACGCCGACGTGAAGGAGATCGAGTCCGCCATCACGGGCGTGACCTGGCCGGAACTGAAGGCGCCGCGCATCCGCGACGTGCTCCGCGCCCTGCGCGAGCGGTGCGGCACCCTCGATCTTGGCTTCCTCGCCGGCATGGAGGTGGAAGCCGCGCGGGCATGGCTCCAGGCGATCCCGGGGGTCGGCCCCAAGACCAGCGCCGCCGTGCTGTCGTTCTCGACCCTGCGGATGCCGGCCCTGCCGGTCGACAGCCACCACCACCGGGTCGCGCAGCGCCTCGGGCTGATCGGCCCGCGGGTCGATGTCGGCCCGGCACACGCGATCCTGCGGGCGCAGCTGCCGGCGGACTGGAGCGCGCAGGATCTCTACGACAATCACGAGATCCTGATGCTGCACGGCCAGCAGGTCTGCCACCACCGCCGGCCGGCCTGCGGACGCTGCGTCCTGGTCGACCTCTGCCCGAGCGGGGCGGCGATGCGGGAGCCGTAAGCGAGCCGGCGTAGCGTCAGAGCGACTTCAGGTATTCGAGGAGCGCCTTCTTCTCGTCGGCCGTGAGGTCCGTGCCGTACTCGTGACCGCATCGGCTGTTGCCGGAATTCCGGTCGGTGCAATCCGTCGTGTTGAGGGTGTAGTCGAACAGCGTCTGGTCCTCCGCGAGTCCGACGGCCTCGATGTCGTAGTTCGGCCCGACCTTGAAGGCCTGTCGGCGCTGATCGGGCTTCTTCAGGAGATCCGCGAGGGTCGCCACCGACCCGTTGTGGAGGTAGGGCGCGGCCGCCCAGATCCCTTCGAGCACGCGCGCCTCGTAAGGGTAGGTCCCGGCCGGAACATTGGGGATGCAGCTCCCGTCGTCCACCGCTGCCCGGGGGAACGCCTCGGCGAGGGGCTGCAGCTTCGGCGGCAAGGCCAGGATGTCGCGGCGCAGGGCGGCCATCCCGGGCCTCGGGGGCGGCCCGGCGATCAGGAACGGCGGGAAGCTCTGCACGATCGAGCCGGTGACCGCATTGGCCAGGATGCTGACGCTGCATTCGTTCTCGGCCCGCAGCGGCGTCGGCTGGACGAGGGGGATCTGAGCCCCGGCGAGGATGCCGCTCTTCGCCCGCCACTGCAGGATCCCGTGCTCGCGGGAATCGGTGCCGACGTCCTGAACGGGGGTCTTCCAGGTCTCCGCTTCGAAGGGCCAGTGCGCGCCCGCCACCGGCCCGTGGCAGTTCTTGCAGCCGCCCTCGGCCTCCGGCCGCGCGAAGATCGCCGCGCCCTGCCGGACCAGGGTCATCTGCAGGTTCCAGGGCCAGCGCGGCGGCCCGATCGTCTTGACGGAGTCCTCGAGCAGCCGCAGGCCGTTGAAGTTCGCCGAATTGTCGCTGAGGTAGTCGTATCCGGTCAGGATCTTGAACGCGTCCGGTCGGGGATGGAACCGACCGAACACGCCGAGCACCTCGCCGAGGTTGCGGGAGAGGGCGAGGGTGTCGTTGCCGTTCGCGGCAAAGCCCGGCCACTGGGTCCGGTCCTGGAGCGGCGCGTTCCAGAGGAAGGGATAGCGTGCCGGGGCGTCCGCCGTCCGGATGTTCTCCGGGATCATGGTGTTGGGCGGCACGCCGATGTCGAGCCCCGTGACGCGGTTGAAGATCATCCCAACCGCATCGAGTCGGGCGGGCCCCCAGGGCGTCGTCGGCAGCGCCCGCGCCATCAGCGTATGGTAGCGGTCGTACCAGGACCGCGCGACGACGAGGAGGTTCTCGACCGCGCCGGGTTCACCGGCCCCGGCGCCGAGCACCGTCTGCGCGAAGGGCTGGAACGCGGTCTCGCTGGCCACGATCGCGCCTACGGATTCGTCGAGATCGCTCAGGAGCGTCTGGAAGTCGACGATGGCCGGGCCGCCGTCGATCCGGTAGGCCTTGCCGGCGACGGTGATCTGGCGGGTGTGACAGGCGGCGCAGCTCATCCCCGCGATCTCGCCCCCGGCGGGTCCGGCGAAGGTGAAGCCGATCGGCAGATCGTCGCGGCTCTCGGGATTGGGCAGATAGCCGTAGCGCGCGAGGCTCCCGGCCAGGAACGGCGTCCCGTCGCGCTGCTTCAGGGCTTTCAGCCACGCGAGCGGCATCAGCTCCGAGCCTTGATCCTGAGCGTAGAAGGCCTGGCGCTCCCGGTCGCCCCAGCGGGAGCCCTGATCGACCGGGACCGGGGGTGTGGACTGCGCCCGAGCGGCTGGATCGACCAGCACCGTCAGGAGCGCCGCGGCGGCCCAACGGACTCTGTGCGCGAATGGCATCGCGTCCCCCAGATATTGTATTCAAGTAGACGCCGGCGACGAATCAATTCAATTCGCGAACTCATACCATGTATTCCTTGCCCGCACAGCGCGTTCCGACGGGCACGGCGGCCGCTCCGGAACCGCAGGGCCGCGGGTCGCCGCCCGCCCTCCGGCGCGAGCCTCGGTGAAGCGGCACTCCTTGACCCGTCCGTGTCAGCGGTGCGAGTAACCGCGCGCCCGGCCGGCGCGGAGCCCCGGCATGTCTGCTGCTCAGGATCGGCGCCGATGGCCGCGTTCACCGAATTGGTCTTCTCGGGCGTC
>CAXTCV010000369.1:0-3305 GCA_964242725.1 uncultured Methylobacterium sp.
GAGATCCAGCCGGCATGCTCGGCCACCGGCGTCACCGCGGTGAAGCCGCCGCAGGCGGTCCGGCGGGCCCCCTGCTGCAGGGCGCCGCTCGACCAGCTGACCACGCCGACGATCCGGTAGCCGCCGGGGCCGCCGGTGAGGATCGGGCCGCCGGAATCGCCCAGGCACGCGCCGGCCCCCGAGGTCTCGGCCATGCGCCGCCGGTCGGTGACCACGGTCACCCGGTTGGCGACCTGCAGCGAGCCGATCGAGACGAGATGCGCCAGCCGCAGGATGCGCGCCGAGCCCCGCCGGTTCTCGGCCACGACGCCGAAGCCCGCGATGTCGACGGCCTCGCCGTTGCCGATCGCGCCGGCGCCCCGCGGGTCGAGGGGCACGTAATCGGCGCCGAGGGGCCGTTCGAGCTTCAGCAGCGCCAGATCGACCCCGGGCTGTTCCTCGGGCGTCGTGCCGGGGACGAAGTCCGGATGCATCGTCGCGGCGATCACCTGTGTCCGGTGCTGGCGGAAGCCGCGGTCGACGCTGATCACCGTGTAGCCCGCCGGGCGCATCACGCAGTGGGCGGCGCTGAGGACGAGGTCCGGGGCGATCAGCGTGCCCGAGCAGATCTCGCCCTCGGTGCTCTCGAGGCGCACCACGAAGCTGCGCGCCCCGTCGGGATCGTGGGTGGTGGTGCCGTTGATGACGGCCTCGGCGGGGGTGGGGCGCTGGCCGGCCAGCGCGCCGAGGAGCGCCGCGCCCAGCAGGCCGCCCCGGAGAAGGCCACCCCCCAGGCGACCGCGTGCCGGGCGCGCGCGAAGGCCGGCCTTGCGGATCGGGCGAGGGAACATCGGGCACTCCGGGGGCGCAGGTGACGGCCGTCTTGGACGAGCGGGCGGCACGAGGAGCCTAGAGTAAGGGAATGACCTGGCCAAGCTGCGGTTCCCTGCGGAGACGAGGGTCCCTGCGATGGGACCGGGCTGCCGGACGCCGCGATCGACGTCCGGATCGTTCCGGGCGGGACGGAAGGGCGATTCGGACGGTTGCTCGTGCCCGTCCTCACGCGGGCGACGACCGGGCCCGGCAGCGATCTGATTCACGGGTCGCCTGGAACATGCGGGGCGCTCAGCCCGCCCAGCGCGCGCTCCGGCTCCAGCTCTCCAGCACCCCGTCGATCCAGCCGCGCTGCGGCCCGACGAGGACGCCCTGGGTCAGGCCCCCGCAGGCGCCGCCGATCCAGGCGGCGAGCGCCCGCACGCCGTCCGGTCCGGCGATCGGGCCGCCGGAATCGCCCTGGCAGGCGCCGCCGGTGCCGCCCCGCAGCCAGACCAGGATCCGGCTCGGCCCGTAGGGCTCGATCACCGGCAGGGTGAGGCTGCGATAGGTACCGGTGGAGCGCGGGTCGCCGGGCCGCGCCGCGCCGTAGCCCCCGAGGGTCAGGGCCTCCCCGGCCTGCGGCGGCGCGGCGCTCAGGGTCACCGGCGCGAAGCGCGGCGGCAGCGGCGTCGCGGTGCGCAGCAACGCCAGATCGATGGAGCGCCGCCGGGCCGTCGCGGCGCCCGCATCGTAGCCGGGATGCACCGCCCGCGCGGCCACCTCCACCAGGACCGGCGCCCCGGCGGCGTCGCGGAAATGGATGCGGTGCGCCGGGGCATCGGCCGCGCAATGGCCGGCGGTGAGCACCGTGTCGGGGGCGAGCACCACGCCGGTGCAGACCCCGCCCTTCGAGGACAGGACCATCACGGCACCGCCGGCGGGCGCCTCGGCGCCGCCGACGATGGCCCGCGCCGGACCGCCGGCGAGCGCCAGGGACGCCGCGACGACGGCCAGGGCCGCCGGGCGGCGCATCGAGACCCGCATCGAGACCCGCTTCGAGACCAGCATTCGGACCACCCGCGAGAGGAACGCGCGATGATCCCGTTACGCATCGATGCCGCCGCCGTCGAGCCGGTGAGCGTGGCCGAGCTGCGCGCCTACCTGCGCTTCGACTCCGACGATGGCGGCGTCGAGGACGCGCTGCTCCAGGCCCTGATCACGGCCGTCCGGGCCAGCCTGGAGATCGAGACCCGCCGGATCCTGGTTCCGGGCGGCTACCGGATCGCGCTGGCCGCCTGGCCGCCGGACGGGGTGCTGCCGCTGCCGCTGAGCCCGCTCGTGGCCCTGGTCCGCGCCGGGCTGGCGGACGGAAGGGGCGGCGTCGCCGCGCTCGATGCCGGGCTGGTGCGCCTCGGCCCCGACCCGGTCGAGGCGCCGTCCCTGCGGGTCGATCCGGCCGTGCCGGACCCGGCCGGCCGCACGATCCTGATCGAGGTCGCGGCCGGGTTCGGCGGCGACGGGCCGCCCCTGCCGGAGCCCCTGCGCCTCGCGATCCTGCGGCTCGCCGCCGCCCGCTACGAGCACCGCGGCGACGAGCCCGACGCCGCCCGCACCGACGCCGCCGATCTCGCCGCGCCCTTCCGCCGGATGCGGCTGTGACGGCCGCTCCCGGAGGACACCCGATGGCGACCCCACCCCGCACGCCGCCGCTGGGCGCCCGGCGGCGGCGCTTCGTGCTGGAACGGCCCCTGGAGGAGCCGGACGGGTTCGGCGGGGTGCTGCGCCGCTACGTGGCCGGCCCGGTCCTGTGGGGCGCCCTGGCGCCGGCGGGGGTGGTCGACCGCCTCGCGGGCGGCCGCACCGACGCGCTGCCCGCCTACCGGGTCACCCTGCGGGGGCGGGCGTCCCTCGACCCGACCATGCGGCTCGCCGCCGGCCCCCGCCGCTTCGCGATCCGCGCGGTCACCGACCCCGACGGGCGCGGCCGCGACCGCGTCTGCCATGTCGAGGAACTGCCCGGGGAGAGCCGGTCGTGACCGATCCGAGCCCGCTGCTGGCGCTCCGCGCCGGCCTGATCGCGCGCTTCACCCCCGACGCCGCCCTCGCGGCCCTGCTGGGCGGCCGGGTCCGGCTCTACGACGAGCCGCCCCGGGGGGCGCTCCCGGTCTACGCCCTGTTCGGCGATGCCGAGATCCAGGACGATTCCGTCGACGGGGCCGAGCGCCACCGCCACAGCCACGACGTCGCGGTGATCGCCCGGCCCGGCTCGGTGCGCACCGCCCTCGACGCCGCCGAGCGCATGGCGGCGCTGCTGGCCGATGCGGCGATGCCGCTCGCCGGCTGTCGCCTCGTCACGCTGCGGGTGCGCGCCATCCGGGTTCACCGCGACGCCCGGACCGGCGAGGGCCGGGCGAGCCTGACGGTCGAGGCCGTCACCGAGATCCAGTGAGGAGAGAGCCGATGGGCGCGCAGAAGGGCAAGGACCTGCTGATCCGGGCCGGGGACGGCGC
>CAXTCV010000370.1:0-3300 GCA_964242725.1 uncultured Methylobacterium sp.
GTCATCGCCTCCATGGCGGGCTTCAGATACTTGCGCGGATCGAACTCGGACGGGTTCTCGGTCAGGACCTTCCGGATCTGGCCGGTCATCGCCATGCGGTTGTCGGTGTCGATGTTGATCTTGCGCACGCCGTGCTTGATCCCGCGCTGGATCTCCTCCACCGGCACGCCCCAGGTCGGCTTCATCTGGCCGCCATACTGGTTGATGATGTCCTGGAGGTCCTGCGGGACCGAAGAGGACCCGTGCATGACGAGGTGCGTGGTCGGCAGCCGGCGGTGGATCTCCTCGATCACGTTCATCGCCAGCACGTCGCCGTCGGGCTGGCGGGTGAACTTGTAGGCGCCGTGGCTGGTGCCCATCGCCACCGCCAGCGCGTCGACCTGGGTCGCCTCGACGAACTTCACCGCCTCGTCCGGATCGGTCAGGAGCTGGTCGTGGCTCAGCGTGCCCTCGGCCCCGTGACCGTCCTCGGCCTCGCCCTGGCCGCTCTCCAGGGAGCCGAGCACGCCCAGCTCGCCCTCCACCGAGACGCCGGCCCAATGGGCCATCTTGGTGACGTTGCGGGTGATCTCGACGTTGTAAGTGTAGTCGGCCGGGGTCTTGCCGTCGGCCTTCAGGGAGCCGTCCATCATCACCGAGGTAAAGCCGTACTGGATCGCGGTGGCGCAGGTGGCCTCGTTGTTCCCGTGGTCGAGATGCATGCAGACCGGGATGTGCGGATAGATCTCTACGAGGCCATCGATCAGCTTGGCCAGCACCACGTCGTTGGCATAGGTGCGGGCGCCGCGGCTCGCCTGAAGGATCACGGGGGAATCCGTGGCATCGGCGGCCGCCATGATGGCGAGACCCTGCTCCATGTTGTTCAGGTTGAAGGCCGGCACGCCGTACTCGTACTCAGCGGCGTGATCGAGGAGCTGCCGGAGGGTGATGCGTGCCATCGTGCCTGTCTTCCCGTTTGCCGTAGGATGGTCTGATCGATCGCCGACGGCGACTTCAAGGTCTCAGGGCGCTCTTATCGTATCGCGCATCCGAGAGCTTCGCTTCTGAGTGCTGACGGATGTCGCGAACGGCGTGTTCGGTCCGCGACACCCCTCAGCTGGCGTGGGCCTCGAGCGCCGCAACGCGTTCCTCGACCTCAATGACCCGCGCGTCGAAATCGCCGGCCGTGGCACGCATCATCACGAGCATGCCGACCGCGTTGCGCCGGTCCCTGCGCATGCCTGCATCCAAGCCCTCCAGGCGCGTCTCGGAATTCCCCATCCGCGTCTCGAGCTTATCGAAACGGACCAGCACCTGGGCGAGGCTCGCCTGGACGCCCGTCGGGATCTCGAACGTCGCGTTTTCTCCGTTGTCACGCATCGACTCGCCTCCACGCTGGCGACGGGCGCCGTTATAGATATGGCGGGAGCCGCGGAGTAGGAGAGCAACGCCGCCGCGCTCAGCCCTTCGCCCGAAGCGCCTCGACGCCGGGCAGCGCCTTGCCCTCCAGCCATTCGAGGAAAGCGCCGCCTGCGGTCGACACATAGGTGAAGTCGCCGGCGACGCCCGCATGGTTGAGCGCCGCGACCGTGTCGCCGCCGCCCGCCACCGAAACTAGTTGCCCGGCCTTCGTGCGCGCCGCGGCATGCCGGGCGGCGGCCACCGTGGCAGCGTCGAAGGGTGCGAGTTCGAAGGCCCCGAGCGGACCGTTCCAGACCAGCGTCTTGGCGCCGTCGATGGCGGCATCGATCTCCGCGACCGAGCGCGGGCCGGCATCGAGGATCATGCTGGACTCCGGCACCGCATCCACCGGCACGGTCTCGTGCGGGGCCTGGGCCTTGAATTCGGTAGCCGCGACTGCATCCACCGGCAGGATGATCCGGCAGCCGGCCCTGTCCGCCGCCGCCAGGATGCGATGGGCGGTCTCGGCGAGATCCTTCTCGCAGAGGGACTTGCCCACGGCCTTGCCCTGCGCATGCAGGAAGGTGTTGGCCATGCCGCCGCCGATCACCAGCATGTCGACTTTGGCGACGAGGTTCTCGAGCAGATCGATCTTGGACGACACCTTGGCGCCCCCGACGAGCGCGATCACCGGCCGCTGCGGCGATTCCAGCCCCTTGGTCAGCGCGTCGAGCTCGGCCTGCATCTCGCGGCCGGCATAGGCCGGGAGGCGATGCGCGAGCCCCTCGGTCGAGGCGTGGGCGCGGTGAGCCGCGGAAAAGGCCTCGTTGACGTAGACGTCGCCGTTCGCCGCCAGCGCATCCGCGAAGGCCGGGTCGTTCTTCTCCTCGCCGGCATGGTAGCGGGTGTTCTCCAGGAGCAGCACGTCGCCGTCCTGCAGGGCCGCAACCGCCGCCGCGGCCGCCTCGCCGATGCAGTCGGATGCGAACGCGACCTTGAGCCCGAGGGCCGCGCCGAGGGCGGGCACCACCGGCTCCAGGGAATCCTTCGGCTCACGCCTGCCCTTCGGCCGGCCGAAATGGGCGAGCAGGATCACCTTGGCGCCCTGCTCGGCGACTTCGCGGATCGTCGGAGCCACGCGCTCGATCCGGGTCGCGTCGGTGACGCGCCCGTTCTCCATGGGCACGTTCAGGTCGACGCGCATCAGGACCCGCTTGCCCCTCAGGGCGCCGGCATCGTCGAGGGTGCGGAAGGCGCTCATGCGGTCCTGTATCGGTGGGTGGGGTTACTGGACGGTGGTCCCGAGCTGGGCCCGCTGCTGCAGCAGGCGGTCGAGGTTCAGCCGCTGCACGGCGATCATCAGTGCGACGGTCAGGATCGCGGTGATCACCGCCGTGAGGACCAGCGCGCCGGTCCCCGGCAGGCGCCGGGTCCGCTCGGCGAGCCCCCGCATCTCCGTGCGCAGGGCCGCCAGATCGGATTGCCGCGCCGCCTCGTTCATCCGGCTGGAGGCGTTCTCGACCTTATCCTCGACGCGGGACAGGAGCGCCTCGGAGCGGGCATACTTGTCCTCGATCCGGGAGCACTTGTCCTCGATCCGGGCGAGCTGATCGAAGAGCTGGCTGGCCGGAAGCGCCTGCAACGGCGCCGGCGTGGCGGCTGCCGCGGGCGGCGGCGCCGGCCTCGGGGCAGGCGGCACGGCATTCGGCCCGCTCGACGGACCCTGCGAAGCGTCGGTCATCCCTGGCGAGTTCCCGGTTCGAGGTGAGGCCGCCCGATCGGGCGGGCGGTCGCCGTCCTGTCACGGGACGACGGCCGTCCGCAAGCCGGCTCAGAGGAGTTTGGCCATCGCGACGGCGGTGTCTGCCATGCGGTTCGAGAAGCCCCACTCGTTGTCGTACCAGGACAGGATGCGCACGA
>CAXTCV010000371.1:0-3295 GCA_964242725.1 uncultured Methylobacterium sp.
GGCGGCCAGGAGAAGGCGATGCATTCCGAGACCCGGTGCTGCTTGTTCTGTGGTCAAGCTAGGTCGCGGGCAAATGAGGCCGGAAAGCGGCCCCGCTTCGGCAAGCTGTGGGCGGCCGGGGTACGGGCCCACCCTGTGCCCCGGCGGACACAGGCGGCGGCATTCGCCGGGGGGCGCTGCGGCCCAGCGCCGGCCTCGTCCCCAACGGTCGCCACCGTTCGGGAGGGGGCGTTAAGGAAGGATGAAGCGCGCGACGCCGTGGGCGAAGCCGTCGGCGTCGTTGCCGTCGGTGACGGCGCGCGCCGACGCCTTCACGGAGTCCTCGGCATTGCCCATCGCCACCGAGAAGCCGCTGGTGGCGAACATCGGGCGATCGTTGCCGGCATCGCCGAAGGTCGCGATCCGCTCCGGCGGGATGCCGAGATGCGAACTCATCCAGGCCACGAACCGGCCCTTGTCGAGATCGGGCGGCGTGACGTCGAGGTAATAGGCCTGCGAGCGGTGGACGGTGGCCCGGCCCGCCAGGGCGGTCCCGATCCGCGCCTCGCACGCCGCCAGATGGGCAGGGTCGCGGCTCACGCCGACGATCTTGGCGGCAACGCCCATGAGCGTTCCGAGATCGGCCACGACCCGGGGCTCCGCGCCGATCGTGCGGCGCTCCAGGTCGGTATAGGGGCCGTGCGGATCCCGCAGGCACCACGCGCCCTCTGCGAAGACCCAGACGTCGAGCCCCTCCGCCAGGAGCCGGTCGAGGGCCGCCCGCGCGGCGGTCTCCGGAATCGTCCGCTCCTCGATGATCGACAGGTCCGGCCGCACCACGCTGGCGCCGTTGAACGCCCCCATCGGGAGGTCGAGGCCGAGCGCGGCGACGAGGCTGCGCAGCCCGATCGGCGGCCGGGCCGAGGCGATGCTGAAGCCGATGCCGGCCGCGCGCAGCCGCGCCACGGCCGCGATCGTCGCGGGGGTGAGGCGCTTGTCGCCGGTCACCAGGGTGCCGTCGACGTCCGAGATTACCAGGGCGATCCCTTGGGCTTTCCCCTGGTCCATCTGCTGGTCCTTGCCGGATGCCGCCATCATCGGCACATTCCGCGTCCGCCCGCGGGCGGGGTTCTCCATCGCGAGCCGCGCCACGACGCGCTCCGCGATCACCGCGGGCGGCTCGGCGATACCCACGGTGATCGGGTGCTCGTCGGCGCCGGGGACCTCCAGCGCGGCGAACTGGCTGTCGAGGAGGAGGGGCGACATGAAATGACCGTGGCGCCCGGCGAGGCGCCCGGCGATGAGGGCCCGGTCCCCCTCCAGATAGACGAGGCGCACCCGCCGGCTTCCGCCCGTCAGGACGTCCCGGTAGGCGCGGCGGAGGGCCGAACAGACCACGACCCCCGACTCCCCGGCCTCCAGCCTGTGCCGGATCCAGACCGCGATCCGCGCGAGCCAGGGTGCGCGATCCGCATCGTCGAGGGCACGGCCGGCCTGCATCTGGGCAACGTGCTCCGGGCTGTGGAAGCTGTCGCCGTCGACGAACATCCAGCCGAGCCGTTCGGCGATCAGCGCCGCGACGGTGCTCTTCCCGGACCCGGAGACGCCCATGACCACGAGCACCTGCGCGCCCACGGTCGCCGGTCCGGTCTCGTGCGTCTGCACCCTCTGGGACATCGTCCGGACCCCCGTGGCTCCGAGGCGCCGATCCGGCGCCGGGGACCATGAATAGGATCGGGGGCGGGGAAAGAAAGGCCGCTGCACGAAACCGCGCCGCCCGCGGGTCAGCCGGAACCGTGCCGGGACCCGCGCGTTCACCCCGGGACGTCGGAACATTTCAGGAACAAAAAGCCCATGGCCCAGTCGACCGCGAAGTCCGCCTCGAAGACCGACCAGCACGCCGAGAAGTCGGATGCGAATCCCAAGACCGATCCGAAGGACGTCTCGAACCAGATCAAGGACCCCGACCAGTGGACCACCGGCGGCGAGCCGATGACCGGGGCCCAGGCTTCCTATCTCAAGACCCTGTCGGAGGAGGCCAAGGAGCCGAAGGCGTTCGACCCTGACCTCGACAAGGCCGAGGCCTCCAAGCGGATCGACGATCTCCGGCACAAGGCCGGCCACGCCTGATCCGGTTCCGGGCGCGTCCGATCCCCCGGACGCGCCCGCCCGGGTCGGAATTCGGAACGGACCTGTTGAAGGGATACGGTTTCGAAGACTTGTTTAAGACAGCGGCAAGAGCGGGGCAGTTAGGGATGGAGATCGGCCGCGCTGCCCCGGGGGCGGCGGAACGCGGTGGGGGACGGTTTCGACCATGCATGAACCGAACTGCCGCGGCGCAGAGCAGCGTGCCGCACGATCCCCGCCCCCCTCAGGCCGTGGAGAGGCGGCCGCCGTCGAGATGGTGCGGTTCGCCCGCGACCAGCGCGGCTCGACGGCCATCGAGTATGCCCTGATCGGCTCCCTGATCTTCCTGGTCGCAGCCGGAAGCCTGCGCCTCTACGCGACCCGGATGAGCGGGGTCTACAACCAGATCAGCACCGCGGTGAGCCAGGCCAACTAGCGGCCTCAGGCCGGCATCGTCGCGCTGAGGCCAAAAGATCCGCACCTCGGTTCTCGCGCGGCGCGACGCGCCCCCTGTCTCCCGTGCGGTCCACCGGCTTCCCGGATCGGGCCTTGGTCCGCTGCCCCGTCGACCGATATGGCAGTCCGGCGCCGCCCCGCGCCCTCCCTCCATCCCCGCAACGGGGGGCGGGAGCCGCGCTCCGTGCCGGCCGCCGCTCGCATCCGGGCAGCCCGCACGAGGGAGGAGATCCGTACTCCCTCCTGCGCTCCCGGCGCCCGGCGCGATGGGTGGATCCCATCTGCGACGCGGGGTGAACGCCGGCGCTCGGCAGGCCTTGACCGCTGGTCCTTGCGAACCGCCGGGGCTCAGCGGCCGTCCGAAGATGCGTGTACAGCGCCGCCAAGCCTGTCGGGGCGCTTTCGAGCGTCGGACACGGTCCGGAGACCGGCCTGCCGCGCCGTCCGCCCGGGGCTGGGCGACGCCGGAACGGTCGGGCCGTCCCGGTCCGTCCTGGGCATCTGCCTCGAAAAAGCTGTGCTTAGCGAGGATGAAACGGCGCGCTCGGCCGTCCCCGGCGGAGTGTGGCTCACCCGCTACGGACACCCGGGCCGCCATGGTCTAGGCACGGGCTCTGCACTACCGATGGGCAACATCTGGATGCGAACACTTCCCCTCGTCCTGCTCGCCGTCACGGCGATGTCGGGCTGCACGTACCTGCCCGCGGCGGGTCCGACGGCGAGCGCGATCCAG
>CAXTCV010000372.1:0-3292 GCA_964242725.1 uncultured Methylobacterium sp.
CTACGGCCGCGCCAACCGGCTGCCCCTGCGGATCGCCGCGGAGCGCCTGTGCGAGACCGACGAGCTGAAGCCCCGGGTCCGCTCCACCCTGCGGGCGCTCACCGCGAGCTTCTCCCGCTGGGCGCGGCTGGTGGAGGCGCAGCCGCACAGCGAGGTCGCCCAGACCATCCTGGAGGAATCCGGCTACACCGAGATGTGGCAGAAGGACCGGTCCGCCGACGCCGCCGGCCGGCTGGAGAACCTCAAGGAATTCGTCCGCTCGATGGAGGAATTCCCCGACCTCGCGGCCTTCCTGGAGCACGTCTCCCTGGTGATGGAGGCCTCCGAGACGGAGGGCGCCGACCGGGTCTCCCTGATGACGCTCCACGCCGCCAAGGGGCTCGAATTCGACACCGTGTTCCTGCCCGGCTGGGAGGACGGCCTGTTCCCGAGCCAGCGGGCCCTGGACGAGAGCGGCCGGGCCGGCCTGGAGGAGGAGCGGCGCCTCGCCCATGTCGGGCTCACCCGGGCGCGCAAGCGGGCCAAGCTGTCCTTCGCGGTCAACCGGCGCATCCACGGGCTGTGGTCCTCGACCATCCCGTCCCGGTTCATCGACGAGTTGCCGGAATCGGCCGTCGACGTGATCGAGGCGCCGGCCCACTTCTCCGCCGGCGCCTCGCGGTTCGACCGCAACCCCGCGCCGTTCGGATCGAGCTACGGCACGCCGGGCTGGCAGCGGGCGCAGGCCGCCACCGCGCCGCAGGCCGGCCGCGGCGGCTTCGGGTCCGCGCCGGGGGGCCGGGCCGGCGGGCAGGCCGGGGGGCCGCGGCAGATCGAGGGCGAGCTGATCGCCAAGTCGACGGGCACGCCCTCGGCGTTCGAGGCCGGCCAGCGGGTCTTCCACACCAAGTTCGGCCCCGGCACCGTCGCCGAGGTCGATGGCAACAAGCTGACCGTTGACTTCGACAAGGCCGGCCGGAAGATGGTTCTCGACAGCTTCATCCAGGCTGGATCAAGCTAGTCCCGCCGATCAAGCCCGGACGTTCCAGGGCGGCAGGGTCGGCCGGCTTCGCCCGATCGGGCGCGGAGGAACGCTTTCGTGCCGGATGCCGCGTCAGCGCGTCTCCCCCCTCCCGAGCCTGATGCATCCGCGCCAGCACGGCGCCGTTTCCCGGGCGGTCGCGCCGACCGTCACCCCCTGGTCACACCCCACGCGCAATCGTCAGGTGCGAATCACGCTGGCGCGGCCGTTGCGTCACGTATTCGGCCGCGCGCGGGACGGTGTGACGCTCTCCACAGGCGGACGAGCGCGGCGCGGAACCTTCGGCAAGGGGACGGTCTTAGTTCCGCAAGACGCGTAGAACCGGGAGCAGGCAGGTAAACGGCAGTTCAGATACAGATCCAGGTTGGCAAGTCCCGTTGGAGTGTACATCCATGAAGAGACGCCGCGCACGACTTGAACTGGTTGAAGACCGCACGTCCCGCATTCACCGCACACGCTTCGACGAGGAACGCAACCTCGCCCCGATCCAGCCCCTCACCGAACGCCAGGCCGAGTATCTCGACGCCCTCGCCCGCTCCCCGCAGGTCATCGTCCTGGGACCCGCCGGCACCGGCAAGACCTTCATCGCCGGCACCCGCGCCGCGGACCAGCTCCGCCAACGCCGGATCGCCAAGGTGGTGATCACCCGCCCGAACGTCCCGTCGGGCCGCTCGCTGGGCTTCTTCCCCGGTACCCTCGAGGAGAAGATCGCCCCCTGGGTCGCCCCCCTCACCGAGGCCATGAAGGAGCGGATGGGCGCGGCCGCCTTCGAGATCGCCCTCAAGACCGGCGATATCGAGATCGTCCCGTTCGAGGTGATGCGCGGGCGCACCTTCAAGAACTGCCTCGTGATCCTCGACGAGGCGCAGAACACCACCACCGCCGAGATCAAGATGTTCCTGACCCGGATCGGCGACGAGTGCCAGGTCATCATCAACGGCGACGTCTCCCAGACCGACCTGCGCGAGACCTCGGGGCTGCGCACCGTCATGCACTTGGTCAAGAGCCGGATGATGCCCATACCGGTGGTTGAGTTCACCCGGAACGACATCGTGCGCTCGGGTATCTGCGCCGAGTGGGTGAAGGCGTTCGAGGAAACGAATCTCTAACTCACAAGTTGATGGCGGCGGACCCTCGAAGGTCCGCCGCGCCGCCCCGCGGCGCGAGACGACTCTCCGTACCTCCCGTCCGGGAGGATGAACCGGGCATCCTACCCGGCGAACAGAGAACTGGAGTCTCTTCGTGAGGAAACTGACCTTCGCCTTCACCGTGCTGGCCTCGCTGAGCGCCGCCGCCCTCGTGCAGCCTGCCTCCGCGGCCCCGGCCATGCCGGGCGCCGTCGCGGCTCCCGACGCCGTCACCCAGGTTCGGATGAACCACATGGAGCGGCGGATGATGCGCCGGCACATGATGCATCACCGCATGCACCGCCGGATGATGCACGGCCGCATGCACCGCATGTGACGTCGCAGGTGGAGCGGGGTCCGATCCGGCCCCGCTCCGCCGCCCCGGCGGGAGGGGCGTTGCTCCCCGCCCCGAAGATTCCTATCTCGTCGTCTCGAATCGCGCCGTCAGGCGGCCGTCGCGGCAGCCAGCCGATCCGGGAGACCAGGATGCCCCCCTCCAATCGACTGTTCGACGACCTCGCCCGCCTGATGACCGACGCGGCCGGTGCCGCCCAGGGCGTGCGCCGCGAGGCCGAGACCGTGGTCCGGGCGCAGATCGAGCGCGTCATCCGCGACCTCGACATCGCCTCGCGGGAGGAGCTCGACGTGCTCCGCGACCTCGTCACCAACCTGCAGGCGCAGAACGAGGCCCTCGCGACCCGCGTCGCGGCCCTGGAGGCGAAATCCGGGAGCGCCGCGGCGGGCGCAGCCGGGCTGAGCGAGGTGGTTTGAGTCCGGGAGGCAACGCCGGGAGCTTTTACACAGGAAGCCGTCGCGACGATCCGGTTTCCTGTTCACTGAACGAGGCCTGCACTTTGTGTCGTGAGTCACGGCCGGTCTATAGTCGGGCATAGGGTGATTCGATCGCTGCGGGGCGATGTCCGCGGAGCTTCGACAGTCGATCGGCTCACCGCCGGCGTGGATCTGCCGGTCGTCCCAGTTCTCGGAGTGTTCTCGCGCTCCGGTTTCGCGTCACCGTCACGTCGGGCCGGATGTCGTCCGGGCCGTCCTTTTGGATCGTCATGCCGCTTCTCAACGTCGACTTCCACGACCCGGACCGGAACGAGCATCCGCTCGACGTCGTCGAGCGTCTGGCGTCCCTGCG
>CAXTCV010000373.1:0-3285 GCA_964242725.1 uncultured Methylobacterium sp.
ACCGTGATCACGAGGGCCGTGCGCGGCGCGTGGCCGTCCACCCGGAACGTGTCCAGCAGATCCGGATCGGCCGAGATCAGGGCCGTGCCGTTCACCCGGAGGGTCGTGCCCGAGCCCGGGATCAGGAACAGCAGCGCCACCCGGGGATCGCGCACGATGTTGCGCAGGGAATCGATCCGGTTGTTGCCGCGCCGGTCGGGCAGGATCAGCGTGCGCGGATCGGCGACCCGCACGAAGCCCGGGCCGTCCCCGCGCGGGCTGCAATCGAGCCCCTCGGGACCGCTCGTCGCCAGCACCGCGAAGGGCGAGGCGGCGATCAGCGCCGCGTAGTCCGGTGTGACCGAGGCCGCCACCTTGGCGGTGGAGGCGGCCGCCGGGGACGCGTGGTAGATCGCCTCCAGCGCCGCGAGGCTGTCGACGATCACCGCGCTCACGCGACCGGCCTGCCGGCCGCGAAGGCGGCGTGCTCGGCCACCAGGGCGCCCGACAGGGCCGCGTCGATCAGCGCCCGCGTCTCCGCCACCCCGTAGAGCGCCACGAAGGAGCCGAAGCGCGGGCCCCGGGCCTCGCCGAACAGCACGTTGTACAGGCTCGTGAACCAGGCCTGCGACACGCCGGGCCGCCCGTCCGGGCTCTTGGCCTTGCCGGACGTGTCGGGGAAGTGGCGCCGCCCGACCTCGTAGACCGCCGCCTGCAGGGCCTCCGGATCGGTGGAGCCGGCATGGCCCTTGAGCGTCTCCGAGAGATCCGCCAGGGCCGCCCGCTCCTCGGGCGTCGGTTCCCGGTAGGTCTTGGCCGGGCGCACGAAATCCGAAAAATACTTGAGCGCGTGGACCACCAGCCGGTCGAGGCCCGGATGGGTCTGCGGCCCGGTCTGCGGGGCGTAGCGGCGGATGAAGCCCCACAGCACCGCCGGGTCCTCGGTGTTGGCCACCGCCGCGAGGTTGAGCAGCATGGCGAAGGTCAGGCTCGCGCCCTCGACCCGCTCGGGCACCGGCGGGTGCCCGGCATGCAGGTGCCAGACCGGGTTGCCGAGGCGCAGCTTGGCGTCCTGTCCGGCATAGCGGTCGAGGAAGCCGATATACTCGTCCACGTGCCGGGGGATCACGTCGAAGAACAGCCGCTTGGCCTCGCGGGGCTTGTTGTACATGAACAGGGCGAGCGAGTCCGGCGTGCCGTATCTCAGCCAGTCGTCGATGGTCAGGCCGTTGCCCTTCGACTTCGAGATCTTTTGTCCTTGTTCGTCGAGGAAGAGTTCGTAGTTGAACCCCTCCGGCGGCTCGCCGCCGAGCGCCCGGGCGATCCTGCCGGAGAGCTTGACCGAATCGATCAGGTCCTTGCCGGCCATCTCGTAATCGACGCCCAGCGCCACCCAGCGCATCGCCCAGTCGGGCTTCCACTGCAGCTTGGCGTGGCCGCCGGTCACCGGGGTCTCGTAGCGCTCGCCCGTTGCGGGATCGCGCCACACGATGGTGCCGGTGGCGGCGCGGACCTCGTCGATCGGCACCTGCATCACGTGGCCGGTGACCGGGTGGAGCGGCAGGAACGGGGAATAGCTCGCCGAGCGCTCGGCGCGCAGGGACGGCAGCATGATCTCCATCACGGCGTCGTAGCGCTCCAGCACGCGCAGCAGCACCGCGTCGAACCGGCCCGCCCTGTAGTAGTCGGTGGCCGAGGCGAATTCGTAGGCGAAGCCGAAGGCGTCGAGGAAGCGGCGCAGCTCCGCGTTGTTGTGCGCCCCGAAGCTGTCATGGGTGGAAAACGGGTCCGGCACCCGGGTCAGCGGCTGGTTGAGATGGGCGGTGAGCATCGCCCGGTTCGGGACGTTGTCGGGGACCTTGCGCAGCCCGTCCATGTCGTCCGAGAAGGCGAGCAGCCGGGTCGGCACCGCGTCCCGGGTGAGCACCCGGAAGGCGTGGCGGACCATGGAGGTGCGGGCGACCTCCCCGAAGGTGCCGATATGCGGCAGCCCCGAGGGCCCGTAGCCGGTCTCGAACAGCACCTCCGTTTTGCCGGATTTCTCCAGCCGCGCCACGAGTTTGCGCGCCTCCTCGAAGGGCCAGGCGGCGGCGTTGGCGGCCGCCTCGATGGTGTCGGCGTCGAGGGTGAGGGCTGGGGGAGCGGCGGGCATGTCTCTGGGGGTAAGCGCAGCTTGGGAGGGCGCACCCTAAAGCGGTTCGCGCCTGAGCGGAACGCCCGGCGGTGCAACCGGGGTCACGATCGCCCGCAGCGACGATAGTGTGATGAACAGAGCGCCGTCAGACCTGTGACTGGCGCGCGCCGTGTCGAATGCCTGGTATGAGGACCTCGTTTGGGCGGACGCGGTACATGATCGCACAGGGGTAGGGACGTACGACGAGCCGCCGAATTCCGGACCGCGCGGTCGGCGAGCCCGCGTAGGGATGCTGCACAAGCCGATCCATCGCAGCCTGGCAGATCCATCGCAGCCTGAACGCGTTGCAGGACGTGCCGCGCGCCCTGCGGGTTCCGCTCATCGATATAGGTCAATGCCCTGTCGAGCTGTGATGCCGCAGGGCGGGTCAGCCGCGGCCTCACAGGCCATGCTTGGCCCAGATGGCGCGGATCTCCGCATCGGTGGCGTAATCGCCGCGCGCCTCGGCGGCCTCGGATTCGTCGAGCTCCGCCTCTTCCTCCGGGGTGAACTGGTAGACGAGAGCCTCGTCACCCGCGAAGGCCAGCATGGGGCGCGCGATCTCGTCCTGCGGGTCCGGAGACAGGTCGCGCGCCTTCGCCACGGCCTTGTCGAGCAGATCCGTCATGGTGCCCTTCGACAGCCGAGGCCCGGCGGGCAGGATCCCCGATTCCCCGCCGTGATGAAAGCTCTCAGAACGGGCTCACCGGGAAGAACCGCAGGTACAATTCGGTGTATTTCCCGTCGTCCCAGACCCGCTGGAGCGCGTCGTCCAGCGCCCGGGACAGGGCCGCGTCCTCCTGGCGGGTGATCAGGCCGATCCCCTCGCCGAAATAGCGGTTCTCCAGGTAGTCGCCGCCGGTCAGCGCGCAGCACGCGTCGGCCTCCTGGCCGCCGACATAGAGGGCGAGGTTGAGGCCGTCGGCGAAGAGGTAGTCGACCTCGCCGCGCTTGAGCGCGCCCTCGGCCGCCGCAAGATCGGTGAAGTCCTTCGGGACGGCCTTCGGGAAGAACGCCTTGAGGTAGGCCGCGTGGGCGCTGTTGTCGATCACGCCGACGCTCCGGCCGGCGAGCGCCGCCGCCGAGGGGAGCGGCAGGCCCCTGTCGGCCCGGGCGGCGAAGCGCGCCGGCCA
>CAXTCV010000374.1:0-3252 GCA_964242725.1 uncultured Methylobacterium sp.
ATCCCCACCGGCTACAGCTTCAACCTCGACGGCACCAACATCTACATGACGCTGGCCGTGCTGTTCCTCGCGCAAGCGACCAACACCGACCTGTCGCTGGGCCAGGAGCTGAAGATCCTGCTCATCGCGGCCTTGACCTCGAAAGGCGCCTCCGGGGTCACCGGCGCGGGCTTCATCACCCTGGCGGCGACGCTCGAGATCGTGCCCGAGATCCCTCTCGCTGCCGTGGCGATCCTGGTCGGCATCGACAAATTCATGAGCGAATGCCGGGCGCTGACCAACCTCGTCGGCAATGGCGTCGCCACGATCGTCATCAGCCGTTGGGAGGGCGAACTCGACCGGGCTCAGCTCAACGCCGCGCTGGCCCACCCCGTGGCGGTCGGCGACGCCGTCGAGGCGCGCATCGCCTGAGTGGACAGGGGAGCTCACACCAGAGATGGCCCGGCCGGTTTGAAAATGCCGGCCCGGCGCTGTAGGAGCGGGGTATTCCTCCTCGCGCCCGGTGCCGCCCGTGTCGACCTTCACCCACGCCGAACTCGGAACCGTCGTCGAGATCCTGCGCGACGCCGCCCGGACCGAGATCATGCCGCGCTTCCGCGGTCTCGTGCCGAAGCGCACGCGCGAGAAGACGTCGCGTCAGGACCTCGTGACCGATGCCGACGAGGCCGCCGAACTCGCCATCACGGCGGCCCTGTCGAAGGCCTTCCCGGGCTGCGTGGTGGTGGGCGAGGAGGCGACGGAGCGAGATCCGTCACTGCTCGATGCGCTGGCCGAGCCCGACCTCGCCTTCGTCATCGACCCGATCGACGGCACCAAGAACTTCGCCTCCAACCTGCCGCTCTTCGGCGTCATGGCGGCCGTGCTGCGGCGCGGCGAGATCGTGGCCGGCATCATCCTCGATCCGGTCGAAGACGATTGGGCCGTGGCGCTGCGCGGCGAGGGCGCCTGGCTGCAGCGCGCCGACGGACGTCGCGAGGATCTCCGTGTCGGGGCAGCACCGGCCCTCGCCGAGATGGCGGGCCTCGTCTCCTGGACCTTCTTCCCCGGGCAGGAGCGTTCACGGGTTCCGGGCCGCTTTCCTCGCGTCGCTGCCGCCAGTGACTATCGCTGTGCCGCTCACCAATACCGCCTGCTCTGCGGCGGCTTCTACGACTTCGCCCTCTATTCGAAGCTGATGCCCTGGGACCATGCGGCAGGCTGGCTGCTGCATCGCGAGGCGGGCGGTTATTCGGCCTGCCTCGACGGCACGCCCTATGTCGCGACGCGGCACGAGGGCGGCCTGCTGTGTGCGCCCGATCGCGACAGCTGGAACCTACTCAAGCGGGCGCTGCTGTCGGATTGAGCGGGCGAGGGAGCGAAGTGGAAAGCCTTAGCCCTCGGCCTTGCGGCCGAGGCCGATCTTGCGAGCCAACTCGGAGCGCCTGCTCGCATAGGCGGGTGCCACCATCGGATAGTCGCGCGGCAGACCCCATTTGACGCGGTACTGGTCGGGCGTCAGGCCGTAAGCGGACTGCAGATGCCGTTTGAGCGACTTGAACTTTCGCCCATCCTCCAGGCAGATGATGTAATCGTCCGTCACGGATTTGCGGATCGACACGGCCGGCTGCTGCTGCTCGACGACGGCTTCAGGCGCCT
This sequence comes from uncultured Methylobacterium sp., assembly GCA_964242725.1. Lineage (GTDB taxonomy): Bacteria > Pseudomonadota > Alphaproteobacteria > Rhizobiales > Beijerinckiaceae > Methylobacterium. The sequence goes on from CAXTCV010000374.1 coordinate 1,636, forward strand.
GACCCGTTTGCATGCGGTCCAGAGCCGAATGCACTGTTTTCATCAGGATCGGCACGTCACTCGCCGGCACCGCGTTATGGGCCACATAGGCCGAGACGATTTCGGTTGCGAGCTCGATCAGCCGCAGATCGCTCGAAAGTTCTACCATGAGTCCATTATCCTCTCGCGCAGCCGACCCAGGCTCAAGGCCTTATTCTCGCCCGTGACTGGCACGGCCCGATCTAAGCTGCTTCGGTCGCAGGGTTAGAGGCTGACAAGCCATTCGGCAAGGTAGTGTTATATAGTTACATGTGTGCAACGCCTTTCATCATAAGCGCCGCCCGGCTCCGATCTTTCGTGAGGCTTCATGTCGGGTGATCCTGGAAAGCTCCGGCTACGCATCGCGGCGCTTCTGGCCAAGACGGTCGAGAATGGCTGTACCGAGGGCGAGGCGCTGTCGGCCGCCGCCAAGGTGGCGGAATTGCTCGACCGCCACGCGCTATCGCTTTCCGATGTCGAGATCCGTGACTCGCCTTGTGAGCAGGTGACCTTTACGTCGCGCCATAAGAAGCGCGTGCCGCTCGACCCCTGCATCGGCGCCATCGCGGCCTTCTGCGACTGCCGCGTCTGGCGCCAGAAGGGGATCGACGGCGCCGTGAACCACGTCTTCTTCGGACTGCCCGGGGATGCCGCGACGGCGCGTGATCTCGCCGAAACGGTGGACGGGGCCATCCGGTCGGAGCTCGGTCGCTACAAGACGAGCCGGAATTACGCGCGTTTCGACACGCGCGACCGCCACATGGTCAATGCCTCCTTCGTGCTCGGCATGGTGACGGGCTTCGCCGCCAAGCTCGACGCCCAGAAGGCGGCTCGCGACGCTCACCACCGCGGCACCGGCCGCGACCTCGCCGTGGTGAAAAGCTCGGCGGTCGACGAGGCCTTTGCCGGGCTCGGGCTCGTGATGGTCGAGGGGCAGGGCGGGTCACGGCGCTTCATCGCCGAGGGGGCGTTCGATGCCGGGAGTGCGGCGGGAGCGGGCCTGAAGGTGGGGTGACCCTCTCCTGCTGCTCCCGATGATCAGGGCTGCTTCGCTCCGCTCGCCGTGACGGTTCACTAACCGCCGTCACTGCCTACGGAGCGCCGAAGCAACCCAGCCTTCGCGCTCAGAACAGGCGCCCCCCGATACGTCTCCGCTACTCCGCCGCCTGCGCCAGCGGCGCCGTCGCACCCGGCACGTAGTTGAGGATCGGGCCCAGCCAGCGCTCGACCTCGCCGACCGGCATGCTTTTGCGCGCCGCATAATCCTCGACCTGATCGCGCTCGACCTTGGCGACGCCGAAATAGTGCGCGTCGGGATGGCCGAGGTAGAGACCGGACACCGACGATCCCGGCCACATGGCGAAGCTTTCCGTGAGCTTCACGCCGACCTTGGCTTCGGCATCGAGTAAGCGGAACAGTGTCGCTTTCTCGGTGTGGTCGGGCTGGGACGGATAACCTGGCGCCGGACGAATGCCGCGGTAGGGCTCGCCGATCAGCTCGTCCGGGCCGAACTGCTCGCCTGGCGCATAGCCCCAGAGCTCCTTGCGGACGCGCTGGTGCAGCGCCTCGGCGAAGGCTTCGGCGAAGCGGTCGGCGAGC
>CAXTCV010000375.1:0-3250 GCA_964242725.1 uncultured Methylobacterium sp.
GCCTTGGCCATGGCGCCGATCTCGCCCGCAGCCTCCTGCGACGGCACCGCGACGGCGGTGTCGCCGTTCGCCAGGCGCGCCATCGCGTCCCGCATGCCGTCGATCGGTCGGATGATGCTGCGCCCGATCACGGACGCCAGCGCGATGCCGAGGACGAGGGCCAGTGCGCCGAGGCCGACCTCGATGCGCCAGGTGCGCAGGGCCATGTCGGCGGTGCTCGCCTTGATCCGCTCGACCGATTGCAGGATCCGCTCGCGCAGGACGGTGCAAGCCTTCTCGATGGCGTCGATATGCGGCTTGATGCCGGTCTCCAATGTCGCCTTCGTGGCGATGTTCGCCCTGGAGAAGGCGTCCAATTCGGCAGCGTAGTCGGCGCGCGCGGTCTCGAGGGCGTCGATCCGCTCGGCGAAGGCCCCGGCGCCCGCCTCGTTCCTGAAGGTCTGGATCGCGGTCCGGGCCTGCGCGACCTCCGTCAGGAACTTCGTCCGATCCTCGGGCTCGAAGCCGATCAGATACCGGGCGCCCGCGAGGCGGACCCTCAGAACCGCGGTCTCGACGTCCTTGGCGTGCAGCAGCGTTCCCTGGTCGGCCCGCCCGCGGATCTCGGCGCTCATGGCCGCCAGCAGGCCGGTGAGGGAAGTTCCCGATCTGAACATGCTCCGTCTGGCGTCGAGCAGCTCAGTGCCCCCCGCCACGAGATAGTCCAGCTGCGGCTTCAGCGCGATGGCGCTCTCGACGATCCGCCGATGCAGTTCGCGCCCGTCCTCCGTCCGGGCTTGCGTCATCCGTTCCGTGGATACCGCCTCGATCTGCCGCCGCGCCTCCTCCATGGCGGCGATCTGCTCGGGATCCGGTGCCACCCGGTAATACGCGGCCTTCGCGGAGAGCCGCGCGGAGAGCCCGTCCAGGATGAGAATCTCCTGAGCGCCCTGCTCGATGGCGCTGCGTGTCTCGTACTCCAGGTTAAAAACGCCCTGCTGATAGATGGAGAACAGAATGACGATGGCGTTCATCGCCACGAGGAGAACAAATCCGCCATAGAGACGGGCACGGATTCCGATCTTCACAGGACTACGACCTTCGCAGATGCGATTGCCTCAGCGGCCACCTGCGATAGAAAGGTAATATATCGTGACATAAGCATAACACAATGCGCGACAAACCTAAGATTTACTGAGCGTCGACACAATGCATTGGCAATAATGATCCGTCAGACGATTCCGATCTGACCTCAACGCAATCGACGGCGCGACAGTGCCGCCGACGATATTGCGTTCGTCGTTGAGCAAAGCCATGTCCGAAGCGCGCCGGCCCTCGGCAGACAACACCTGAGCGTTACCGAGATCACGAGACCCCGAGATCGCACTCACGGCGTCCTTCGACTGCGAGAACGCGCGTCGTACCGGACCACAGCATCGCCCCGTCGCCGCGGGATACGGATCCGGGATCGGGCGATCAGTTTCGGGGTTCGACGATATCTGTCCTGGATCCCGCCCGCACGCCGCCGATCCGGCCCCCCGGCGACCGAGTCGGGCGCCTGCCGATTCGCCCGATGCGGCCGTCCATCGACCGAATGCGCCGCGCAGACTGTCGAAGGGGGTCGGCGGGTCAGGCGGCGCGGTCGGCCAGCGCTTCGCGCATCAGGGTCGCCACCATCCCGTTCTGGAACTGGTCGCGCCGGACGCGCAGCGCATCGGGAACCTGGGCGGGCGTCTCCGTCTCCGGGGCATCGAGCGGATCGCCGGCCACGACGATGCGCAGGCCCGGGCGCAGGCTCCGCGCCTCCACGGCCAACTGTGCGCAGCACAGGCCGCCCTGCAGCCCGGAATCCACCACCATCACGTCCACCGGCAGGCCGAGGGCCAGCACCGTCATGGCGTCGACCCCCCGATCGCACGCGGTGACCTGATAACCCAGCAGGCGGACCTGGGCGGCCGCCTCGTCCCGCCAGCGCTTGTGGCGGCCGACCACCAGAACCTGGATCCGGTAGCATCCGCCCTGGGGCATCGTGCCGGAGGCAGTTCCGACGTCGGCTGTGGACATTCCGCACTCGACTTCGCACTGGCTTTGCAACGCAGCATGCTATGCCGGGAGGCAAGCCCGACGCAAGCCTCTCGCCGCGAACGCGCCGCATTCGGCGCCGCCGCTGCCCAACGCACGGGCAGAAGCGCATCTGACCATAGCGCGGGCATATGGTTGACGCAGGCGGGCTCCCGCGGGCAACACCGGGCCGCCGCGGACCACCACCGCGCCCCGCCGGAGCCCGAGCCGATGTCGTCCGCGAAATCCCCGCCCGTCTCCCCCCTGGCGCCCGCCGCGATGCCGGAGCTGCCACCCCTGCCGGGGGTGCGAATCGCCACCGCCCAGGCCGGGATCCGCTACAGCGGCCGCACCGACGTGCTCTACGTGGCCCTCGATGCCGGGACCCGCGCGGCCGGCGTGTTCACCCGGTCGAAATGCCCCTCGGCACCGGTGGATTGGTGCCGGGAGGCGCTGTCGGACGGCGCCGCGCGGGCGCTGGTTGTCAATTCCGGCAACGCCAACGCCTTCACGGGCCGACTCGGCCGGGAGGCGGTGGCGCGCACCGTGGAGATCGCCGCGCAGGCGGCCTCCTGCGGCCCGCGCGAGGTCTACGTCGCCTCCACCGGCGTGATCGGCGAGCCGCTGCCGGCCGAACGCTTCGAGGGCGTGCTGGCCGATTGCGCGGCCCGGGCCACGGACGGGTCCGCCGCCTGGGCCGAGGCGGCGCAGGCGATCATGACCACCGACACCTTCCCCAAGCGCGCGACCCGGACCGCCACGATCGACGGCGTGCCGGTGACGATCAACGGCATCGCCAAGGGCGCCGGCATGATCGCCCCCGACATGGCGACGATGCTGGCCTTCGCCTTCACCGACGCCGCCCTGCCCCAGGGTGTGCTGCAGCCGCTCCTGTCCGCGGGGGCGCGGACCAGCTTCAACTGCGTGACGGTGGACGGCGACACCTCCACCTCCGACACGCTGATGCTGTTCGCGACCGCGAAAGCCGGCCATGCCGGGATCTCCGACCCGGCCGACCCGCGGCTCGCCGGATTCCGGGAGGCGCTGGAGAGCCTGCTGGTCGAGCTGGCGCAGCTCGTCGCCAAGGACGGCGAGGGCGCGCGCAAGTTCGTCACCGTCCGGGTCACGGGCGCCGAGAGCGATGCCTCCGCGCACCGCATCGCCCTGTCGATCGCCAACTCGCCGCTGGTGAAGACCGCGGTGGCGGGCG
>CAXTCV010000376.1:0-3239 GCA_964242725.1 uncultured Methylobacterium sp.
TGCGCCGCCGCCGGCATCGATCCGGCCGTGCAGCCGATCCCGGTCCGCCCGGCGGCGCATTATCACATGGGCGGCGTGAAGGTGGACGCGCAGGGTGCCGCGTCGGTGCCGGGCCTCTATGCCTGCGGCGAGGTCTCCTCCACGGGCCTGCACGGCGCCAACCGTCTCGCCAGCAACTCCCTGCTGGAGGGGCTGGCTTACGCCCGCTTCATCGCCGACGGGCTGGACGCACCGCCGCCGAACGCGATCGTACCCGAGACCGCCGCGGCCCGTCCGGGCGCGGACCTCTCGGCGATCCGCACGCTGATGGAGACCCGGGTCGGCGTCGTGCGCGACGCCGCCGGTCTCGAAGCTGCCGTCGCGGCCCTTACGCCGCACGCGCGATCCTGTGACGCCGCCCTGGTGGCGCTGCTGATCGCCCGCGGCGCGCTCGAGCGGCGGGAGAGCCGCGGCGCTCATTGGCGCAGCGATTTTCCCCACACCGCCCCGGCGGCGCATACCGAGACGACGCTCACGGCGCTCGACGCCGCGTCCCGCGAGACCACGGCCGCCTGGGAGGCGCTGACGCCATGACGCCATCGGTCTTCACGGACGAGATCCTGCCCCTGCCGCGGCTCCTCGTGGAGCCGGTGGTGCGCGCCGCCCTGCTCGAGGATCTCGGCCGGGCCGGCGACATCACCACCGACGCCATCGTGCCGCCGGGCGCGCGGATGCGCGGCGTGATCGCCTCCCGCCAGGACGGGGTGATCTCCGGCACCGATGCCGCCGCCATCGCGTTCGCGCTGGTCGATCCGGCGGTGACCGTCACGGTGGAGCGCGGCGACGGCGCCCGCGTCGCCCCCGGCGATGTGGTCCTGCGCCTCGAAGGGCCGGCCCGGGCGATCCTCACCGCCGAGCGCGTGGCGCTCAACCTGCTCTGCCGGATGTCCGGCGTCGCGACGGCCACCCACGGGCTGGTCGAGGCGGCGCGCCCGCATGGCAAGGCGTCGATCGTCTGCACCCGCAAGACCACCCCGGGCCTGCGTGCCCTGGAAAAGCACGCGGTCCGCGCCGGTGGCGGTTCCAATCACCGCTTCGGCCTCGACGACGCGGTGCTCATCAAGGACAACCACGTGGCCGTGGCCGGCGGCATCGTACCGGCCATTCAACGCGCGCAGGCGCGGGCCGGCCATCTCGTGAAGATCGAGTGCGAGGTCGACAGCCTGGAGCAGCTGGAGGAAGCCCTCTCGGTCGGGGTGGATGCGGTGCTGCTGGACAACATGGGCCCCGAGAAGCTGGCCCGCGCGGTGGCGATGATCGGCGGCCGCGCCCTCTCCGAGGCGTCGGGCCGGATCACGCGGGAGACCGTGGGGGCGGTCGCGGCCTCCGGCGTCGACCTGATCTCCTGCGGCTGGATCACCCATTCCGCGGCGATCATCGACCTGGGACTCGACGCCGCCTGAGCGTCGCCCTCCGGCCGCCGTCGAAGTGCGGGTCGCGCCGGCGTCATCACGTTCCGGTTACAGGTCTTGCCCGCGGTCGCTTCGGAGATCCTCCGAGTCTATCGCCGCGCGAAGAGCTTGTTACAGTTTCGCTCAACAGAAACGCCACTGACCGGATCTGCCCGTGAGCCAAGCCCTCCGAACCGCGGCTGCCCCGGCGGTCAGCCTTCCCGCGGCGCCGGTTGCGCGCAAGCCCGGCGCGGTCCGGCACGGGCCCGGGAGGGCACTGATTTTCGGTGCCCTGGGCGTCGTCTACGGCGACATCGGCACGAGCCCGCTCTACGCGTTCAAGGAGGCGGTGAAGGCGGCGACCGCCGGGGGCGCCGCGGTGCCGGCGGCGGCCACGGGGGCGGTGTCGCTGATCCTGTGGTCGCTGATCCTGATCGTGTCGCTGAAATACGCGGTGCTGATCCTGCGCGCGGACAATCGCGGCGAGGGCGGCATCGTGGCCATGCTGGCGCTGCTCGGCGCCCGGCAGGCGCGGCCGGGGACGTGGAAGGCGCTGCTGCTGGTGGTCGGGCTCGTGGGCGCGGCGCTGCTCTACGGCGACGGGGCGATCACCCCGGCGATCTCGGTGCTCTCGGCGGTCGAGGGGCTGAAGGTCGACGCGCCCGCGCTCGGTCCCTACGTGGTGCCGATCACCCTCGTGATCCTGATCGGTCTGTTCCTGGTGCAGCACAAGGGCGTGGCGGCCATCGGCCGGGTGTTCGGACCCGTCATGATGGTCTGGTTCGCGGTCCTGGTGCTGCTGGCGGTCCCGAGCATCCTGCGTACGCCGGAGATCCTGGCGGCGGCCAATCCCTGGCGGGCCGTGGACTTCCTGCTCCATGCCGGCTGGCACGTCAGTTTCCTGATGCTCGGCGCGGCCTTCCTGGCGGTGACCGGCGGCGAGGCGATGTATGCCGATCTCGGCCATTTCGGTGCCGTGCCGATCCGCGCGGCGTGGTTCGTGCTGGTCCTGCCGGCGCTGATGCTCAACTATTTCGGCCAGGGTGCGCTGCTGCTTGCCGACCCCGATGCCCTCGAGAATCCGTTCTTCCGCCTGTGTCCGGACTGGGCCCACCTGCCGCTCATCCTCCTCGCCACCATGGCGACGATCATCGCCTCGCAGGCGATCATCTCGGGCGTGTTCTCGCTGACCCAGCAATCGGTCCAGCTCGGGTTCCTCCCGGCGATGCGCATCGTGCAGACGGCGCGCGACGAGCGCGGCCAGATCTACGTGCCGATGGTGAACTGGCTCCTGGCGGTGGCCACCATCGTGGCGGTGGTGATGTTCGGCTCCTCGGACGCCCTGGCCGGCGCCTATGGGATCGCCGTGTCGATGCTGATGGGCATCACCACGCTGCTCGCCGCCCTGATCGCGTTGCGCTGGGGCTACAATCCGATGCTCGTCTTTGCGGTGAACGGCTTCTTCCTCGTCATCGACGCGGTGTTTCTCGCCGCCAACAGCGTGAAGATCCTGGAGGGGGGCTGGTTTCCCCTGGTGCTGGCCGGTCTCGTCGCGCTGATGATGCTGACCTGGAAGCGGGGCAACGAGCTGGTCGAGGAGGCCCGCGTCGCGCTGCGGTTGCCGGAGGATGTCTTCCTGTCCGGCCTGCAACACCGCCCGTTGCTGCGCCTGCCGGGGACTGCGGCGTTCCTGTCCGCGGCCGAGCACGGGATCCCGCTGCACCTGTCGCGATTCGTGGAGCGCAACCGCGCGCTGATGGAGCGGATCCTGATCATCACGGCGCTCTACGAGGAGACGCCGACCGTCCC
>CAXTCV010000377.1:0-3232 GCA_964242725.1 uncultured Methylobacterium sp.
TATATCTGCGGCGAGGAGACGGCGCTGCTCGACAGTCTGGAGGGCAAGCGCGGCGTCGTCCGGGCCAAGCCGCCTCTGCCCGCCATCGCGGGACTGTTCGGCAAGCCCACGGTCGTCAACAACGTCTTGTCGCTGGCCAGCGTGCCGTGGATCATGGCGCAGGGCGGGCAGGCCTATGCGGATTACGGGATGGGCCGGTCGCGCGGCACCCTGCCGGTGCAGCTGGCCGGCAACGTCCGGCGCGGCGGGCTGTTCGAAATCGCTTTCGGAATGACGGTGCGCGAGGTCGTCGAGGGTTTCGGCGGCGGGACGCGGTCCGGACGACCGTTGCGCGCCGTCCAGGTCGGCGGCCCTCTCGGCGCCTACTTCCCCGACGCGTTGCTCGACACGCCGCTCGATTACGAGGCCATGGCGGCGGCGGGCGGGTTGCTCGGCCACGGCGGCATCGTGGTCTTCGACGATACGGTCGATCTCGCCGTCCAGGCCCGCTTCGCATTCGAGTTCTGCGCGGCGGAGAGTTGCGGCAAGTGCACGCCCTGCCGCATCGGCGCGGTACGGGGCGTCGAGCTGATGGACCGGATTGCCGTCGGGAGTGAGCGCACGAAGAGCCTGGCGCTGCTCGACGACCTCCTGGAGCTGATGACGGAGGCGTCGCTCTGCGCCATGGGCGGGCTGACGCCCGTTCCGGTGCGCAGCGCCCTCACGCATTTTCCGGAAGACTTCGCGACGCCACAGATCATGCGGGCAGCGGAATGAGCCTCGTCTTCGAAGAGTTCAGCACTCGTGAACTCGCCCGGAAGGATAGATCGCCATGGCGCTGATTCGCGAACGCGACACGGGCACGCCCATCCGCGTCTCCGAGCATCGTGTCGCCCTAACGGTCGACGGCGTCGACGTCTCGGTGCCGCGCGGCACCTCCGTCATGGCGGCGGCTGCCCTGATGGGTACCGCCATCCCGAAACTCTGCGCCACCGATTCGCTGGAGCCTTTCGGCTCCTGCCGCTTGTGCCTCGTCGAGATCGAGGGCCGCCGCGGCACGCCGGCGTCCTGCACGACCCTCGCCGAGCCCGGCATGGTGGTCCGCACGCAGACGCCGAAGCTCGCCAAGCTGCGTCGCGGCGTGATGGAGCTCTATATCTCCGACCACCCGCTGACCTGCCTCACCTGTTCGGCCAACGGCGACTGCGAGCTCCAGGACATGGCCGGCGCCGTGGGCCTGCGCGAGGTGCGCTACGGCGAGACGGGCGCAACCCACCGCGATGCTCCCACCGACGCATCGAACCCTTATTTCACCTTCGAATCCTCGAAGTGCATCGTGTGCAACCGCTGCGTCCGCGCCTGCGAGGAGGTGCAGGGCACGTTCGCGCTGACGATCGAGGGGCGCGGCTTCGACGCCAAGGTGAGCTTCGGCGGAACCGATGTCTTCGGTTCCGAATGCGTGTCCTGCGGCGCCTGCGTGCAGGCCTGTCCCACGGCCACGCTGAACGAAAAATCCGTCATCGCGATGGGCGTGCCCGAGCATTCGGCCGTCACCACCTGCGCCTATTGCGGGGTCGGCTGTTCCTTCAAGGCCGAGATGCAGGGCGAGCAGGTGGTTCGCATGGTGCCCTACAAGGCCGGCAAGGCCAACGAGGGCCACTCCTGCGTCAAGGGCCGCTTCGCCTACGGCTACGCGACCCATCGCGACCGCATCACCACTCCGATGGTGCGGGACAGGATTACCGATCCCTGGCGTGTCGTATCCTGGGAGGAGGCGATCCGCACCGCCGCGGAACGCTTCCGCGCCATCCAGGACCGCCATGGGCGCGACGCGGTCGGCGCCATCGCGTCCTCGCGCTGCACGAACGAAGAGGCCTACCTGGTCCAGAAGCTGGTGCGGGCCGCCTTCGGCAACAACAACGTCGACACCTGCGCCCGCGTCTGCCACTCGCCCACCGGCTACGGCCTGAAGGCCACCGTAGGGACCTCGGCGGGCACACAGGACTTCGCCTCGGTGGCGGAGGCCGACGTGATCCTGGTCATCGGCGCCAACCCGACCGATGGCCACCCGGTGTTCGGCTCGCGCATGAAGCGCCGCCTCCGGGCAGGCGCGAAGCTCATCGTGGTGGATCCGCGGCGCATCGACCTCGTGCGCACGCCGCATGTCGCTGCGGACTTCCACCTCCAGCTCCGCCCCGGCTCCAACGTGGCGCTGCTCAACGCCTTCGCCCACGTGGTGGTGACCGAGGGCTTAGTCGACGAGGACTATGTGCGGGCGCGCTGCGACCTCGGCGACTTCGAGGTCTGGGCGCGCTTCGTCGCCGACCCGCGTCATTCGCCCGAGGAGAGCGCGAAGGTGACCGGCGTGCCGGCCGCCGACCTGCGCGCCGCGGCCCGCCTCTACGCGACGGGCGGCAAGGCGGCGATCTACTACGGGCTCGGCGTGACGGAGCACAGCCAGGGCTCGACCACCGTCATGGCGATGGCCAACCTCGCCATGGCGACGGGCAACATCGGCCATGCGGGAGCGGGCGTGAACCCGCTCCGCGGTCAGAACAACGTCCAGGGCTCCTGCGACATGGGCTCCTTCCCGCACGAGTTGCCGGGCTACCGCCACGTCTCCGACGACGCGACGCGCGACGCCTTCGGGGCGCTGTGGGGCGTCGACCTCAACGCCGAGCCGGGCCTGCGCATCCCCAACATGCTCGACGAGGCGGTCGAGGGACGCTTCAAAGGGCTCTACATCCAGGGCGAAGACCCGGCCCAATCGGACCCCGATACGCAACACGTCACGGCGGGCCTCCGCGCCATGGATTGCGTCGTTGTGCAGGACCTGTTCCTTAACGAGACCGCCAAATACGCCCACGTGTTCCTGCCGGGTGCGTCCTTCCTGGAAAAGGACGGAACCTTCACCAACGCCGAGCGGCGCATCTCGCGCGTGCGCAAGGTGATGGCCCCGAAAGCCGGCTACGGCGACTGGGAAGCGACCTGCATGCTGGCGGAAGCTCTTGGCTATCCAATGCGCTATTCGCATCCCTCCGAGATCATGGACGAGATCGCGGCTCTCACCCCAACCTTCGCTGGCGTGTCCTATGCGGCGCTGGAGCGGCTCGGATCGATTCAATGGCCCTGTAACGCGGAGGCGCCGGAAGGCACGCCGACCATGCACGTCGACCGCTTCGTGCGGGGGCTCGGCAGGTTCATGCTGACCGATTACGTGGCTACCGAGGAGCGCACAGGAGCGCGCTTCCCG
>CAXTCV010000378.1:0-3216 GCA_964242725.1 uncultured Methylobacterium sp.
CGGGACCGGCAAGCACCGCGTCGAACCAGTCGAGCGCCCAGTTGAACGGCACCGGATCCGGCCAGGCGAAGGCCGAGACTGCGGCGGCGTAATCGGTGCGGTGGGCCAGCAGAAGATCGCGGGCCTCCCGGAAGCTGGGCATGGTCGTTCCCCCGTCGTAGTCTTGTTCGATCTGTCAGCCTTTCCACCGCCCGCCCCGAAGCGGCAAGGCCACGGTCAGGTGTTCTCGAACCGGGGCGGCCGCTTCTCCACGAAGGCGGCCATGCCCTCCTTCTGGTCCCGGGTGGCGAACATGGCATGGAACACCCGCCGCTCGAAGCGGAGGCCCTCCGCGAGCGTGGTCTCGTAGGCGCGGTTGACCGCCTCCTTGGTCATCATGGCGATGGGCAGCGACATCGACGCGATGGTCTCGGCCGCCGTCATCGCTTCGGCGAGGAGCCGGTCGGCCGGGATCACCCGGGAGACGAGGCCCGAACGCTCGGCCTCCGCGGCGTCCATCATCCGGCCGGTGAGGCACATCTCCATGGCCTTGGCCTTGCCGACGAAGCGGGTGAGCCGCTGGCTGCCGCCGATCCCCGGCATGACCCCGAGCTTGATCTCCGGCTGGCCGAACTGCGCCGTGTCGGCCGCCAGGATGATGTCGCACATCATGGCGAGCTCGCAACCGCCGCCGAGGGCGTAGCCCGCCACCGCGGCGAGGATCGGCTTGCGCACGGCGGTGAACCGCTCCCAGTCGCCGAACCGGTCGCCCCCGTACATCTCGGCATAGGTGGCGTGCTGCATCTCCTTGATGTCGGCGCCGGCCGCGAAGGCCTTGGCCGAGCCGGTGACGACGAGGCAGCCGATCCCCGGGTCGGCATCCGCCGCGGTCGCCGCGCGGATCACCTCGGCGGTGAGCTGGGCGTTGATGGCGTTGAGCGCCTTGGGGCGGTTGAGGGTGATCAGCAGCACCCGTCCGCGCTGCTCCGTCAGGATCGTCTCGTAGGACTCGGTCACGACTCGCCTCCCTGTCCGCGCAGCATATGGATGATCGCGGAAAAGTCCTCGCCGCCGTGGCCGAGACCCTCGAACAGCCCGTAGATCTGGGCGGCCTCGGCGCCGAGCGGCGTCGCCGCCCCGGAGGCGAGGGCGGCGGCCTGGGCGAGCCGGAGGTCCTTGAGCATCAGCGCGGCGGCGAAGCCCGGCTTGTAGCCGCTGTTGGCCGGCGAGGTCGGCACCGGGCCCGGCACCGGGCAATAGGTGGTCAGCGACCAGCACTGGCCCGAGGAGACCGAGGCCACGTCGTAGAGCGCCTGGTGCGACAGGCCGAGTTTCTCGCCCAGGGCGAACGCCTCGCTGACGCCGATCATCGAGATGCCGAGGATCATGTTGTTGCAGATCTTGGCCGCCTGCCCGGCCCCGGCGGCGCCGCAATGGAACACGTTCTTGCCCATCGCCTTCAGAAACGGCTCGGCCTTGGCGAAGGCCGCCGCGGCACCGCCGGCCATGAAGGTCAGGGTCCCCGCCTTGGCGCCGCCGGTCCCGCCGGAGACCGGCGCGTCGACGGACAGGCAGCCCCGGGCCTCGGCAAGGCCATGGGCCTTGCGCGAACTCTCGACATCCACCGTTGAGGAATCGATCAGCAGGGTGCCGGCCGGCAGGGCCTCGGCGAGCTGCGTCCAGACCTCGACCACGTGCCGCCCGGCGGGCAGCATGGTGATCACGGCGTCCGCGCCCTCGGCCGCCTCCAGGGCCGAGCCCGCGACCGCGATCCCCCCGGCCCGCGCCGCCTCGCGCGAGGCCGGCACCAGGTCGAACCCGCGGACCGTGTGACCCGCCTTCACGAGATTGGCCGCCATGGGGCCGCCCATGTTGCCGAGACCGATGAACCCGAGGGTCTGTGCCATCCTACGCCTCCCGTTCGCTTGTTATCGCCTCTCCCGATCGTCCCCTCATCCCGAGGTGCGGCGAAGCCGCCGCGAAAACGGCCCCCAGGGAGCGCGCGGCGACCGGAGGGCCTCTTCGAGGCCCGGCGATCTTCGCCCGCCGGGCACCTCAGGATGAGGGTGTGGTTGGGCGAAGCCGCCTCACATCAGACCGGTCCCGTGCGCGAGTCCGAGAAGACCGGCTCCGTCCGCCGCTCCAGCCAGCCGGCGATCCGGGCCGGGTCGATCGCGTCGAGGGTCGGCGGGGTCCAGCGCGGGGTCTTGTCCTTGTCGATCACCGCGGCGCGGATGCCCTCGCGGAAATCGCCCTCCGCCAGGACCGCCAGGGAGGCGTGGAACTCGCGCTCGAGGCAGGCCTCCAGGTTCGGGGCGCCCCGGCCCAGGCGCAGCAGGCGCAGCGTCAGGACGAGGCTCGACGGCGCCTTGGTCAACAGGGTCGTCCGGGTCGCCGCCGCGAAGTCCGCGCCGTCCGCCGCCAGGGCCGACAGGATCTCGTCCACGCTGTCGACGGCGAAGCAGCGGTCGATCACCGCCCGGTGGGCCGCGAGCGGCGCCGGGCCCGGATCCTGGGCGAGGCCTGCGAGCGCGTCCCGCACGCCCGCGTGCCCGGCATCGGGCGGCAGGGCGGACAGCGCGTCGATCAGGTCGGGGAGCGCCCGCGTGGGCACCATCGCGTCGGCGAACCCGCACAGGATCGCGTCGGCGGCCCCGACCGGCGCGCCGGTCAGGCCGAGATAGGTGCCGAGCTCGCCCGGCGCCCGGGGCAGCAGCCAGGTGCCGCCGACATCCGGCAGGTAGCCGATGCCGGTCTCCGGCATGGCGACCCGGGATCGCTCGGTGACGATCCGGTGGGCGGCGTGTCCCGCGAGCCCGACGCCGCCGCCCATGGTGATGCCGTCCATCACGGCCACGAAGGGTTTTTCGTAAGCCGCGATGCGGGCATCGAGGCGGTACTCGTCCCGCCAGAAGGTCTCGGCGAAGACCGTGCCCGGGCTCTCATACAGGCTGCGCAGGTCGCCGCCGGCGCAGAGGCCGCGCTCGCCCTCGCCGGTGAGCAGCACCGCGCCGATGCCGGGGTCGGCGGAGAACTGGTTCAGGGCGGCGTCGATCTCCAGGACCATGCCGTGGGTGAGCGCGTTGAGCGCCTTCGGCCGGTCGAGGCGCAGGCGCCCCAGCGCGCCGACCCGCTCGACGATCACATCGGTCATCGGCGTGCCCCGGTCAGTGCGCGGGCGATGATCACCCGCATGATCTCGTTGGTGCCTTCGAGGATCTGGTGCACGCGCAGGTC
>CAXTCV010000379.1:0-3193 GCA_964242725.1 uncultured Methylobacterium sp.
GAGCGCGCCTCGTAGGCCCGGCCCAGCTCCTCGATGCCGAACACGATGCCGGCGAGCGGCGTGTTGAACGCCGCCGCGACGCCGGCCGCGCCGCCGGCGAGCAGGAGGCCCGGCAGCCGGTCCGGCGTCAGGCGGCCGAAGGCCGCCATGATCGCCGCACCGACCTGCACGGTCGGCCCCTCGCGGCCGGCCGAGGCCCCGCACAGCAGCCCGAGGAACAGGACCATCACCTTGCCGAACGCGACCCGGGGGGAGATCAGGGCGTAGCGGAAGCGCGCGTCCCGGGCGTGCCGGGCGGCGATGACCTGCGGGATGCCGGATCCTTGCGAGTTCGGGAACACCGTGCGCGCCAGCAGCGCCGCCAGGGCGAAGCCCGCCGGCGTCAGCACCAGGGCGATCAGCGGCGAGGGTGCGATGAGCCGACGGAACCCGTCCTGGGCGAGGTCGGCGCCCTTGGCCATCAGCACGGCGGCGAGGCCCACGCAGATGCCGCCCACGAGGAAGAGCAGGCGTCCCCGCCACAGCGGGTAGGCCTCCAGAGAGGCCGAGCGCAGGCGCAGGATCGAGCGGCGGTAGCGGGAGCGCCGCGGACGGGGGGCGTCGATCGTCTCCCGCACCTCGTCCCGCATCTCGGCCATACCCTAGCCACTCCGCCGCACCGCTGGAGCAAACGCTATACCGCAACCGGTCGGGAATGACCCGCGGGGTGCCCCGCAATCCCCACGTCGCTGGATCCGCTGCGGCCTGCCGCGGAGAACGGACCCGCGCGAGGCGCGCCGCGAACCGCGCCGCGCCGCCGTCTTTCGCCGCCGTCCGCGCCCGCGCGCGCAGGGTATCGTCACGGTCACGAAGCTTGGGCTAAAGCTTCATCGGGGTGGGCGTCGATGGGAGGCGCCCCGGATTGCGCGGGGAGCCATCTTGGCCGACGACGCCACGCTGCGCCGGCTGCTTGCGGGGATCGCCCGCGGCGAGGCGGACCGGCTCGCCCAACTGTACGATCTCACGAGCCCGAAACTTTACGGGCTGATCCTGCGTATCCAGCGCGACCGAGGCTTGGCCGAGGACGTGCTTCAGGACGTCTACATGCGGATCTGGCAGGCAGCGGGCGCCTATCGGCCCGAGGCCGGGCCACCGCTGCCCTGGCTGGTCGCCATCGCGCGTCATCGCGCGATCGACAGCGTGCGTCGGAAGCGCGAGGTGCAGGGGCCGGAACTGGAAAGCGGTGAGGATTGGGTGGCGCGGCTGATCGATCCGCATGACGCGGCCGGCGCGTTCCAGGAGCGCGAGGCCCTCGCGGCCTGCCTCGGCCGGCTCGAGCCGCTGCACCGGGATTGCGTCCTGCTGGCCTATTGCGAAGGCCGCTCGCGCGAGGAGCTGGCCCGCCATTTCGACCGCCCCGTCAACACGATCAAGACCTGGCTGCATCGCGCGCTCGCCGCCTTGAAGACCTGCCTGGAGACCGTGTCGTGACCGGAACGGGCGCCCCGGATCCCGACGACCCCGCGCCCGACCTGCGCGCGGCGGAGTACGTCCTCGGAACGCTCGACGCCCGGGAGCGCGAAGCCGTGGAGCGCGAGGCGGCCCGGGATCCGGCCGCGGCGGCGCGGATCCGGGCGTGGGACCGTCGCCTGGACCCGCTGGCCGCCATGGTCCCCGCCGAGACGCCACCGCCGCGCGTGCGCGCCGCGCTGCTGCGGGCGCTGCCGGTGTCGGAGCGGGCGGAGATGGGTCAGATCGAGGCCCTCCGGGCGCGGCTCCGGCGCTGGCGGATCGCCGCCGGGGGCGCGGGGCTGCTGGCTGCCGGGCTCGCGCTGTTCCTGGCCGTCGGACGGACGCTCGAGCCGTCGGACGGCCGCTACATCGCCGTGGTCCAAGGGGGCGGCACGCTTCCGGCGCTGATCGTGCGCGTGGACACGCGCACCGGCCTCGCGCAGGTGAGACCGGTCAACGCCGAGGCGCCCGCGGATCGAAGCCTGGAGCTCTGGTATGTCGGCGCGCAGGGGCCGAAGCCGCTCGGCCTCGTCGGCGCCGGGCAGAGCCAGGTGCGGCTGCCCGCGGGAACCGCTCCCGACGGGGTGATCGCGGTCTCGGTGGAGCCCAGCGGGGGGTCGCCGACCGGCCAGCCCACGGGACCGGTGGTCTATACCGGCAAGCTGCTGGCGGAGTGACGCGCTCGCGGCGCCTCACCGGAGGGGGTTCGAAACGAAACGGCGCCCGCAGCGCCTAAGGCTGCGGGCGCCGCGCCACTCGGGTCGATCAGGGCATCAGCACGGCGTTGACGACGTGGATGACGCCGTTCGACTGCATCACGTTCGGGATGGTCACGGTGGCCGTGTTGCCCTTCACGTCGGTCACGTAGACCTTCTTGCCCTGGACCGTGATGCCCAGGGGTTCGCCCTCGACGGTGTTGATCTGCCCCTGGCCGCCGCCCTTCATGGCGAGGGCCATCAGGTCCTTGGCGGTGTAGACGCCCGGGACCACGTGATAGGTCAGGATCTTCGTGAGGGTCGCCTTGTTCTGCGGCTGCACGAGGCTCTCCACCGTGCCCGGCGGCAGCTTGGCGAAGGCGGCATTGGTGGGGGCGAACACCGTGAACGGCCCCGGACCGTTCAGCGTGTCGACCAGGCCGGCGGCCTTCACGGCGGCGACCAGGGTGGTGTGATCCTTCGAATTGACGGCGTTCTCGACGATGGTCTTCTGGGCGTACATCGGCGCGCCGCCGACCATCGGGTTCTTGGCATAGGCCGCGCCGCTGGCGCCGAGGCCGAGGGCGAGGGTCAGGGCGAGCGCCTTGGCCGTGCGGCCGGTGTTCCTGGTAAGCATCGCGTTTCCTTCCGAGCCCCGATGAGTGGGGCATCGCGCGTCCTTACGGAGCCGCCGGGATAAAAGTTTCGCCGCGCGGGCTCGAATTGACGGCACGCTCGCCTCGGCCGCGGCGCGTCCAGTATCAGCCCTTGAAGGCCACCGGCCACAGGGCTCATCCCTCGGCGGCGCAGAGCGTCTCCACCGCCCGCACATACGCCTTGGCGTCGAACTTCTTCAAAGAGTTCTCGCTCTGATAGCGGACCGTTCCGAAGACCTTGCGTTTTTGCCACGGGCGGTCGTGCAGGCCGTACACCCAGGCCACGTTGGTGAACGAATTCGCGTCGCGCCCGTCGAGGAAGTAGCGGTTGTTGAGCCGGAGCGTCCGGGC
>CAXTCV010000380.1:0-3192 GCA_964242725.1 uncultured Methylobacterium sp.
AAGCTCCAGCACCTCAAGGTCGGCGACCCGATCATCGTCGGCAAGAAGCCCACCGGCACCCTGGTGCTCGACAACCTGCTGCCGGGCCGGCACCTCTACCTGCTCGGCACCGGCACGGGGCTCGCCCCGTTCCTGTCGATCATCAAGGACCCGGAGACCTACGACCGGTTCGAGAAGGTCGTGCTGGTCCATGGCTGCCGGCAGGTCCAGGAACTCGCCTATGGCGAGACCATCACCGAATCACTGCCCAAGCACGAGTTCCTGGGCGAGATGATCTCGAGCCAGCTGATCTACTACCCGACCGTGACCCGCGAGCCCTTCCGCAACCGCGGCCGGATCACCGACCTGATGGTCTCGGGCAAGCTGTTTGCCGATATCGGCCTGCCGGCGATGTCGGTCGAGGCCGACCGCTTCATGCTCTGCGGCAGCCCCGACATGATCCGCGACACCCGCGCGCTGCTCTCGGGCGGCGGCTACGAGGAAGGCAACCACGGCGAGGGCGGCCACTACGTGATCGAGAAGGCCTTCGTCGAGAAGTGATGCTCTGGGATGTTCGGGTTCGGCCCGGTGCGGTCCGCCGCGCCGGGCTTGTTGTTGCGCACGACAGACCGGGGCCGGGGGCGCTGGCGGCGGCGCCGATCGTTTCAGGCGCAGCCGCCCCCGAAAGCCGGCGACGACTTTCCGGGGCGAGGCCTATTGCGGGACCGTCGGCATCCCGTCCGCGAAGGGGCCGCCTCCGGCGCTGAACAGCTTGCGCAGGAAGCCCGGGGCGATCGCCGAGAGCGGGTTCACGCTCACGTCCGGCGTGGCGAGCTTGCCGGAGACGCGGAAATTGACCGCGAACAGGCCCTCGTTGTGCCCGCCCCCGAGCAGCGGGCCGAGCAGGGGCAATTGCGAGGCGACGTTGTTGAGCCCGTAGAGCGGCACGAAGGTGCCGGTTATGTCGGTGCGCTCGCGGCTGGTATCGAGCCAGCCCGACAGGGTGAAGCCCATGGCGGCGTTCGAGATCGCCGCGTCGCTGAAATCGACCCGGCTGCCGCTGCGCACGAAGTTGGCCCGCATCCGGTCGAAGGTGACGTCGCCGGCCCCCCGGCCCGGGGCGATCCGGCGACCGCGGGCGGCGTCGGTCTCGGCCGGTTCCGGCCCCTGCGCCATGATGCTCGACAGGGCGGGCTCGTTGCGGAGGATGAAGTCGCGGATCTGCACGACGCCCGCCTGCGGGCCGTCGTTCAGGCCGATCCCGGCATTGAGCCGGCCGCCATACATGCGCCGGTAGACGTCGACGAAGCGCAGGGTCGCACCGGCATCGGCCGAATCCACCGCGAGCGTCGGCACGCCGTGCTCGCCCCGGGCGACGGAGGCGGCGAAGGGCGCCGCCCGGAAGCGCCCGGTGATGGTGGCGGCCCGCAGGGTCTTGCCGTGCAGCGACAGCCGCATGTTGGCGCCGGTCAGCGCCTCGTCGTTGAAGCCGGTGACGATCGGCACCTGGATGTCGGCGTCGATATCCTTCGGGTTCGTGTCCTTCGCGTCCCTGGCGCCCTTGCCGTCCGGCCCGCCGAGGGACTTCAGGAACGGCCGGGCATCCGCCACCGCGCCCCGGACCACGACCTTGTAGCCGCTGCCGGCCCGGTCGAGGCTGACCCGCAGGTCGTCGCCGGGCGACAGCTTGACGCTCGTCAGCTCCGCCCGTTCCAGGCCGCCCTCCGGGGTGATCGCGACGGTGCCGCGGGCGGAGGCCGGGGCCGCGTCGAAGGCGAAGTCGCGCAGGTCGAGGCCCTGGCCGCTATCCACGAGGGTGAAGGTCAGCCGTCCCGGCTTGCCCGCCGGCTTCGTCAGCCCCGGCAGCAGCCCGTCGATCCCGACCTTGGCGAGATCGGCCTCGACCCTGATCGGCGGCTTGCCGGTCCCGGGCCGGCCGATCGGCACGACCGCGCGGACCGGGATCGTGCCGGTGAGCTGCGGTGCCGTCGGCAGGCCCTTCCGGCCCCGGACGGCGTCGTCGAGCGACAGGTTGACCACCGCCTCGCCCGGCTGGCCGACCTTCGGCTGGCGCAGCTCGACCGAGACGGGGGCGCCCGCCACCCGGCCCTCGCCCTTCAGGCCGAAGGCGCCGTGATCATACGACAGGGAGAACCGGCCCGCCTCCAGCCGGTCCTTGCCCATCACCTTGTCGACCGACAGGTCGGCCAGCGTGCCGGTCAGCGTCACCGGCAGGTCGGGCAGATCGACGATGTGCTTGAGATCGAGGGGGAAATCGACGCGCAGGTCGGCGCTGCCCTTGATCGTGGCGGGGTCGAGATCGACGCTCATCACGCTCTTGAACAGCTTCGCCTGGAGGACGGACGCCATCCCGTCGGCGCCCCCGGAGAGCCGCATGCCGATCTGCGCCACCACCCGCTCGGGGGTGATCTGCGGGATGACGAAGCTGCCGTCCGTGATCGCCAGCCCGCGCCCGTCCGGCCCGTGGACCTCGGCGGTCACGTTGCGCACCGTCGTCGAGCGCCCGGTGATCGTCCCGGAAACGTTGCCCTTCACCACCGGCGGCGCGTCGGCGGTGACGTCCAGCGCCGCGTCCGAGACGTGGAAGTCGATATGGACCGCGTCGTCCGGGGCCGGCTCGCCCCGGGTGGCGGCGGCCAGCACCGTCCCGGACATCTTCACCCGGATGTCGACGGACTCGACCCGGCCGTGCCGGAGCTGATCCACCAGGTAGGTCCGGGCCGGCGGCGCGATATGCTCCGGCCAGAGGCGCAGGCCCGTCCGGACCTCGCCGTCGCGGCCGACGATGTGGAGATTGAGGCCGCCATCGTCCGCGGTCGTGCCGATCGTCCCGGTGATCGTCCCGGTCACCCCCGGAGCCGACAGGGTGAGCGCGTCGATGGCGATGCCGCCGTCCCGGCCCGAGAGCTGCGCATCCAGCGCATTGATCTTCACCGGCGCATCCTGCGGCGTCGCCCCGCGCAGGGTGGCGTCGCGGCCCGTCAGCGTCGCGGTCCAGGCCGTGCCTGCCCCCGCTGGGCTGCCCGCCCACGCCCCGGTCAGGTGCACGGTGTTGCCGGCGCCGCGATAGTCCAGGCCGGTGAGCGCCATCACGCGGCCGGCCTCGTCCCAGTCCAGCGACGCGTCGAGGCTCTCGACCGTGACCGGGTTGAAGTCCTTCTCCTCGATCAGGAAGGTGCCGTCGCCGGTATG
>CAXTCV010000381.1:0-3192 GCA_964242725.1 uncultured Methylobacterium sp.
TTCTACACGTCGTTCCAGTCGGCGAGCCAGCAGGTGGCGATCCTGTTCGCCGCCCTGATCGGCTACGGGCTCAACGCCTTCCTGACCAAGCAGCAGATCGGCGATTTCGGCTGGCGGATCCCGTTCCTGATCGGCTGCCTGATCGTGCCGTTCATCTTCTTCATCCGGCGCTCGCTCCAGGAGACCCAGGCCTTCGCCAAGCGGACCCATCACCCCGGAACACGCGAGATCCTCATCACCGTCGCAGCCAACTGGCGGATCGTTCTGCTCGGCATGATGCTGACGACGATGACCACGGTGACCTTCTACATGATCACCGTCTACACCCCGACGTTCGGCAAGACCGTCCTCAAGCTCACCGAGACCGACAGCCTGCTGGTGACGCTCTGCGTCGCCATCACCAACTTCGTCTGGCTGCCGGTGGGCGGAGCGATCTCGGACTCGGTCGGCCGCAAGCCGGTGCTTCTGACGATCTCGATCCTGTCGCTGCTGACGACCTACCCGGCCCTGCACTGGCTCGTGGCCGATCCGACCTTCGCCAAGATGCTGGCGGTCGAATTGTGGTTCTCGTTCTTTTTCGGGGTCTACAACGGCGCGATGGTGGTCTCGCTATCGGAGGTCGTGCCGGCCCACGTTCGAGCGAGCGGCTTCTCCCTGGCCTACAGCCTCGCCACCGCCCTGTTCGGCACGGCCACCCCGATGGTGTCGACCTACCTGATCGAGAAGACCGGCGACCGCGCGGCACCGAGCTACTGGCTGATGGCGGCTGCCGCCTGCGGGATCGTCGCGACGCTCAGCCTGTTCAGGGGCAGACCCACGGCCGCGCGCATCCCCGCGCTGGCCTGACGAAACCGGGCACCACGCGATGCCGTCGCCCCAAGCCGGGGCATATCTGGCATCCGCGTCGTGACCCTGGGGTCACGGCGCACCGCCGTGACGTCTCGCCAATGGCGTCGCGGAGCCGCGCAGGAATCGGGATCGCTGCTCGGCTCCGCGGAATGTCGTGCGGACCGTCAGGAAATCAGGTCGAGCCTGGCCGCCTCGAGACCGTGGGCGCGGATCGTGTCCGGGATCGCCGAGAAGTCCCGATAGCCGGCCTCGCGCGCCATCGCGTCGAGTGCCGTCTGCTCGTCGTCGGCCGCCCCGGTCCAGAGCACGGCGCCGCTCGTCTTCTGCTTGATCTGAAAGATGCTCATCGAACCGTCCCAAGCCACCGCAGGACCACCGCGGGTACAACGTCGCGCCCCCCGGCGGGTTGCAGGAGAACGGTCGAAAGGCGGCACGCATCTCCACACGGCGACATGCGGCGTGAGGTCCGGCGACGGACTCCGCGGACGGCGCTACATTCGGTCTCGGTGACGACCATACGCCATGAAAACGCCGGGCTACCCAGCGAGGGAGAGGCGTGAAGACCCGAGCGCCGACTGCGAGGACCCGTCGTGAACTCTGTGTGTTGGCGCGTGTCTCGCCTCAGTCTCCTGTGCGGGCTCGCGATCCTCGCGACGGCGCCGGCCCGGGCGGTCGAGAGCGCCGCCGTCCCTGACGCCGCCGCCATCGCGCCCGCCGTCACCGTCGTCCCGGCGGAGAGCCGCGAGATCGTCGAGCGGGCAGTCGTCACCGGCACGCTGGTCCCCCGGGACGAGATCCTGGTCTCCCCCGAGGTCGAGGGCCTGCGCATCACCGAACTCCTCGTCGAGGAGGGTGATCGCGTCGCCAAGGGACAGGTGCTCGCACGCCTCTCCCAGGAGATGATCGTCACCCAGGAGGCGTCGAATACGGCGGCGATCGCCCGGGCACAGGCGGCCATCGTCCAGGCCCAGAGTCAGATCGTCCAGGCGGAGGCCGCCAACGTCGAGGCCAAGCAGGCGCTGGAACGCGCACAGGCGCTCGCAAAGACCGGCAACTCCACCGCTGCCGTTCTGGAGCAGCGCGTCTCGGCGGCCCAGGGGGCCGAGGGCCGGCTCGCCGCCGCCCGGGGCGGCCTGCAATCCGCCCAGGCCGATCTCGCCACCGCCCGGGCGGCCGGGTCCGAGATCGCCCTGCGGCGGGCCCGCACCGATATCCGTGCCCCGGAGGCCGGTATCGTCAACCGCCGCACCGCCCGGGTCGGGGCCACCGCCACCGCGGTGGGCGAGCCGCTGTTCCGGCTGATCGCCCGGGGCGAGATCGAGCTGGAGGGTGAGGTGCCGGAGACCTCGCTGGCGCGTATCCAGGTGGGCAATCCGGCGAGCCTCGATCTCGATGACGGCCGGCACCTCAAGGGCGCGGTGCGCCGGGTCTATCCGGAGGTCGAACGGGCGACGCGGCTCGGCAAGATCCGTATCCGGCTCGCCGAGGATCCGGCCCTGCGGATCGGCGCCTTCGCCCGCGGCAACGTGGAAGTGGCGCGCCGCGAAGGCGTCGCGGTGCCGGTCTCCAGTCTGCTGTACGCGGCCGACGGCCGCGCCAGCGTGCTGGTGGTGAGGGACGGCCGCGTCGAGGCGCGGACCGTCGCCACGGGCCTCTCCGCCGAGGGCTTCACGGAGATCCGTTCCGGGGTCGCCGCCGGCGAGAGCATCGTGGCCCGCGCCGGCAGTTTCCTTCGCGACGGTGACCGGGTGCGGGCCGTGGCTGCCCCTGTCAGCACACCGATGGCCGCCCCCATGGCCGACGCGGCCCCGCGGTAGGATCAGCCATGCGCCTCAACGTCTCCGCCTGGGCGATCCGGAAGCCGCTCCCCTCGGTGGTGCTGTTCCTGGTCCTGATGATCCTCGGTTTGGTGAGCTTCCGCTCGCTGCCGATCACCCGGTTCCCGAACATCGACATCCCGATCGTCTCGGTGACGATCACCCAATCGGGCGCCGCGCCCGCCGAGCTGCAGACCCAGGTCACCAAGTGGGTCGAGGATTCGGTCGCCGGGGTGAAGGGCGTCAAGCACATCCTGTCGACCATCACCGAGGGCATCTCGACGACGACGATCGAGTTCCGCCTGGAGGTGAACCAGGACCGGGCGACCAACGACGTCAAGGACGCGATCGCCAAGATCCGCCAGAACCTGCCGCGCACCATCGACGAGCCGATCGTGTCGCGTGTCGAGATCGCCGGGCTTCCGATCATGGTCTACGGCGCCTCGGCGCCGGCCATGACCCCCGAGGACCTGTCGTGGTTCGTGGACGACGTGGTCGCCCGCGGCCTCCAGAGCGTGAAGGGCGT
>CAXTCV010000382.1:0-3184 GCA_964242725.1 uncultured Methylobacterium sp.
GAATTGATCTCGCGCTTGTTGAAATAGATGATGTCGTTGCCGCCCGAGACCTCCTGCCAGACCGTGGCGTTCGGATCGAGGGCGTCGCGCGACTGGTCGACGTAGCCGAGCTTGACCGTCTCGCCGACATCGATCTTGCCGGCGTCAGGCTTCTCCTGCCCCGTGATCATCTTGAACAGGGTGGTCTTGCCGGCCCCGTTCGGGCCGATCACCCCGACGATGCCGCCCGGCGGCAACTTGAACGAGAGATCCTCGATCAGGAGGCGATCACCGAACGCCTTGTTGAGGTGCTCGAACTCGATGACGTTGTTGCCCAGCCGCTCGTCGATCGGGATGACGATCTGCGCGGAGGCATCGATCTTGTTGTTCTGCTTGGCGACCAGCTCCTCGTACCGGGTGATGCGCGCCTTCGACTTCGACTGGCGCGCCTTCGGGGAGGCGGCGATCCACTCCTGCTCCCGGGAGATGGAGCGCTGCCGGGCCATGTCCTCGCGGCCCTCCTGCTCCAGGCGCTTCTGCTTCTGCACCAGCCAAGCGGAGTAGTTGCCCTCGTAGGGGATGCCCTTGCCGCGATCGAGTTCCAGGATCCAGCTGGTGACGTTGTCGAGGAAGTAGCGGTCGTGGGTCACGATCAGGATCGCGCCGGGATACTGGCGCAGGTGACCCTCCAGCCAGTTCACCGTCTCGGCGTCGAGGTGGTTGGTCGGCTCGTCGAGGAGCAGCAGCTCCGGCTCCCACAGGAGCAGGCGGCACAGGGCGATGCGGCGCCGCTCGCCGCCCGACAGGGTGGCGACCGGCTGCTCGTCGCTCGGGCAGCCCAGGGCCTCCATGGCCTGATCGATCTTCGAGTCGAGCTCCCACAGACCGAGCGATTCGATCCGGTCCTGGAGCTCGGTCATCTCGTCGGCCGTCTCCTCCGAGTAGTTCATGGCGAGTTCGTTGTAGCGGTCGAGCATGGCCTGCTTCTCGGCCACCCCCTCCATCACGTTCTCGCGGACCGACTTGGTCGGATCGAGATGGGGCTCCTGCGGCAGGTAGCCGACGCGCGCGCCCTGGGCCACCCAGCCGTCGCCGGTGAATTCCTTGTCGATGCCGGCCATGATCTTGAGCAGCGTCGACTTGCCGGAGCCGTTGATGCCCAGGACGCCGATCTTGGCGTCGGGGTAGAAGGACAGGTTGACGCTATCCAGGACCTTCTTGCCACCGGTATAGGCCTTGGTCAGGCCCCGCATGTGATAGATGAATTCGCGAGCCATCGCGGACGTCCTCGGCGTGCTGTGCGGGAATGCGCGGTGCGTGCCAGCGGCACGGGGCAGGCGCGGGGTCTCATCCCCGTCCTGTCCGCACGCCCCCACGATCTAGGAATGACCCCGTTCGAGTATCAGGACCGCCGGGCAGCGGCAAGGACGCCGCCGCGCCGGGCCGCTCAGGCGAACGGGTTCGGGACCGACGTCGGGACCGCCTCGGGGGCCTCGGCCACGGTCTCTGGGAGATCGTCGGCTTCCAGGGCCTTCACGATGGCGTCCAGCGTCTCCCGGAGCAGGCGCGCCTGCGCGAGGCCGGTCCGGTCCCGGGTCAGGTCGAGGGAGCCGTGCAGGGCGATCCGGTCGGTGCCGTTCTCGAAGGAGAGGGCGCCGATGGTGCGCACCCCGGCCGCGTCGGCGAAGGGCGCGAAGGCGTCGGACGTCCCCGAGGCGGTCCGGGCGCGGTGCTTGTTCTCGGGCATGGATCCCTCTCAGAAGACCGTGCGGAGCAGTTCGCGCGTGAATCGGCGCAGGGCGCGCAGGCCCTCCCGCCGGAGCCAATCCTGCCACGTCGGCTCGTTGCGGGGTCGGCGCTCCTCCGCGCGGGCGGAGGCATGCGGATCCGGCAGGCTCATCGCGGTCGTCCGGGCGCCGGCCGGCAACCCCGGGAAGACATCGATCCCGGCCTGGCGGCCGAGCTCGTCGATGGAGACCGCGTGCCAGTCCCGGGACTCGTCGTTCTGGGCCAGATAGGCGCCGGCCTCGCCGCTGGCGGGGTCGTAGAGCGCCTTGAACAGCTGGGTGGGCACGAGCACGCCGCCCTTGATCTGCTGCACCGCGTCCCCGGAGAAGATCACCCCGGTGACCACGAAGAGCGCGCCGCGCCGGCTGGCCAGACGCCGCGTGCTCTCCTCGATATCGGCCCAGAGGCCGCGGTTCAGGATCCGGTTCTGGGGCACGATATTGGCGAGACTGAAGGATTCGGCCTGGGCGATCAGCGTCGGCATGTCGCCCGCGGGCGACAGGTGGCCCCGGTCGAAGCCGCTGCGGACATAGTCCTCCAGGGCGGCGCGGTCGGCGGCGGGCAGCCGGGCTTCCTCGTGGAAGGCATCGTCCCGGGCCACCGTGCGGGCCTCCGCGACGCTCGCCCGGGTGAGATGCTCCGCCGAATAGAGCGGCGTGCGCGTCACCCCGGAATGCAGCACGGTGAAGGCTTCGAAACACAAAGGAACCGTGCGGGCCGCGAGCTTCGCGTTGGTGAGGACCGGCGCCCGGCCGTCGGCGAACAGGGCCGGGCAGGTCTCGTCGGCGCTGGCGGGGGCCGCGCCGAGCGCCGCCACGGCCAAGGCTGCTCCGAAGACCGCGGCAAAGAGCCCCGGGCGCAGGCTCACCAGCACACGCGCACCCGCCGCACCCCCTCCGGCGTCGGACGGTCCCGCCACGCGCAGGGGCGGCCCAGGCTCTCGGTGAAGGGCCGCGCGTCCCGGTCTGGGCCGCCCGGGGCGAGACGCGGCGGGCAGTCGCCCAGGAAGTTGCAGAGGAAGTCGAGATTGCCGTCCGGCGGTCGCGGCTCGGCGTAAGCTTGGCCATGTCCCGTAATCGCGAGCGTGAGCAGGATTGTGCACAGACGAGCCGGGCTCAAAGGCGGACCTCTTGTGGCAATGAGGGCACGTGACTGAAAAAAACGTCGGCGCGACATTGATCGGGCCGCCGTTCGTCCGTACCTGGCACTATCATGACAGCGACGGTACGGACGGGTTCTAGCATGAACGCGTAACCCCGGGTGCGAGCGTCGCGGGGCCGAGGGCACGCGCAGCGGCCGTCGCCATACTCGAACGAGCGGATGCGACCATTGGCACTATCACCTGAGCAATCGGCATTGCTGGATCGTGTCCCGAGTCCGGCGGCGCTGCGCCGCCTGCCGGAATCGGATCTTGCGG
>CAXTCV010000383.1:0-3179 GCA_964242725.1 uncultured Methylobacterium sp.
CGCAGGCCTTCCGGCACGAGGTGCGTGATATCCTGGCCGAGCAGGGTGTCCGCACCGGCGTCAGCGGGCTGTGGCGGTTCTTCGCCCGCCATCGGATCATTCGTGAACAGGGGCTGTTGACGCGGCCGGGCAGGAGCGGCCGGGCAGGAGCGGCCGGACGTGAGAGCCGCACGGGGGCGTGGTCCGCGAGCCAACGTGACCTCGACCCCGATGCCGTCGTCGTCCTCGACGAGACGGCGACCGCCACGAACATGGCCCGCACCGGCGGTCGGCCTCCACGCGGCAAACGCTGCCGGCGCCCCGTGCCTCGGGGCCATTACGAGACCACCCCCGTCACCGCCGCCCCGCATACCAGCGGCTTGGCCGCCACCTCCCTGTCCGGCGGGTCCACCAACAGCGCGCGCTTCTGCACCTACGTCACCGACACCCTGGTTCCGCTGCTGAAGTCGGGTGACACGGTCATCCTCGACACCCTGCAATTCCACAAAGTCATCGGCGTGCGCGAAGCCATCGAGTCGGCCATCACCCAAGCCTTCGCAGCCTTCACCCCAGCTGAATGCCGCAACTCCATCACCGCCACCGGATAGGACGCGGAGGACCCAACCGAAGATCGTGTTCAGCGCCGAGCGCGTCTCGGAGTAACCGGCTGGTGTGGACGAGTGGTCCCGCGGCAGGCCGAAGCGCTCCCGGTACAGTTCCGCTCGAAGATGGCCTCCAGGGCCAACGTAGAGCGGTAGCGGGGGCGACCGGCGGGGTTGCCGGACTGGCCGGGCTCGAACTGGATGTCCTGCTTCGCAATCAGGCGGGTCCGGTCTGGGCGGTCCTGTAAACAACAGGGAAAATACAACACGATAGTAATATAAACTGGGTTATCATGCTTTCGGTTTGGTCTGCGATATCAAGTCTCGCGCGCGCCCGGCCAATGCTTGGAGCAATGCGACGGCGGCTTGGGGCCGAACCTGGCTGGTATCGTCCCGGTCTTCGATTGAGAGCCGCAAGCCCCCCCGCGACGAACACGCCTCACCCACCGCCGGGTTGCACGACGTGACGAAGCGTAAGACCGACCACGTCGCCTACTTCCATCGTGTGTGAAAAATAAGCAGGGGTGGAGGGCAGCCAATTTCTCTATGTGGCGTTAGCCCTTAGCTAGCCAGTATCTGGTGAGCGCCAGAGGCATTTGCCGCACTGGTACGGCGCGACATCGTACCCCGATCAGGCTGACCGAACGGGTGGTCGTTTCCTCGCCGGAGGCCACAGATGCGAAGATCTGATCTCTCCAGTTCGGAGACGGAAGCGGATGGCCGACATGACGTCGGACGCACGGCGCGTTCTTCAGCGTATCGCCGAGGCTCTCGGAACCGATGTGTCAAATCTCTACGGCAGGCCTGATCCCAAGCCTGAGCTCGCCCGAGACCTGTCGGAATTGATCCGCGTGTTCGAGACGATCGAAGACGCCGACGATCGCCGGTCCTGCCTCGACTTCGTCCGTTCAGTTGCGGCCGGACAGCCGGCACTCTGACGCGTGGGAGTCAGCGCATCTCCGCAGTATGACCGAGCACCTCCTGTTGCGCCAGAATCCTCCCGAGTTCGAAGAGCGTGGCATCGATTAGCGTCTTCAAGGTCGGCGAGTCTAAACGTTCTGCTAAGGGGCGTACCGCGATCAGGGCATCTGCTATTTTGTCGATAGCCTGTATTGTCGGATCCGCTGAGGTCGGATCGATTTGGCGGCTGTCGGTGATATCCGCGGCGACGCCGATGCAGCGGGACCCATGGCCGTCCTGGCCCGTTTCAACGCGGCCGCGCGCGACGACCCAATGTATCGCCCCGGTTTTATCGCATGTCCGGAACTCAGCCTCGAAGCGCCCGGCGGTACTGTGAGCCTTATGCACGAGGTAGGCGACCCGTTCCTGATCATCCGGATGCACGCCCTCTAGGAACATCGAGATCGGAACTCCGGCGTCAGCCCCGATGTCGTCAAGTGCGAGCAGGCGGGGTAGCGCCCCTGTGAACTCAACGATCTGCGTATCAATATCGGTCTCCCAGGTGCCAACATAGCCCGAGGCATCCAGGGCTGATTGAAGTGGCAGTGCCATGAGCGATCTCCGCGACGTGGTCTCCAATACGCGAATGTCGCTCCAACACGCAGCATATCCGCGGGTTCCTGAACTCGCATCGACCTGCACTTCGAGCACCGCGGTCTGCTCCAGCGTTGCAGGCGGCGTCATCGCCGACGGGCAGGAGCCCGGACCAGGCCGCGCGGGTAAGGGCCCCGCGAGCGTCGGACCGGAGCGGATCTGCCGCGATCAGGGCGAGCAGCAGGTCCTTCACCGCCTCGGGGCCGCCGGCGGCATCGGTCTCCCGGCCGGCGCGGTTCAAGGCGGGCCGGACGTCGATGGCGCCGGGCGAATTCTCGCCGTGACGCTCGATGCCATCGAGGAGGACGAGGACGTGCGCCAGGGTCGGCGCCCGGGCGGACGTGGCACCTTCGGGGATCATGCGACCGGCCCTCGGATCCCAGCCCAGGCCATTTCCAGCACGATCGCGCGCCGGCCGGCGTGGCTCGGGTCCATCTCGGCGATCTCCACCTGAAGCTCGACGAAGTCCTCTTCCAGGTTGGCGGCGTGCAGGGCGTGACCGATTCGGCTCAGCTCGGCCCGGCAGGGGGTGCCGATCGGATGCACGGCGAGGTCGGGCACGTCGAGGACGTCGGTCGAGGGCGGCGCCAGGGTGTCGGTCCAGGGACGACCCGTCTGCCATTCGGGATTGGCGGCGGCGGACCGTTCCTGCTCGCCCGCTCCGACCTGCACAGCAGGGCGTCGGCGGCCTCCGATGGTGCCGACGCCCTTCGACAAGGTCCGCCTTTTCTCACTCACGTTTTCTCACTCACGGGCGCGCACGCGCGCGAGACGGCAAAAGGTGGGGTCATCACAGCCCCTCCCGTTCGGCTTCGCACTCTGCCATCTCCTCGTCGGTGAGGGCGACGGCGCTGCGCCATTGGGAGGGAACCGGGCGGGGCATCGCCTAGCTGGGCACGGTATCGCTGCCGAGCCTGTCGCGGCAGACCGTCCCGCCCTGGTCGAAGATCAGACCGGCGTCGCGCAGGTTGCGGGGCGTCTTTGAGGAGGCGGCCGGCGGCACGAGGGCCCGGGGATCGGCGGAGTTCGTCACGAGGCGATGCG
>CAXTCV010000384.1:0-3165 GCA_964242725.1 uncultured Methylobacterium sp.
TGCGCTGCCTGGAGACCTGGCAGGGGCCGGAGGGCAGCTACTGGGGTCACAACGCCATCCTGCGGATCCAGGCCTTCGCCGAGAATGCGCAGCTCCCCAGGCTGCCCGGCCGGGAGCCCCTGGGCGGCGAGATCCTGTGCCACGACATCGTCGAGGGGGCGCTGATGGTGCGCGCCGGCTGGGAGGTGCGCCTGCTGCCCGAGATGGGTGGCACCTGGGAGGAGATGCCCACGAACCTCGTCGACCTCCTCGGCCGCGAGCGCCGCTGGTGCCAGGGCAACCTCCAGCACCTGCGGGTGCTGCCCTGGGCCGGGCTCCACGCCGCGAGCCGGTGGCACCTCCTGGTCGGAATCCTCTCCTACGGCCTCCTGCCGCTGTGGATCGCCTTCATCGGCCTTTCCGCCTGGCAGGCCGCCCGGACCGGGGATCTCGGCCTCCTGGCCTACGGGCTGACCGGGCAGGGCGCCGCCGCGCACGCCCTCGCGGCCCTCAGCGTCGCCGTGCTCGGCCTGCCGAAGATCCTCAGCGTCGGGTACGTCCTGGCCTCCCCGGGGCGCCGGGCCGCCTTCGGCGGTGCCTCGGCGCTGCTGGCGAGCGCCGCCCTGGAGCAGGCCGCCTGGGTCGTCCTGTGGCCGGTCCTCACCCTGTTCACCGCCGGCGCCGTCGTGGCGACCTTCCTGGGCCGGGTGGTGCGGTGGGAGACGCAGGACCGCGACGACCGGCAGGTCTCCTGGGCGGAGGCGTTCCGGCTCCAGGCCGATGCGGTGGTGGTCGGCGCGCTCATCGCCTTCGCCCTGGTCCTGGTCGGTGACCCGTGGCTCGCGCTGTGGATGGCGCCCCTCGCCCTGGCGCTCCTCACCAGCCCGGCCCAGAGCGTCTGGACGAGCCGGGCCGATCTCGGCCGCGCCGCCCGGGCCCGCGGCCTGTTCCTGAACGCCGACGACACCGCGCAGGCGCCGGAACTCGCCGAGCTGGCGCAGGTCCGCGGCCTGCCGACCCACCCGACGCCGGTTCGTCCGGAACCGCTGAAGCCCGCCATCTGGCTCGCCGCCGACGAGGCGTGAGCGCCGGCATCTGCCGGACCGGCCCAGATCCCGATGCCGCGGTCCGTCCCGGACGTCACGGCCAAGCTGCCACAGTGTTGCCATCGAGTCACGGGCGTGCGGAACCGCCTGGGCGGGCCGGTTTCAGGCTTGGTTTTAAGGCGCGAGCGTTTACCCCTTGGCGAGGATCGGCACGGCATCGTGCCGCGGTATTCGCCGCGTTCCCGCCATATTCCGCGCCTGCCCGAGAGGCTTTGATGCGTCGTCTTCTTCCCGCCCTGATCGGGCTTCTAGGCGCGGCCGCCTGCGCCGCCCCGGCGCTCGCCTACGAGATCGATCCGCTGACCCGCCAGCCGCTGAACGACGCGCTCGCCGTGCGCGTGCGGCCCCAGGCGGTTGCGGTCCCGGTGGCCAACGCCTCCCTCAACACGGCCGACCCGATGGATCCGGACGCGGCGGTGCCGCAGATGTCGGCGATCCCGCGGGAGACCGTGGCGTACAACGGCCCCTACGGCGCCGGCACGATCGTGGTCTCCACCGCCGAGCGGCGGCTCTACTACGTGCTGGGCGGCGGGCAGGCCCTGCGCTACGGCGTCGGCGTCGGCCGGCCGGGCTTCACCTGGGGCGGCGTGCAGACCATCACGATGAAGCGCGAATGGCCGGATTGGCGCCCGCCGTCGACTATGCTGCGCCGCCGGCCCGACCTGCCGCGCTACATGAAGGGCGGCATCGAGAACCCGCTCGGCGCCCGCGCCATGTATCTCGGCGGCTCGATCTACCGGATCCACGGCTCGAACGAGCCGGAGACCATCGGCACCGCCGTCTCCTCGGGCTGCATCCGCATGACCAACGACGACGTGATGGATCTCTACACCCACGCCAAGGTCGGCACGAAGGTCGTCGTCCAGCGCTAGTTTCTGGGTCTTTTCGGGAGGGGGCCGGCCGTGAGGTCGGCCCTTTTGCGTTCAGGCTGCCGGCAGCGTCACCAGCGTGTCGGGGCGCTTCACCTCGATCTCGATGAACGCGATCGGGTGCTCCGAGCCGTTCATCACGTCGTGCCGGATGCCCGCGGGCCGCATGTAGGATTGCCCGGCCGCAAGCGCCGTCTCGCTGACCGCCGCGCCGTCATGGACGCGCAGCACGCCGTCGACCAGCATCACCACGAAATACGGCCAGCCATGCTCGTGCCAACCGGTCACTGCGCCGGGCTGAAAATCCCAGCGGGTGATGCGGACCGTGGCGTCATCCTGCTGGACGGTGGGCGTGGCGGGGATGGTGCAGGTGAAGGCCATGTCGGCTCCAAGCAAAGCGGTCGATCGATCGGCGCGCTGCCGGAACGATGCAAGCCTTCAGCCTTTTCGATGACGTGCATGAACTCCCGCCGGCATCGCGAGCGGATCGAAGCGACCCTGGACAGCGCGGGGCCGGGCAGCGTGGCGCTGCCGGAATGCTGCGCTCCGCTACGTAAGGACGGCGGTGTCTCCCGGTTTTCCGGTCGGACGCGGCTCCCGACGCCGTGCGGCGGCCGTCGCTCAAAACAACGGGTGCGCGAGCCGGCGCGGTGCGACGCGGTCGACCTCAATGGCACCCGCACGACCCCGAGCCGCAGCCTCCGCCCTGCTTCACCGGGGCGGTGCGCGCGGTTTCGCGGTCGAGGCCGCGCTCGGCGAGTTCGAACAGATAGGTGCTCCAGCGGCTGTCGTACTCGCGGCCGAGCGTGTGCAGGTAGCCCCAGCCGTAGATGCCGGTGTCGTGCATGTCGTCGAAGCCGAGCTTGACCGCGTAGTTGCCGATGGGCTGCACCGCGAGGATCGCCACCGCGCGCTTGCCGCCGATCACCTTGCGCTCCAGCGGCGAATGGCCCTGCACCTCGGCCGAGGGGCTCGACACCCGCAGGTACTCGGCCGGCAGGGCGAAGCGCGACCCGTCCTCGAAGGCGACGTTGAGCACCTGCCGGTCCGCCGACAGGCGGATCTCGGTCGGCCACAGATCCTCGTTCACAGGGGACACTCCTCACACAAGCCGGGACTGCGGACCGGGGGCTGCTTGCCCACGACCGTATCGGGTATCATATGCTCAATCATGCTCGATGACATCTCCAGCACGCCGCGGGGGCTCACGG
>CAXTCV010000385.1:0-3155 GCA_964242725.1 uncultured Methylobacterium sp.
GCATGTCGGCGCCGTCCTGTCGGCCGTCCTGCTCGTCGCGATGGCGGCCGCCGCCTGGGTCTTTGTGCCCGGGCGGATCGTCCCGCGCTGAGAGAAGCCCGTCCCGACCCTGGCGTCGACGGAACGAGGACACGCTAAACGCCGGGTTGCACGTCGGCCAGATCGCGGTTATGAAGATCCTCGGTATCGCTCGAACGAGGGAGAGTGCGCATGTCCATGCAGTTTACGCTCTTCCGCCCGGCCCGCTGCTTCAAGCGCCCGGCCGTCTCCGCGTCCTGACGGACGCCGCAGACCTTCGCGATATCCCTTTCCACCGCCTGACCACGCCGCCTGACGTCACGCGTCCCGCGCAGGTGCGACCGGACCGACCCCATGACGACTCCTCCCCGGTCTGCGGATGCGTTCCGCAGCGTGCTCCCCTTCGTGGCCCAGACCTGGCGACGCCAGGCCGGCCTCGTGGCCGGGATCACCTCGGCCATCACGCTGTCGACGCTCTCCGACGTGTTCCTGCCCTTCTACGCGGGGCGGCTCGTCGACGCCCTGACGCTGGGCGATCGTGCGGCGGCGCTCCGGGCCGCCCTGCCGGCCTTCGCCGCCATGACGGCGTTGAGCTTCGGCGCGCTGGCGCTGCGTCACCTCGCCTGGAGCCTCGTGGTGCCGATGACGCTCGGCAGCATGGGCGAGATCGCCCGGCGCGGCTTCGCCCGCGTGCAGCGCCTGTCGACGGAATGGCACGCCAACAGCTTCGCGGGCTCGACCGTGCGCAAGATCTCGCGCGGCATGTGGTCGCTCGACGAGCTCAACGACATCCTGCTCCTGTCCTTCCTGCCTTCGATCGTCGTGTTGCTCGGCACCATGGCGGTGCTGGGTTCGCGCTGGCCCGCCATGGGGGCCGTGGTGGGCGCGGGAACGCTCGCCTTCGTGAGCGCCGCGGTGCTGCTGTCCACGCGGTTCATCGCACCGGCCTCGGCCCTGTCCAACGCCCAGGACACCCGCATCAGCGGCGCGCTGAGCGATGCGATCGGCAACAATGCCGTGGTGAAGGCCTTCGGGGCGGAAGCCCGCGAGGATGCGCGGCTCGCCCGCGTGATGGCCAAATGGGCGCGGCGCACGCGGCGGAGCTGGATGCGTGCCACCTGGAGCGGCACGATCCAGCTCGGCGTGTTGCTCCTGCTGCGCACCGCCGTGGTGGGGTTGGCGTTGCACCTCTGGTGGCAGGGCCGCGCCGCGCCGGGCGACATCGCCTATGTGCTGACCACCTATTTCGTCGTGCACGGCTACCTGCGCGACATCGGCGGGCAGATCAACCGGCTGCAGCGGGGCGTCAACGAGATGGTCGATCTCGTGGCGCTCGACACCGCGCCGCCCGGTGTCGCGGACTGGTCCGAGGCGCGGCCGCTCGTCGTCGGAGCGGGCACGCTGCGCTTCGAGGGCGTGAAGTTCCACTATGCCGGCCATGCGACGCCGCTCTACCGCGACCTGTCAGTCGAGATCCCGGGCGGGCAGCGCGTGGGGCTCGTCGGCCGGTCGGGGTCCGGCAAGACGAGCTTCGTCAAGCTGGTGCAGCGGCTCTACGACGTGACGGAGGGCCGGATCACCATCGACGGGCAGGATCTCGCCGGCGTCACGCAACGGTCGCTGCGCGCGCAGGTCGCCATCGTGCCGCAGGAGCCCGTGCTCTTCCACCGCTCGCTGGCGGAGAACATCGGCTACGGGCGGCCGGGCGCGACCGCGGAGGAGATCGAGCGCGCGGCGCGGCTCGCCAACGCGCATGACTTCATCGCGAACCTGCCGCGCGGCTACGGCACGCTCGTCGGCGAGCGCGGCGTGAAGCTGTCGGGCGGCGAGCGACAGAGGGTGGCGCTGGCCCGCGCCTTCCTGGCCGATGCCCCGATCCTGATCCTCGACGAAGCCACGTCGAGCCTCGATTCGGAATCGGAAGCGCTGGTGCAGGACGCCATGGAGCGGCTGCTGCGGGGGCGGACCGCGATCGTGATCGCGCACCGGCTGTCGACCGTGCGGACGCTCGATCGCATCCTGGTCTTCGACCGGGGCCGCATCGTCGAGGACGGCCCCCATACAGCCCTGGTGCGGCGTCCCGGCGGCGCCTATCGGGCGCTGTTCGAGCGGCAGTCCGTGCTGGCCGAAAGCGCGTGAGGGGGGCGGCGGGCCGCTGGTCCAGGCAGGCTTGCTTGGGCCAGGTTCCGTCACCAATCTGTTGAATGCTGTCTTGCTGTCACGTCTTGACTGCATGAGCCTCGACCTGGCCGCGAATCCGAGCGTGAACAGCAGACAAGTTGAGGACCCTCTCGGCGGTCATCACCGTACCGGCCTCGCCATCGATCGCTTGGCCGAGATCGAGAGGCTGTCGGTGGCAGTCGGATGTCGAGTGATTGAGGGCGACGGATCCCGCGTTCGTTTCGAGAGAAACGGCGTTGTTGCCGTCTTTCATTGACCTCATCCCGACAAGCGCGGCAAGCGCTACCAGATCAGGGACGTGCGCGAGTAGTTGATCAAGCTGGGAGTTCGGCCATGAGCGCCGTCAACGTGATGGCCTACAAGGGATACAGGTCGCGCATTGAGTTCGACGCCGCCGACGAGATTTTCGTCGGGCATCTTGCGGGCATCAACGACGTGATTGCGTTCCATGCCGACACCGCTTCGGGATTGAAAGCCGCCTTCCACGAGACTGTCGATGATTATGTGAGGACCTGCGAAAGGGCCGGAAAACCTGCCGAGAGACCCTATTCGGGCAAGATGATGCTTCGCGTCGCGCCGGAGGTGCACGCCAAGGCTGCACTTGCCGCACAACTTAGCGGGAAGAGCATGAACCAGTGGGGTGAGGAGGTGCTGCTCGCCGCGGCGCGCGCCGTGACGACGGAGTGATCGCGATAGCCGTCATCGTGTCGGCCCTCCTCTTCGTCCGAGGTTTCTAAGAGCCTGACCCAAGGTAGCAGCCATCCGCGGCAGGGATCTTCGAAGAATATTTCACGCTGTCATACCGGCCCCGCGCAGAATGCCTTGAGCCGTTGCGCTGCTGGTTTTCGGGCCCGAGCTTCGCTCGACTCGGAATGACCGGCGAGGTGCCCCTCGCCGCCACTCCTCCTTCACACCTCCGCCTGCTCCGGCGCCGGCGCGTCCGTCGGGGTCAGGAA
>CAXTCV010000386.1:0-3131 GCA_964242725.1 uncultured Methylobacterium sp.
TCCTCCGGCACCCCGATGGTCTGGATCGTGCGCAGGCCCGCCTTGGTCAGGGTGTTGGCGAGGTCCGAGGCCCCCGTGTAATCGTCGGCGACGCATCCCAGGGCGAGGCTCATCGGGCGTTCCCCTTGTAGGCGGCGAGCCAGCCGAGGCCCGCGACGGTGTCGGCGGCCGGGATGTACTCGCAGCCGACGAAGCCGGCGTAGCCGAGCCGGTCCAGCTCGTCGAACAGGAAGGCGTCGTCCATCTCGCCGGTGCCGGGCTCGTGCCGCGCGGGCACGCTCGCGGTCTGGACATGGCCGACGATTGGCATCAGCGCGCGCAGCCGCATGGTCACGTCGCCGTGCAGGATCTGGCAATGGTAGAGGTCGAACTGGAGCTTCAGGTTCGGCAGGGCCAGCTCGCGGATCAGGTCCGCCGCCCGGCCGAAATCGTTGAGGAAGTAGCCCGGCATGTTCCGGCCGTTGATCGGCTCGAGGACGAGGTCGAGGCCGGCCGGCGCAAGCCGCTCCGCCGTCCAGGCGACCGCCCGGCGATAGGCCTCGGCGGCCCTGGCGTCGTCGTGCGGCGCGAGGCCCGCCATCAGGTGGAGCCGGCCGACGCCGGTCGCGTCGGCGTAGCGCAAAGCCGTGTCGACACCGGCCTTGAGTTCATCGAAGCGCTCAGGAAACGCCGCCAAGCCACGCTCTCCCTTGGCGAAATCGCCCGGCGGCAGGTTGAACAGCGCCTGGGTCAGGCCGTTGCCCCGGAGCCGCGCGCCGATGGCTTCCGGCGGGTGCTCGTAGGGGAACAGGAACTCGACGGCGTCGAATCCGGCCTGGGCCGCGGCCTCGAACCGGTCGAGGAACGGCACCTCGTTGAACATGAGGCTCAGGTTGGCGGCGAAGCGCGGCATTGGTCTGGGACTCCCTACGCTCGATCCGGCTACGCTTGACCCGGAAGCTTGGCCCCCGAGACCTGCGCGTAGAGCCGCGCCACGGAGGCGTCGTCGTCCCGCCCCATGCCGGCGCCGGACGCCATCAGGAACATCTGCAGCGCCGCCGCCGCCACCGGGACCGGGTATTTCTCGGCCCGGGCCATGTCCTGCACGATGCCGAGATCCTTGACGAAGATGTCGACCGCGCTCTTCGGGGCGTAGTCCGCGTCGAGGATGTGGGGCACCCGGTTCTCGAACATCCAGGAATTGCCCGCCGACTTGGTGATCACCTCGTAGACCCGCCGGAGGTCGAGGCCCTGCTTGGCGGCGAAGCTCATCGCCTCGCAGGCGGCGGCGATATGGACGCCGGCGAGCAGCTGGTTGATCATCTTGAAGGCCGCGCCCTGGCCGGCGGCGTCGCCGAGTTCGTAGAGGGTGCCCGCCATGGCATCGAGGGCGGGCCGGGCCTTCGCGAAGGCTGCCGCCGAGCCCGAGGCCAGGAAGGTGAGGCCGCCGTCCGCCGCGCGGGCGGCGCCGCCGCTCATCGGGGCGTCGAGGTAGTGCCGGCCGGTGGCCTCCAGCCGGGCCGCCAGCGCCCGGGCGAGGGCCGGGTCCATGGTGGCGGAGGAGACGAACACGGCGCCCTCCGGCATCGCGGCGGCGGCGCCGTGCGCGCCGAACAGCACCGCCTCGGTCTGGGCGGCGTTGACGACGACGCTCACCACCACGTCGGCGTCCCGCGCCGCCTCGGCGGGGTTCGCCGCCCCCCGGCCGCCGGCCGCGGCGAAGCGCGCCACCGCCTCCGGGTTCACGTCGCAGGCGGCGACGGAGAACCCCGCCCGCAGGAGCGAGCCGGCCATGCCGGAGCCCATGGAGCCCAGGCCGATCACCGCGGCGCGGCGGGTGTGGGTGTCGGTGGTCATGGGCAGGAGACCTTGCAGAGCGTGGGAATCCGCCGTCTCGGCGTCGCCGAGGGTGGCGCGGGTCCCCCTCCCATGCGGGAGAGGGACAGGGTGAGGGATCCGGTCATTCCGGAGAGGTCGCACCCCTCACCCCAACCCTCTCCCGTACGGGAGAGGGGGTCCGTCGTGCCCGGATCGGAGCGTCAGCGGTTGACCATCCGGGCCGGCGTGACGAACACGCAGGCCGCGCCGACCACCAGCATCACGGCCAGCGCGTACATCCCGGCCGCGGTGCTGCCGGTGGCGTCGCGCAGGGCCCCGATCACGTAGGGGCTGGCGAAGCCCGCCAGGTTCCCCACCGAGTTGATCAGCGCGATTCCGGCCGCCGCCCCCGCGCCGCTCAGGAAGGCGGTGGGCAGGGACCAGAACAGCGGCGAGCAGGTCAGCACGCCGGCCGCCGCCACCGACAGCGCCGCCACCGCGACCGTCGTCGAGCCGGCGCTGGCCGAGACCACGAAGCCGACGGCGCCCAGCAGGGCCGGGACGATGAGGTGCCAGCGCCGCTCGCGCATCCGGTCGGCGCTGAGGCCGAGCAGGACCATGACGATGGCGGCGGACAGGAACGGGATCGCGCTGATCAGGCCGATGTTGAAATTGCCCTGCACCCCGGATGCCTTGACGATCGTCGGCAGCCAGAAGGTCAGCCCGTACTGGCCGGTGACGAAGGCGAAGTAGATCAGGCTCATGAACCACACGCGGCCGTTGCGGAACACGGTGGCGATGGAGTGGGGGCTCGATTCCTTGCCGTGATTGTCGGCGGCGATGTCGCGCTCGAGGACCTGCTTCTCGGCCTCGCTCAGCCACTTCGCCTCGGCGGGGCGGTTGTCGAGGTAGAAGAACACGGCGAGGCCGACCAGGACCGCCGGCACCGCCTCGATCAGGAACATCCACTGCCAGCCGGACAGGCCGTGCGCGCCGTTGAACCCGTCCATGATCAGGCCCGAGAGCGGGTTGCCGAAGATGCCCGAGATCGGGATCGCCGCCATGAACACCGCGATGACCTTGGCCCGGCGATGGGCCGGGAACCACTGCGTCGTGTACAGGATCACCCCCGGATAGAACCCGGCCTCCGCGAGCCCCAGCAGGAAGCGCATCCCGTAGAAGCTGAGTTCCGAGTTCACGAACACGAAGGCGCCGGAGATCACCCCCCAGGTGATCATGATCCGGGCGATCCAGACCCGGGCGCCGACCCGGTGCAGGATCACGTTCGAGGGCACCTCGAACAGGAAGTAGCCGAGGAAGAAGATCCCGGCGCC
>CAXTCV010000387.1:0-3112 GCA_964242725.1 uncultured Methylobacterium sp.
ACCTGTTCGTGTGGTTCGAGGTGATGAGCGTCGCCGCCTTCGCGCTCACGGCCTACCACCTGGCGGAATCGGCCCTCGCCGGCGCCATCAACTTCACGGTGGTCAACAGCCTCGCCGGCTTCCTGATGCTCGGCGGCATCGGGCTGATCTACGCCCAGACCGGCACGCTGGATTTCGAGGGCATCGCGGCCGCGGTGGCCCGGGGCGGGCGCGATCCGGTGGTGGCCGGGGCCTTCTGCCTCGTGGCAGCGGCCCTGATGATCAAGGGCGCGATCGTGCCGTTCCAGTTCTGGCTCGCCGACGCCCATGCCGTGGCGCCGAGCCCGGTCTCGGTGATCTTCTCCGGCTCGATGGTCTCCCTCGGCCTGTTCGGCTTGGCCAAGGTCAGCGCGGTCGTGTTCGGGGCCTCCGGACAGGTCCAGCACGCCCTGCCGGTGCTGCTGATCGGACTCGGCGGCGTCACCGCGCTCCTCGGCGGCGGGATGGCGCTGCTGCAGCGTCACCTGAAGCGGATGCTCGCCTTCTCGACGATCTCCCATGCCGGGATCATGCTCACCGGCCTCGGCGCCCTCTCGGCGGGCGGGACCGGCGGCATGCTGGTCTACGTGGTCGGCCACGGGCTGGTGAAGGGCGCCCTGTTCATGATCGCCGGCATCCTGCTCGCCACCCA
Source organism: uncultured Methylobacterium sp. (assembly GCA_964242725.1). Classification (GTDB taxonomy): domain Bacteria; phylum Pseudomonadota; class Alphaproteobacteria; order Rhizobiales; family Beijerinckiaceae; genus Methylobacterium. The sequence goes on from CAXTCV010000387.1 coordinate 671, forward strand.
GGCGAGCATCGACGAGATCGCCCTGCGCGGCCTCGGACGGGGGATCTGGCCGGCGGGGATCGCCATGGGGCTCGCCGGGCTGCTGCTCTGCGGCCTTCCGATCGGCGTGCTCGATCAGGGCACGCGCCTCGTGCAGGGGGCACTGGCGCAGCAGGGTCACGGGATCGCGCTCGCAGCCGGGGCCATCGGTGCGGCGCTGACCGGGGCGGCGGTGCTGCGGGCGGCCGGCCGCATCTTCCTCGGGCTCGGGCCGGATCCCGGCGACGAGGCCGGGGCGCCGAGCGCGGACGAGCGCGAGAAGGCCAACCGGCCGCTCTGGCTGATGCTGGCGCCGTGCTGCGCGCTGCTGGCTCTCGATGTCGGGCTGCCCGCGGATCTGATCGGGCATTCGCTCCCGCGGGCGGCCTCGGCGTTTCTGCACCGCCCCGCGGTGGAGGCGCTGGCGGAGGGGCCGGCCTGGCTGCCCTGGGCCTCCCTGGCCGCCGCCCTGGCGGGCGCCGGCTACGGGCTGTTCCGCAAGAACCTACCGTCGTTCGTCGTCCGGCCGGTCAGCGTGACGCAATCGGCGCCGACGCGGGCCCTGGAGGTGCTGCACAGCGGCCTGATCGGCGATTACGCGGCTTGGCTGGCGGTCGGGGTCGCGGTGATCGCCGCGGTGCTGGCGATGGTCTGACCGGAAGTGGTGCCGCAAGAGGGATTCGAACCCCCGACCCCCTCATTACGAATGAGGTGCTCTACCAGCTGAGCTATTGCGGCCCGGGCCCCGGCGGGGCCGTGAACGGCGCGAGATCGGCTGCGCCGGACGTGGCAGGCTCTTAGCCGTCCGACCCGGGATAGGCAAGGCCGGAAGCGCCCCGAACGGCGTCAGGCGGCCCGATCCGCCGTCAGCTCGTCGCGCAGGAATGCCGCGACCTCGGCGCCGTCCACGCCCGGGGCGATGAAGCTGCGGCCGATCCCGCGGGCGAGGATGAAGGTCAGCGCGCCGTCGCGGACCTTCTTGTCCTGCGCCATGGCGTCGAGGATCGCCTCGGCACCGCCGCATCCACCCGGGACCGCCTGCAGGCGGGTCGGGAGGCCGGCCAGGGCGAGGTGGTTGGCGACCCGGCCCGCCTCCTGGCCGGCGCACAGCCCGAGCCGGGCCGAGAAGCGGAACGCCAGCGCGAGCCCGATCGCGACCCCCTCCCCGTGGACCAGCCGGTCCGGGTCGTAACCCGTCAGGCGCTCCAGGGCATGGCCGAAGGTGTGACCGAGATTGAGCAGGGCCCGCTCGCCGTCCTCCCGCTCGTCCCGGGTCACGACCGCCGCCTTGGCGCGGCAGCAGGACGCCACCGCCGCCTCGCGCTCCGGGCCGCCGGCGAAGATCCCGCGCCAGTGGGCCTCGCACCAGTCGAAGAAGCTCGCGTCGGCGATCAGCCCGTATTTGGCGACCTCGGCGTAGCCGGCGCGCATCTCGCGCTCGGACAGGGTGTCGAGGGCCGCCGTATCGGCCAGGACCAGGCGGGGCTGGTGGAAGGCGCCGATCAGGTTCTTGCCCAGGGGCGCGTTGATCCCGGTCTTGCCGCCCACCGAGGAATCGACCTGCGCGAGCAGGCTCGTCGGCACCTGCACGAAGCGGACCCCGCGCCGCAGGGTCGCGGCCGCGAAGCCGGCGAGGTCGCCCACGACGCCCCCGCCCAGGGCCACGACGAGATCGCCGCGCTCGACCTTCAGCGCCAGGAGGCCGTCGCAGACTTGCGCGTAGCCCGCGTAGGATTTCGAGCCCTCGCCGGGCGCCACCGTGACGATGCCGGCCTGCAGGCCGCTTCCCTCCAGGCTCGCCCGCAGGCGGTCGGCATAGAGGGCCCCGACAGTCTCGTCCGTGACGATCGCGGCCCGGCGTCCGCCGAGCGCCACCACCTGAGGGCCCGCCGCGTCGATCAGGCCGCGCCCGATCCGGATGTCATAGGCGCGGCCGCCGTCGAGGGGCACGTGGACCGTCTGGGGATCGGGATGGCTCGAAGGCTCGGTCACGGACGGGCTCGCTCAATCCTACTGCGCGGCGATGGAGACGGTGCGCGCCCCGTTGAGATGGGTATCCAGGGCTTCGAGCACGTCCTGAACGACCCGGTCATGCGAGACCTCGCGCGAGATCACCGCCACGTCGGCGGCGGCATAGACCGGGTGGCGCACCGCCATCAGGTCGCGCATGGTCGCCTCGGGATCGTCGGTCTGGAGCAGCGGCCGGTTGCCCCGCTTGCGCACCCGGCGCATCAGGACCTCCAGATCGGCCTTGAGCCAGACCGAGATCGCGGATTCCGTCACGCGCTGCCGCGTGGCCTCGCGCAGATAGGCGCCGCCGCCGGTGGCCAGGACGAGGGGGCCGGCCCGCAGCAGTCGGGAAATCACCCGCTCCTCGCCGTCGCGGAAGCTCGGCTCGCCGTAGATCGCGAAGATGTCGGGGAT
>CAXTCV010000388.1:0-3068 GCA_964242725.1 uncultured Methylobacterium sp.
TCCTGAGCCACGGCCAGAAGCAGTGGCTGGAGATCGGCATGCTGCTGATCCAGGACCCGGAACTGCTGATGCTCGACGAGCCGGTGGCCGGGATGAGCGTGGGCGAGCGGATCAAGACCGCCGAACTCCTCAACCAGATCATCAAGGGCCGCTCGGTGCTGGTGATCGAGCACGACATGAAGTTCGTCGAGGACATCGCCCACCGGGTCACCGTCCTGCACCAGGGCAAGGTTCTCTCCGAAGGTTCGATGGAGCGGGTCAAGAACGACCCGAAGGTCATCGAAGTTTATTTGGGACATTGACGATGGGCTCGCTCCAGACCGCCCACCCGACCCTGGTCCAGCCGCCGCCACTCGCGACGATCCCGGGCGCAACGCCGGCGCTCGCCGTCGCGGATCTGCACGCCGCCTACGGCCAGAGCGAGGTCCTGCACGGGCTCACCTTCTCGGTGGCGCCCGGCGAGATCGTTGCCGTGATGGGCCGCAACGGCATGGGTAAGACCACCCTGATGAAGACCCTGATGGGCCTCGTGCCCGTCAAGGCCGGCTCGATCCGGGTCGAGGGCACGGATGTCGCCGCCCTCAAGAGCCATGCCCGGGTCGCCAAGGGCCTCGCCTACGTCCCGCAGGGCCGGATGATCTTCTCCACCATGACGGTCCAGGAGAACATCGAGACCGGCCTGACGGTGACCGGCACCCGCAAGGTGCCGCAGGACCTCTACGACATGTTCCCGGTCCTGCTGGAGATGAAGGGCCGGCGCGGCGGCAACCTCTCCGGCGGTCAGCAACAGCAGCTCGCCATCGCCCGGGCGCTCGCGAGCCGCCCGAAGGTGCTGCTGCTGGACGAGCCCACCGAGGGCATCCAGCCCTCCATCATTCGCGAGATGGGCCGGACCCTGAAGAAGATCCGCGACGCGCGCGGCCTGTCGATCGTGGTGTCCGAGCAGGTCCTGAGCTTCGCCCTCGACGTCGCCGACCGGGTGATCGTCATGGAGAACGGCGCCATCGTCCACGAGGCGCCCCGCGACGGCATCGACGAGGCGGCCGTCGCCCGGTTCCTGTCGGTCTAGGGGCGCCCGCATGGCCGATTACGAGCTCTTCGAACTCGGCGACTTCGTGCTCCAGTGCGGCAAGACGCTGCGCGGGGCCAAGCTCGCCTACAAGACCTTCGGGACGCTGAGCCCCGCCAAGGACAACGCCATCGTCTACCCGACCTGGTACTCGGGCCAGCACACCGAGAACGAGTGGCTGATCGGTCCCGGCAAGGCGCTGGACCCGGACAAGTACTTCATCATCATCCCGAACATGTTCGGCAACGGGCTCTCGTCCTCGCCGAGCAACACCCCGGCGCCCTGGAACGGGCCGCGCTTCCCCAACGTCACTGCCTACGACAACGTTCGCGCCCAGCACCGCCTGGTCGCCGAGCATTTCGGCATCGAAAAGCTGGTCCTCGTCACCGGCTGGTCGATGGGGGCGCTGCAGACCTACCACTGGGCGTCGATGTATCCGGACATGGTGCCGAAGATCCTGCCGTTTCAGGGTTCAGCCAAGTGCTCCCGGCACAACTATGTCTTCCTGGAGGGCGCCAAGGCCGCGCTTCAGGCCGACGCCGCCTGGGCCGAGGGCTGGTACACGAGCCCGCCGACGCGGGGCCTGCGCGCCTTCGGGCGGGTCTATGCCGGCTGGGGCCTGTCCCAGACCTTCTACCGCCGCGAGGCCGACATCACCCACATGGGCTACGCCTCGCTGGAGGACTTCCTGATCGGGTTCTGGGAAGGGCTGTTCTACGAACGCGACGCCAACAACCTGCTCGCCATGCTGTGGACGTGGCAGCACGGCGACATCAGCGCCAACGACACCTTCAAGGGCGACTTCAAGGCCGCCCTGGGCGCCATCCGCGCCAAGGCGATCCTGATGCCCGCCTCCACGGACCTGTATTTCCCGCCCGAGGACAACGCCATCGAGGCGGCCGCCATGCCGGACGCGGAGCTGCGCGTGATCGACACGTGGTGGGGCCATTTCGCGGGCGGCCCCGGCACGAGCCCGGACGACATCAAGGTCCTCGACGACGCGCTGAGAGAGCTGCTCGCGAGCGGGTGAGATTCGCGCAACGGCGCGCGGATGGGGTCCGCCCCAAGGTTCTAGGGAGCTGGAGACAGAACATGCCCGAGACGCTGATCAAGGTCGATCTGACGCAATCGGCCTACGACAACGACATGGTGCACAACCGCTGGCACCCGGACATCCCGATGGTCGCCACCGTCAAGCCGGGGTCCGACTTCATCGTCGAGACCTACGACTGGACCGGCGGCTTCATCAAGAACAACGATTCCGCCGACGACGTGCGCGACATCGACCTGTCGATCGTCCACTTCCTGTCCGGCCCGATCGGCGTCGAGGGCGCGGAGCCCGGCGACCTGCTGGTGGTCGACCTCCTCGATATCGGCGCCAAGCCCGAGAGCCAATGGGGCTTCAACGGCTTCTTCTCGAAGAAGAACGGCGGCGGCTTCCTCGACGAGCACTTCCCGCAGGCCCAGAAGTCGATCTGGGACTTCGAGGGCATGTTCACCAAGTCCCGCCACGTGCCGGGGGTGCGCTTCCCCGGCCTGATCCATCCCGGCCTGATCGGCTGCCTGCCCGATCCGAAGATGCTGGAGACCTGGAACACCCGCGAGAAGGCGCTCTACGACACCAATCCGGAGCGCGTGCCGGCGCTGGCGACCCTCCCCTTCGGCCCGACCGCCCATATGGGCCGCCTCCAGGGCGACGCGAAGGACGCCGCGGCCGCCACCGGCGCCCGCACGGTCCCGCCCCGGGAGCACGGCGGCAATTGCGACATCAAGGACCTGTCGCGCGGCTCGAAGATCTATTTCCCGGTCTACGTGCCCGGCGCCGGACTCTCGATGGGCGACCTGCACTTCAGCCAGGGCGACGGCGAGATCACCTTCTGCGGCGCCATCGAGATGGCCGGCTGGGTCCATCTGAAGGTCGATCTGATCAAGGGCGGGATGGCGAAGTACGGGATCAAGAACCCGATCTTCAAGCCGTCGCCGATCACGCCGAAATTCG
>CAXTCV010000389.1:0-3065 GCA_964242725.1 uncultured Methylobacterium sp.
GTAGAGGACTGCAAATCCTCGCACCCCGGTTCGATTCCGGGCGAGGCCTCCAGCTATTCATCCGTCCCTTTTTCTTCTGAGTTCGAACGAGCCGTTTGTCCTGACGCGTGCGCGCAAGGCGTGACGGAGTTGTTGCGCTGCGAGTCGCAAAGATCATTGTAGCAGTTCAGTTCTGATCGATCAGAGGCGCGTCGGTGATCAGCGAAGCGTTAAAAGAGCGATGGCGGCTCACGGCGACGTGGATGAACACGATCTCGGCCGGCTCGATCGTCACGGGGCTCGTCGTCCCAGCCGTCGCTGGGGGCTACGAGGCACCCGGCTATCACTTCGAGCCGAAAGGCTTGATGGTCTCTGCCGCTTTGGTTTTGTTCGGAGTCGTCTTACATATCAGTGCAAGACTCCTCCTGCGGCTCGTCATCTCATGACAGCGACCGAAATCTACGTGCTTGTGTTCTCGCCGCTGTGCGCCATGGCGCTCGTGGTCATGCCGCTGGCCTTCGCTGCTCGTGATGTCCTGCGCGGCACGCGGAGGGAACAGGCGCTGCGGTCGAAAGTGACGGTCGCGCAACGACCGTCGGTCGCTCATCGCTACAAGCCCGCCGTACGGCGCCGCACCCACGCTTGAAGCTCGACGGACTGGCGGTTCACACCGCCTCTTCCGCGATCGCCGTCGCGACTTGGTTTTCGATGACCTTGAGCTCGTCGAGCGTATGGTCGAGCGACAGGCGCATCTCCTGGAGTTCGGCGATGCGCTTCTTTACGCCGCCCAACAGCGCCCGCTTCTGTTCGAGATGGCGCGGGTCGGCGCCGTAAAGGTCGAGAAAATCCTTGATCTCGGCCAGGCTGAAGCCGAGCCGCTTGCCGCGCAGGATCAGCAGCATGCGGGCGCGCTCGCGCGGCGTATAGACCCGCGTGGCGCCGAGGCGCCCAGGCTCGATGAGCCCCTTGTCCTCGTAGAAGCGAATGGCGCGTGGCGTCACGCCGAGTTCGGCCGCAAGCTCGGTCACGGTGAGGAGCCGGGTTCCGGCATCCAGGATGCCGCCTTCGCTCATTCCGGCGTCGAGGTCTGGTCGAGCCGGGCGCGAAGCCAGGCCCCGGTGTCGAGAACCGTGACCCGGGCGCCGCCGACCTTGTAGGTGCCGCTGGCCCGCACGACCGGAACGCCGTCCGCCGTCACCAGGGCTTGTGCGACGGCGAGGTTGCGGGTGACCGAAACCGTACCGCCGACGCCTTGCACCCAGGCGCCCGGCAGGGCTCCCGCCAGGTAATCGAGATTGAGGTTCACCGTCGGCAGAATCGTCGTGGCGAGGGCCGGCGTGTCGTGCAGGATCGCGAAGGCGAGCAGCACGTCGCAGAAACTCGCCAGCACACCGCCGTGGCAGCGGCCCCCAGGGTTCAGGTGCTGGGGCCCGACCCGGAAGCCGAGCGCCAGCGCGCCGTCGATCCGGCGGGCGTGGAAGGCGATCGGGTTGTAGCCGGCCGCCCGCTCGGGCGTGACCTGCAGGGGAAGGAAGCCCTCCGGAGCAGGAGATGCGGGATCGGTCAAAACGCGGCCTCGTCGAGCGCCATGGTGGAGGCCTTGCCGGACTTGATGGCGAGGAAGAGCGCGCTCGCCTGCGGCAGGACCCGGTCGTTGAAGAATCGCGCGCTGGCGAGCTTGGCGGCGTAGAAGCCCTCCGGATCCTCCTTCGCATCGACCCGAGCCTGGGCGATCTCGGCCGAGCGGGTTAGCATGTAGCTCATGGCGACGAGGCCCATGAGGCGGAGATAGTCGGTCGCGGCGGCGCCGGCCTCTTCGGCATCCTTCAGGCCCGCGGCCGCGATCTGACCCGTGGCGAGCTGCAGCATGCCGAAGGCGCGCTCGAGGCCCAGCACCAGCGGAGCGATGGCAGCCTGGCCCTTGGAGGCCTCGATGTAGGCCGCGATGGGGTGGAAAAAGGGGCGCAGCAGCCGGCCCATATGGGCGGGCATCTTGCGGCCGATGAGGTCGAGCGCCTGAATGCCATTGGTGCCCTCGTAGAGCATGGCGATGCGGGCATCGCGGACGAACTGTTCGACGCCGTGGTCGCGGATATAGCCGTGGCCGCCGTAGACCTGCACGCCGAGGCTCGCCATCTCGTAGCCGAGGTCGGTGAAGAGCGCCTTCACCACCGGCGTCATCAGGGCGGTGAAGTCCTCCGCGGCCCGGCGCTCCGTCGGGCTCGCCGCATGTTTGGACAGGTCGACGGCCTGCGCCACCCAGATACCGACGGCGCGGCAGGCCTCGGCATTCACCCGCATGGTCATCAGCATGCGACGGACGTCGGGGTGGACGATGATCGGGTCGGCGGCGAGGTCGGGGCGCTTGGCGCCGGAGAGGGAGCGGCCCTGGAGCCGCTCCTTGGCGTAGGCGACGGCCGACTGGTAGGCCACGGAGGCGACGCCGAGCCCCTGGATGCCGACCCCGAGCCGCTCCTCGTTCATCATCGTGAACATGGCCTGCATGCCCTTGTGGGGCGCGCCGACGAGCCAGCCCTTGGCGTCCTCGTAGCTGATCTGGCAGGTGGCCGAAGCCTTGAGGCCCATCTTGTGTTCGAGGCCGGTGCAGACGACGCCGTTGCGCGCGCCGGGCCGGCCATCCTCTGTCGGCAACAGCTTGGGCACCAGGAACATGCTGATGCCCTTGATGCCGGCAGGGGCATCGGGGAGACGCGCCAGGACCAGATGGACGATGTTCTCGGTGAGGTCGTGGTCGCCCGCCGAGATGAAGATCTTGGAGCCGGAGACACGATAGGTGCCGCTGTCGTCGGGGACGGCGCGGGTGCGCATCAGGCCGAGATCGGTGCCGCAATGGGCCTCGGTCAGCGCCATGGCACCGGCCCAGGTGCCCTCGGTCATCTTCCGCAGGAACAAGGATTTCAGCGCCGCCGACCCATGCGACTCCAGCGCCTTGACGGCGCCGTGGGTCAGGCCGGGGTAGAGGCTGAAGGAGAGATTTGCGGCGCAGATCATCTCCTCGACGAGCTTGTTGACGCATTCCGGCAGGCCCTGGCCGCCGAACTCCGGATCGCCCGCCAGCGACGGCC
>CAXTCV010000390.1:0-3062 GCA_964242725.1 uncultured Methylobacterium sp.
CCGTTCTGCCGCCCTTCGTGGCCTACCGCGTGGACCGGATGGACGAGGCTGGCTTTAAAACAGTGGCAGGCCAGTTAAAGGAAAGAATGCGGATCCTGGAGAACGTTGCGCCCATCCCGTATCGTATGCAGAACGGTGGCGACTACCAAGTTCCGAGCTTGGAATTGCGCCCTGAGTTGGGTGATCCCGGCGCATCCGGCTTCGCCTTGCATGTGGACCGGAGGCGTGCGACCTGACTTGTATCACAGCCCTGCCCACGAACATTGTGCGCAAACCGCGCGGCAGGCTCCGGTCTAACACATCGCCTCACCCTGGTCCCGAAAACGAAGATGAGCGGGGAAGCTGTCGATGGTCGCATTGTTACCCCGGCGACAGGCTTCGCCTTCCCGAAATTCGGTCCAATCGACTTTTCGGGCGTTGCCCGATGAGACTGGCAAGGACGTGTAGATACACCGGCCCGAACGGCCGATTCTGGAGCGTTCGCGAGAACAGCCGTGTCGGGTCGATAGCGGCTGGTTCACCGTGCCGGTGAGAGTGCATAGGAAGCAGAACGATCGCTTCCTGGCGAGTTCTCAGCCGAAACGGGCGGCCTACTGCGGCGTCAACCGAATATCGGAGAAGCGACAGACGCGGGGCTGGCATGAATCCGACTTGGACAACGTCCATGTCTGCCGTGAGACGGGCCGCTCAGGCGGCTTCGGCCTCGATCTCCGCTTGAAACCTACTGACGAACTCGTCCATCGCGATCTCGCCCATGTCGACAGACTTGGCATTTCCGGCGGCCACGAACGTGACGTCCGTGATGCCGATCACGTTCAGGATCAAGCGCAGGTACTGCGTCGCGATATCCCTATCCCTAATCGGCGAGCCATCCGTATAGACGCCGCCAGAGGCCAGCAATACCGTCGCCTTCTTGCCGACTACGAGGCCCTTGCCATCCACTCCGAGCGTCAGCCCCTTGCGGACGATTTGATCGATCCACGCCTTTAACACGGCCGGTACGTTATAATTGTAGACCGGCGTCGATATGACGAGGTGATCGGCCGCCAGCACCTCGGCAGCCAGTTCATCCGACAGGCGCAGCGCCTCCGTCATCTCGGGCGAATGCCGCTCCACGGGCGTGGAGTAGGCTTGAAGCCAGGGGGCAGTCACGAAGGGCAGATCCGTCTGCATCAGATCGCGCTCGACGAGTTTCCCGTCCGGGCGCACGGAGCGCCAATGAGCGACGAAGCGCCGGGTGAGGTTACGCGAAATCGAACGAACGCCCCGTGGGCTAGCTTCGATGACGAGGAGGCGGCGCATGATGTTCTCCGATATGAGCGCTCGGGTTCGAGCCGCTGCCGCTTGGGCAGGCTCGTGGCGCCTTTTTGACGCGTGAGATCACCAGTCGGAAGTGATAAAGATCCGATGTTCTCTATCAGCTCAGGTGATGGGTGATTGGTAGCCTGACCCTTGACCAGCTCCGGGTGCTGGTGACCATCGCCGATCTTGGCAGTTTTTCGGCGGCAGCACGGCGATTGAGGCGCGTCCAGTCGGCAGTCAGCCAGACCGTCGCAACGCTGGAGAGCGCTCAAGGCGTCATCCTGTTCGATCGCTCCGGCCATCGTCCGCAATTGACGGAGGTCGGTCGCGCGCTCGTCGGGCAGGCTCGCCTGGTCTTGGCGAGCGCCAGCCGTTTCGAAGCGGTCGCGGCGGGAACCCGCGAGGGAGTCGAACCCGAACTCGCGGTGGCCATCGATCCTCTCGTGCCCACGGCTCCGCTGATCGAGAGCCTGCGCACGCTCCATGGCGCATTTCCCGATCTGCCGGTCACGTTCTCGACGGAGGGTCTGCGAGGAGCCGAACGCCGTCTCCGCCGGGGCGAGGCCGCACTGGCCTTCTGCCTCCTGCTTCCGACCGTGCCGGAAGACTTGGTCGCCCTTCCACTGCACAGTGCACGGCTCCTGCCCGCCGTCGCACCGACCCACCCTTTGGCACAGCTCGGTCGTGCCGCGACGCTGGCGGACATCGAAGAGCATGTCCAATTGATCCTGTCCGACCCGTCCGCGCCGGAGGGGCCGAGTTACGGCGTTATTGGCTCCAAGGTCTGGCGCTTTGTCGACCTCGGCCGGCGCCTGGATTTCCTTCTCGCTGGACTGGGTTGGTGCCGAGTGCCGGAGACCATCGCTGCGCCGTTTCTAAGCGACGGGCGGCTCGTGATCCTGCCCATCGATGACGACCCCGCCGCATCCGGCGGCTCTCTGACCATCTATGCCGCGCACCTGCGCGATCGGCCGCTCGGACGCGCGGGCAAATGGCTGCTCAACGACTTACAAACTCGGTTTGGCGAGCAGCGCCTTGGGATCGGCTCGGAAGGGCGGTGAGCCGCACCGAATGTCTGCTTGCGAGGCGACAGGTAGGGGCAGCGGTCGTCCTCTATGGGGTCGACACCGGCCGGTCTGCGTGAATGGCCGTGAACGGTGGGGCAGCTGACCTCAGCCCCGATAATGAAGGCCGACTTGATCCGCGGCCTCATCGTTCCAGTGTTGATGAGACAACCCGTCCACATCGAACACTGGCCCACGTCGGCCCTTGATCAGTCAGGGTCGCCAGGCTGACGGTCGGTGCTGCGGGTGACCTCTTCCCAGGCATCGGTCTCGCGGCGCATGTCCTCGAGCTTGGTTCGGAATTGGTCGAGTGCGTCGCCACCGATAAAGAGGTGCACTGGCGGCTTCTCCGCCTCCACGGCATGGATAATCGCGCGCGAGCCCCGGGCAGGGTCGCCCTGTTGCTTGCGGTGCCCAGCCTGGGTGCCTGCGCGGGCCTTGCCGGCCGTGTCGGCGTAGTCCTCGATTTGTAGCGTCGACAGCTTCATCGAATCCGGCCCGCGAAAGTCGGTGCGGAACGCGCCCGGCGCGACCACGGTGACGCCGATACCGAGCGGCGCCACTTCCTTGGCCAGCGTCTCCGACATTGCCTCGAGACCGAATTTGACCATGTGGTAGTAGCCGACACCGGGATAGGTGACGAGGCCGCCGATTGAACTGACGTTGACGATGTGCCCGCGGCGGCGCGCACGCATC
>CAXTCV010000391.1:0-3058 GCA_964242725.1 uncultured Methylobacterium sp.
GGCGGGAGCGGTCTTCCGCTGGCGCCCGGCGATCTACCTCGCATTGCACCCGATGCAGATGCCGCGGCTGAGCTTGTCCTGCTGCTCGTCGTTCTTCGTGCGACGGTTCGGATTGTCGCGCGCCGTGGGGCTCGCGTCTCGGCTCGGCGGTCTGGTCTGCCCCGTCGCCGTCACGTTCCCGGCGCGGCCGCCCTGTGCGGCCGCCGGCAGGCCGAGGAGCAGGACCATGGCGCCCGCCGTGAATATCTTGAGCATGGGTTCCTCCGTGACCGACACAACGCGGCGTGAGGACGGAGGCTGCCGACGCAGCACATTGGTCGCGCTCACCTTCCCACGCGATGGCGGCCCAGAGTGGGCAGCCGATCCGAGGCGACAGGCACTACTCGGCCGTGCGCCAGCATTCCTCCGACCGGCCGGCGAGTTCCCGGGCCAGCCGCAGCAGCCGCTCCCGACCATCGGCGTCGGGAATCTGTTGCCAGTACCGTATCAGCTCGGCACCACCTGCCGGGTCGAAGGCACTCCGCGCGGTGGCGAAGAACGCCTCGACAGGGAGATTCAAGGCCTGGGCAATCTCGTGCAACTGCGAAGAGCTATTCGTTTGCAAGACGCACCTCATCCTGGAGGGCCCGATGGTAACGCTCGCTTTCGATTGCGCACAATAGATATAGCACAACCCACGCATGCATAAATGCAGCCGGGGCAGATTACTTATGCGATCGACATCTGTCCCGCATATACAACCCATGATAGGTGCGCTGAAAAAACCAAGACCGACGGACCAGATGACAGCGACCGAGAGGCAAGAGGCGATGGTGCAGGCCTGCATCGCCGCCTATGAGACCGTGCAGGAATCTGGAACGCGCGAGATGCAGTTGGCCGCTCGCATTCTCCTGAAGCTGATCGGCGATCAGCTTGCGCAGCAGGCGATGCCGCCGGTCAGCGACGCCGCCGAAGAGAACGCAAGCGCGACCTGACCACGCGCGATGCGCCGCTCCCGAGGCCTCGGCCGGAGGCGGGGGAGGGGCTCAGATCCGTTTCCCCTGGACGCCGCGCCCGACGCGATCGGCAGCAGCGGAGGGCGCATCCGTGCTCGAGGACGGCCAGTTGCACGGCTTGAACCGCCCCGCAGGCCTCACACCGGGTTCTGATCGACGGGTCTCCGGCTGGCTCCGTCGGGCGCTCCGAGAAGCCCTTGCCGGGCGTCGACGGGCTCGGCCATCCCGCGCCTGCGCATCTTGAATCGCGCCGCTCGGTTCTACGAAGCGCATCGCGGATCCGGTCGTCCGGCGGATTGCCTCGAAGCCGGTCGCTGTCGCCGGCCCGGACGCTCGCCACGGTCGTCTGGACGGCGCGGGCGGTCCGCGGCCGGCTCACGCCCGATCGCCCGGCATCGCGAGGCCCCGCGCCTGCGTGCCGGGTGTCGCCGCGACGCGGGTCCTGGCGATCCGCGGTCGGCGATCTCGACACGGGGGAGGCCGACGCCCCCCCGGGGGGCTCAGTCGCTCTTGGGCGGCTTGCTGTTCTTGAAGCCCTTGGATCTCGGCTCGGCCTTGCGCGGATCCGGCTTGTCAGCGAGCAGGCGCTTCACGCGCTCGTTGAAGTCCTCGGGTGTGACCGCTTGCGCTCTGCCGGTCGTGAGTTCGCGTGCCATCTCGGCCTCCGCATCGTGGCCCAGTGCACGGGATTGCGCGGAGGGATGGCGCCTTATGCACTGTCTCGGCGCGGAGCGCCAATCCCGGTTGGCCGCGCCGGCGCGGTCACCCGGCCGGGCCGTGGCCGATCCCTCGGGCGGCCGATTTGGGCCGGTATCCTGGCGCTCGGACGGCCCCCGGGGTGCGGATATCGCAGTCTCCGCATCGAGCCCCGCGACCGCCATCATCGCCCGCGGCGTGACCGCGACCCGCGTTCAGCCCCGGGTGCCGGTCCTCGGCCGATCCGCACGCCCGCCGGGCACACCCAGACCGATCGCCTTGGCCAGGGCGGAGCGCTGCTCGGCATAGCTCGGGGCGACCATCGGGTAATCGGCCGGCAGGCCGTAGCGGTCGCGGTAGCCGCGCGGGTCGAGCCCGTGGCTGGTCAGGTGGCGCTTCAGGGTCTTGTAGGTCTTGCCGTCGATGAAGCTGACGATCCCGTCGGGCCGGACCGACTTGCGGATCTGGGCCGCGCTCGGGCGGTCGATCTCGACCTCGGAGGCGACCGCAACGGCGGCGCCACCGGAGACCAGATGGGATATCGCGCCGTGCACGCTGTGGATCAGCTTGGGAAGCTCAGCGACAGGCACCGGGTTGTGCGAAATGTAGGCCGCAACAATCCCGCCGGTCAGATCGGTCAAATCGGGGGCATGTCCAAATTTTGTCGCTGTCACTTTATTCCTGCCTTGATCCTAAACCGGTGCGAATCCGCCGTGCGTCACGCGTAGATCAGGATCACGGTGGTGAAATCAAGACGATCCGAGAGACGATGTCGTGTGCGTGGATAACAATGCTTGCCCCGCTGTTTCCGGGCTGCCGCTATCGGCACACGTATCGTCGAGCTCCCTGACCCTGCCGGACCGCGCGGCGTCGCAGGCGGCGGCTCGGCCGCTCAGGACCGCGGCGTCACGCGGTTCCGCTCGTGCCGCCAGAGCGCGACGGCCACGCGCCGCGCCTCGTAGGTCCGCCGCAGCGACGTCCCGAGGCCGCCCTGACCTTCCGGGGCATAGCCGTAGTGCAGCACCCCGTCAGGCCCGTAGTTTCGGCGCATCTCGGCCCGCCAGAGACTATCGGCTGCCGCGAGGGCCGACTCGGTCAGGGCGAGGCGGGCGGGGTCGCGCAGGGGTGATGGTTCGGCGTTCATCCGTTTCAACGCGTCAATTGGACGGAGGGTCCGTCCCGACGCTCACCCCGCTGCCGGCGATCCAGAACCGATGCTCGCCTCCAGGGGGTCGAGCCCGCCGCCGGACGGACGACGGGGACGGAGTCCCCCATGGCCCATCGTCGCGCCTACGCGGCGCGCACGGTGGCGAGGAAGCGCCCGACCTCGGCCGCGAGGTGCTCGGACTGGCGCGACAGCTCCGAGG
>CAXTCV010000392.1:0-3056 GCA_964242725.1 uncultured Methylobacterium sp.
GGCCTACGAGGACGGCAACGTCGATGCCGGCCTCGCCTGCGGGCTGCCGGGCCACGCGCAGATCGGCAAGGGCATGTGGGCCGCCCCCGACCGGATGGCGGCGATGCTCGAGGCCAAGGGCGCCCATCCGGAGGCCGGCGCCAACACCGCCTGGGTCCCGTCGCCCACCGCCGCGACCCTGCACGCGCTGCACTACCACCGGACCGACGTCCGCGCCCGCCAGGCCGAGCTCCGCACCCGGGCGCCCGCCACCCGGGACGCCATGCTGACCCTGCCGCTCGCCGCGGGCGCCTTCGCCCCGGAGGCGGTGCGGGAGGAGCTCGACAACAACTGCCAGGGGATCCTGGGCTACGTGGTCCGCTGGATCGACCAGGGCGTCGGCTGCTCCAAGGTGCCGGACATCCACGAGGTCGGGCTGATGGAGGACCGCGCCACCCTGCGCATCTCCAGCCAGCACATCGCCAACTGGCTGCGCCACGGGATCGTGGACCGGGATCAGGTCGCCGCGGCCCTGCGGCGGATGGCGGGCGTGGTGGACCGCCAGAACGCCGGCGATCCGGCCTACCGGCCCATGGCCCCGGGCTTCGACGGGCCGGCCTTCCGGGCCGCCGAGGCCCTGGTCTTCGAGGGCGCGCACCAGCCGAACGGCTACACCGAGTTCGTGCTGCACCGGTTCCGCCGGGAGGCGAAGCGCCTGGAGGCCTGAGCCCGCGTCCGAGGCCCTCAGCGCCGCTTGCGCGTCATGACGTAGACCAACAGGTTCGCCACCGCCCGGTAGAACTCCGCCGGGATGGCCTGGTTGATCTCCACATGGTCGTACATCGCCCGGGTCAGGGCCTTGTCGATCACGATCTCGATCCGGTTCTTCTCGGCGATCTCCCGGATGCGCAGGGCGATCAGGTCCGTGCCCTTGGCCAGCACCATGGGAGCGTCGTTCTCGGTCTGGTCGTAGCGCAGGGCGATGGCGTAGTGGGTCGGGTTGGCCAGGATCATCGTGGCGCGGGGCACCGCCGCGATCATCTGCTTGCGCAGCCGGTCCTGCGCCAGCGAGCGCATCTTCGCCTTGACCAGCGGATCGCCCTCGATCTGCTTGAACTCGTCCTTCAGCTCCTGCCGCGACATCCGCAGGTCGCGCTGCCACCGCAGCCGCGTCCAGACCAGGTCCCCGGCGACCAGGGCGATGGTCGCCACGCTGACCGCGGAGATCAGGCGGACCGACAGGGTCAGGAGGAATTCGGGCAGCCCGATCGGGTCCATGAACATGACAGTCACGATCTCGTTCCGGTCGGCGCTCAACACCATGAACGACATGCTGCCGATCGCCAGGAACCTGAAGAGACTTTTCCCGAACTCGACGAAGCCCTGTCCGCTGAAGATCCGGCCCCAGCCGCTGACGGGCGAGATGCGGGACCATCGCGGCTGAATACGATCGAACACGATGCGGGGTGCGTTCTGAAAGATCGAGGCCGCGAGCCCGACGACGAGCAGGATCGACAGGACCGGCAGCAGGAACCGCCCCATCTCCAGGGACAGCGCGTGGACGAGGTGCATGGCGTCCCGGCTAACGCGTCAAAGTCGCGCCCGTGTTGGCGCAGCACCATCCGCAGCCCCTCAATGTAGAGGTCGTGCGGCTTGCAGTCGGTGGCCGCCGCAATCTCGCGCAGCGCCTTGAACACCTTCGGGTGCGCGTAGATCGAGGCGTGTGGCTTCTCGTACCGAACGCGGCGCTTGTACCCCTCGGGTCCGGCTGGTTCGTCTGCGGCAGGCCCAGATACCACGTTGCCACGTGACAACGTTTCCACATCGTCACGTTGTAACGTGGTCACGTTTTCACGTGGAGCTGTTGCCATGCTGTCACGTGTCCTCGATCCACGCACCGCCGTTCCGGCGCGAAACCTCGAGCCCCGCGAGTTCGGACCGCCGCAGCGCTGCGGCCAAGCCCACGAGTATCAACGCGCGGTCACGCCGGCCGGCCAGCGTGTCCGGCAGGGTCGCCACGGCGCGCCGGAGATCGATCGTCATCAGGGGGCGCTTCTTAGCCGCTGGCTGGCCGTGAGTGCGCTTGATGCCCCGCCACGTGTCGCGGAATGCGGCCGACGCTGTGTCGAGCTCGAACCCGGCCGAGGCGTGCTGCTCACGGATCGCGGCGAGCCACCGCTGTAACGTGGCAACTTTCAACGTGACAGCGTGGTCGATCAGGTAGGATAGCAATGCGGCCGAGCTGGCCGGTAGGGCGCTCTCACCTCGTGCCTCGCACCACGCCACGAAGGCCCGCATGTCGGAGGCATAGGCCCGGCGCGTGTTCTAGGCTCGTGCTTGACCGGCATACTCACGCGCCCGATCGGCGAACGCTTGCAGGCCAGTCGGCGAGGGGAGGGCGACGTCAGTGCTCACGGCTGAGTTTCCTCCGCCAGCGGCTCGCCTTTGTCGATCGCCGAGACGATCTGGTTCCGCACGAGTTTCAACGCGGCTTGTACAGGGTCAGCCCAGTCAGGCCGCTGGGCCTTCTGGACGGCTTCAGACGGCACGACGACGAAGAACCGCGTCCGCCCCTTAGAGCGAGCATGCCAAAATCCGCGAACCTCGATGCCGTCCGCCACTGGCCGCGCTTTGACGACGAAGTCCTGCCCGGCGTGTGAGAAGGGCAGGCGAGGCGGGGTCGGTGGCATGCTGTTTTCTGGTGTCCGATAATCTCTTCTTATCGGACCTAAGACCACCACGCGGGAACTGGCAACGGGATCGCGCTACCACGTTGTAACGTGGTCATGTGGTCATGTGGTCATGTGGAGACGTGACGAAGAGCGTTCGGCTTGCATATGTTGGGATCACCCGCCGCGGAGCGGTCGGAAGTGCGCGAGGCCGGGTGAGCCGTGACGATATGGCCGCCCGACTGTCACGGATGCGGCTCAGCCCCGCTCGGCCGCTGCCTTGCTGGCCGGGCAGACCGTGCGGCTCACCTTAGTGGGCGTCGCTTGCTCCACGGATCGCTCGACCGAGGCTAAGCAGGAGAAGGTCGGCTACGAGCCGCACCTCAGAGGGTGCGTCGGCACCAAGGA
>CAXTCV010000393.1:0-3053 GCA_964242725.1 uncultured Methylobacterium sp.
CGAAGCGGCGCTGCAACTCGGCCCGGACCGCGTCGGTCATCTGCGGCCGGTCGCCCAGCTGCTGGGATCCGGACCGGTCGACCACGATGGCGGCCACGTCCTTCACCGGCTCGCGGTCCTCGCGCACGAGCGCGGGGTTGGTCAGGGCCGCCAGCACCAGGGCGAGGACGAGGACGCGGAGCAGGGCGGTCCGCCCCCGGGCCAGGACCGCGAACACCGCCAGGACCGCCACGACGACGCCCAGGACGGCGATGGCCGGCCAGGGCAGGAGGGGCGTGAAGCTGAGGCTCAGCATGGGTCACCACCACGCCCTTCCCCCTCTGTGGGGGAGAGTGGCCCGGCCATCAGGCCGGGTCGGGAGAGGGGAGCGACGCTGCACGACATCGCGCGGCCAACATGACGGCTTTCGCCCCTTCCGGAAGCGGGGTTCCCCCCTCCCCCCCGGCCGCGCAGGGTCGCCTCCCCCGCAGAGGGGGGAAGGAGGGGGATGCGGCGCGGGTCATCGAGCAAAAAAATCACTGCCCCAGCCGCTCCAGCAGCGCCGGCACGTGGACCTGGTCCGCCTTGTAGTTGCCGGTGAGCGTGTACATCACGATGTTGACGCCGCCGCGAAACGCCATCTCGCGCTGGCGCTGGTCGCCGCCGACCACCGGGTAGAGCGGTTCCCCCCGGCGGCCCACCGCCCAGGCGGCGGCGAGGTCGTTGCCGGTGATGATGATCGGGCTGACCCCGTCGCCGGCCCGGGCCGGGCGGCGCTCGGCGCCCTCGGCGGCCGGCGGCAGGGCCTCCACCCAGGTCTGGCCGGTGGCGTAGCGGCCGGGGAAGCTGTCCACGAGGTAGAACGCCTTGGTCAGCACGTGGTCGAGGGGCACCGGTTCCAATTCCGGCACCTCCAGAGTCGCCAGCATCCTGCGCAGGTAGGCCGCCTCCGGAGACGGCGGGCCGCCGGGCCGGGCGGTGAGCGCGTCGCGGGTGTCGAACAGCACGGTGCCGCCGTTGCGCATGAACGCGTCGATCTTGCGGATCGTCGCCTCCGAGGGCTGCGGCCGGCTGGGGGCGATCGGCCAGTAGATCAGCGGGTAGAAGGCCAGCTCGTCCTTGGCCGGATCGATCCCCGCGGGCTCGCCGGGTTCCAGGGCGGTGCGGGCGGCGAGCATCTGGGTCAGGCCGGTGAGGCCGGTACGGCTGGCCTCGTCGAGGGCGGAATCGCCCGTGATCACGTAGGCGAGGCGCGTGACCAGCGCCGATTCGATGCCGTTCGGCCGGTTGGCCGGCGGCTCCTCGGCGCGCGAGGGCGGCACGGGCAGGGCCGCGATCAGGAGCAGGCCCGCGAAAGCCAGCACCGCCGGGCGTCCGCGCAGGCGGCCGACGAGCCCGCCCCGGCTCAGGAACCCGCCGAGCCACAGCCCCGCCAGGGTGTCGAGGGCCAGCAGCAGCAGCGCTAGGGTGAACAGGCTCGGGCGCAGGTCGAGGGTCTCGGCCCCGGCGAGGGAGCCGGTGCGGGCCCCGTCGAGCGCGACGGCGTCGAGGGGTTTCAGCCTGTCGTCCGGCTTCAGGGCGTTCACGCTGATCCCTCCGTCCGGCGGGCCGTAGAAGCCTGGCGGATGCTCCGGGTTCGCCCGGTCGGCATAGTCGGCCGCCACCGCCGTGGCCGAGGCGGGGGGCGAGCCCAGCGCGCCGAACCCGTCGAGGGTCACCCGGGGGGCGAGCACCGGGGCGGCCGCCCGCGGCGCCTCGCCCTGGATCGGCGTCGCGGCGCCGGCGAGGGCGACCACCCGCCGGAGCATGTCGATGAACAGGCCCGAGAGCGGCAGGTTCGACCACGTCGTGTCGGCGGTGACGTGGAACAGCACGATGGTGCCCTGGCCGCGCTTCTGCGCGGTGACGATCGGCGTGCCGTCCTGCAGCGAGGCCCAGGTGCGGTTGGGCAGATCGCCGTCCGGCTCGGCCAGGATCTGGCGGCGCACGCCGATATCGGCCGGCGGCTTGAGGCCGGCGAAGGGGCTCTCGGGCTGGAACGGCGCCAGGGTCTTGGGGCTGTCCCAGGAGAGCGTCCCGCCCAGCGTCCGGCCGCCCCGGCGCAGCCGGACCGGCACGAGCGGATCGTTGCCGGCGGCCAGGCGCGGGCCGGCGAAGCGCAGCAGCATGCCGCCCGCCTTCACGAAGCTCTCGATCCGCGCGGTGGTCTTGTCGTCCAGGGCGCCGACATCGGCGAGGACGAGGACCGAGACCTGATTGTCGAGGAGCTGGTTGATCGACTCCGCCGTACCCTTGGCGCCGCGGGGTTCCTGCACGTCCGCGAAGGGCTGGAGCGCCCGGGCGAGGTAGTAGGTCGGTGCCAGCAGGGGCTGGGCCTGGTCCAGGGTGCCGCCGAAGACGAGGCCGACCCGACGCCGCTTGCCGCGCTCGTCCTGCAGCACCACCGCGCCGGCCGAACGCTCGCCGGCGATCTCCAGGCGGCTGATGCTGTTGCGCAACTCCACCGGCATCTCGAACGTCGCCTGCGCCTCGCTGGCGTCGGCCGCGAAGGCGAAGTCGCGCTCGGCGAGCGGCAGCCCCTTCTGATCGAGCGCCCGGATCACCCCGCCATCGCGCCCGTTCGGCGCAGCCCGCAGGGCGTGGGCGACGAGGGTCCCGGCATTCTCGGCGGCGGTGAGCGCGAGCGCCGGGGGCCGGTCGGCCCGCAGGATCGTCAGCGCCGCACCGCTGCCGCCGACGAGGTCGGCGAGGCCCTTGGCGAAGCGTTCGTCGGTGGCTCCGGCGACGCCGTCGCTGATCCAGACGAGGCCGGCGCCCCGGTTCTTGCCCAGGAAGCTCTCGATCGTCGCGAGATGCGCATCGCGGGCGGGCAGGATCGGGCGGGGCGCCAGGGCGCGCAGGCGCTCCAGGGCGGCGGCCGGGGTCCTCGCCTCGAAGGCCGCAGGGGCGTCGGCGAGGCCGATCACCGCCACGGGCCGGCCCTCCCGGGCCGCGCCCTCCAGGGCGTCGGTGGCGACTCGCAGCCGGTCGCGCCAGTCGTGGGCGGCGGGGAAGCCGTTGTCGAGGAGCACGAG
>CAXTCV010000394.1:0-3036 GCA_964242725.1 uncultured Methylobacterium sp.
GGGCGGCGAACAGGATCGCCACCTGCTGGCTCGCCGACTGGAACGACGTGTAGAAACCGCGCCGCTGGGGCGTGGCGATCTCGAACAGGTAGATCGAGACGCCGCCGATCTCGACGCCCGCCGAGAAGCCCTGCAGCAGGCGCCCGGCCAGCACGATCAGCGGGGCCGCGAGACCGATCGTGTCGTAGCTCGGGCAGAAGGCGATCAGCACCGTGCCGCTCGCCATGATCGCCAGGGTGACGATCAGGCCCTTCCGGCGCCCGATCCGGTCGATATAGGCGCCGAGCACGATCGCCCCGAGGGGGCGCATCAGGGCGCCGAGCCAGAAGGTGCCGAAGGTCAGCAGCAGCTCGGTGGTCTCGTTGCCCGAGGGGAAGAACGCCTTCGCGATGGCACTGGCGTAGAACCCGAACAGAAAGAAATCGAACATCTCCAGGAAGTTGCCGCTCGTCGCGCGGAGGATCGCCCCGATCCTGGACTGGAGGGTCGCCTCGACGGCACCCGGATCACCGGCCATGACACTACGCTCCCTGGGCGCCGCTCAGGCCCCGATCCACTGCATGGCGATGATCGTTCCGGTCACGGTCAGCGCGCCGCCGATGCGGGTGGCGATCTGCGCGAAGGGCATCAGCGCCATGCGGTTGGCCGCCGTGAGGATCGCCACGTCGCCGGTGCCGCCCTGGCCACTGTGGCAGGCGTTCACGATCGCGGTCTCGATCGGGTACATCCCGAGCCAGCGGCCGACGAAGAAGCCCGTGGTCATGAGCGTGGCCACCGTCGACACGATGGTGATCAGGTTCACCAGGGTGAAGGCGGCCATCAGCTCGTTCCAGGGGGTGAGCGCGACGCCGATGGCGAAGAGCAGCGGGTAGGTCATCGAGACCTGGACGAACTTGTAGACCACGAAGCCGCCGGCCTGGAGATGGGGCGACACGGCGCTGGCGAGCTTGGCGAAGACCGCCAGGAACAGCATCGCCACCGGCGCCGGGAGCCCGACCAGATGATGGGCCATCACGCCGAGCAGGTAGAGGGTGATCGCGGTGAGCCCCGCGGCGGCGATCGTGGCGGGATCGATCTGTCCGCGCGCAGCCTCCGACTTGGCCTGCGCGTCGCTCGATTTCATCGTGTCCGAATCGGGCTGGAGGCGCCCCTCGCCGGTGAGGTGGGGATAGCGCTTGCCGACGGAGTTGAGGGTGCCTGCGAAGATGATGGCCGTGAGCGAGCCCAGCATCACCGGCGGCAGGACCTGGGCGAAGATCACGCCCTGCTGCTGGCCGAGGATCGCCGCATAGCCGATGGAGAGCGGGATCGCGCCCTCGCCGACGCCGCCGGCCATGATCGGCACCACGATGAAGAAGAAGGTCTTGTAGGGACCGAGACCGAGCAGCGTGCCGACCAGCGTGCCCACGAGGGCCGCGGCCACGGACCCCATCGCGAGCGGCGCGAAAATCTTGAGGAAGCCCTTGATCAGGACCTCGCGGTCCATCCCCAGGATCGAGCCGACGATGATCGTGGCGATGTAGATGTAGAGGAAGTTGGTAAACTTGGTGAAATCGGTGATCGCCTTCACCATCTGCAGTGGCACCAGCGCGTAGTAGACGAGGGCCGAGGGGATGAAGGTGGCGAAGATCGCCCCGGCGCCGATGCTCCTCAGGATCGGGATGCGCTTGCCGATCTCCGCGCAGGTGAAGCCACCCATCACCAGCACGGCGATCATGGTCGGCCCGTCGGGCTTGATCTCGCCCTCCTGGACCAGGATCGCGAGCAGGACCGCCAGCACGAGGTAGATCGGCAGCGGGATGATGCCGATCTTGAGGTCGACGAGGCGCCACCAGCGCTCCGGCCAGACCCGGGCCGCCCGGCCGTCTTCGAGCCGGTCGTCCACCGGCGCGGGAACCGGGCTCGTGGTGGCGGTGCTGGTCATGGCGTCCCCCCTGGATCACGCACCACGCACGGGCCGCTTCGGGCTTCGCCGCGCCTTGCGGACGCCGTCCGTCAAGGTCCGCACGGTCGGCGGAGATACAGTGACCTCCGGCGTATCAGCGCGGGCCGGAGGCGGCAACGCGATGCGGGGAACAAAGGGCGCAACCTGTCCCGCGGTCGGGATCCAGGCGTCCGTCGGGTGGTGCATCGGGCGTCCCGGAGTCAGGCCCGGCCGCGCCTCTGTTGATGGCGCGTCATGCCTTTGCGAAAGCCGGCTATAGGCTGTCGAGAATGATATCGTCAGGCTTCGTCATCGGCGGCGGGACAGGCGCGTGCGCGGACGAACGGGCGATGCGCGCACCGACGCCGCCCGGCACAGAGCCGGGCGCCGAAACTTGTCGCGCACGGGGCCGGCGCCGGGACCGCGATCCCGGCGCCGGCACGTGCCTCAGAAGTCGCGCTGGACGCGAAGGCGCACCGAGGACACCGAGTCCTGCGTGGCGGTGCGGACCGCGACGGTGCCGGCGTTGACACCCGCGATGTTGCTGTAGGCCGCCGGGCTCTTGTCGAGGTCGATCGCCCGGCCGCTCTTCAGGCCGATCTGGGTGTAGTAGCCCTCGACGCCGATATCGAGGTCCTTGACCGGCGACCAGATCAGGCTCGCACCGGCCACGAACTGGTAGGTGTCGCGCAGGGCCTGGCTGAGCTGGTAGAACCGGGTGCCCGGGACGCCAACGGCATTGGAGCCGAAACTGTTGGTCCCGTTCGGGTTCGTCAGACCGAAGATCGCACCCTGAGCGAGCCGCGCACCAGCAGGGAAGCTCTGCTCGCCATAGGACCCGAACACGGCCGAGCGCCATTCCGGCGACCAGTAATGCAGGTACGAGGCGACCGCCGTGAAGCTGGTGGAAGTCTGCAGCTGGCCCGTGAACGGATTGATCGTCGCGTCGGAGAAGTACTGGGCGAACTTCTGGCCCTGGATGGTCGTGGTGCTCTGCGTGTAGGACCCCGTGAACGCGGAGTAGCCGGTGTAGAGCTGCGCACCTTCGCCGTAGGCACCCTGCAGGTACAGGGCGTCGCCCGGCGCGATGAACGGGGCGTTGATCTTCAGGC
>CAXTCV010000395.1:0-3026 GCA_964242725.1 uncultured Methylobacterium sp.
ACGGCGGCATCCTGCAGTACGTGCTGCGCGGCATGGCCAAGGCGGCCTGACGGGCAAGGAACGCTACCCCATAAGCGCGAACTTAAGGCCGGGGGCGGGATGCAGGCATCATCGCTTCCTGCACCCGGCATCGCCTCCAATGGGCGGACCGCGCGTCTACCTCCCGGCCTGGATCTCGATCAGTCGGCCCGCAGCCGCGGTGCGCTACGCCGCCGGCGCAACGTGCAGGATGCCGGGCCTCTACTCCGATCGGCGCTGGCTCATGGCCCGGATGGGCTGAGCCTGCGTTCGGCAGCGGCCTGGGCCGGGCTTACTGGCATCGCTCAGCTCTCCGACGTGGCAGTTCGGCGCCGCTTGCGAGGAGCAGCGGACGGGCTGGGGCATATTGCAGGCGTCCTGCTGTCGCACAGGTCGACAACGCCGGAGGGGCTGCCAGCCTCGCGCAGGCGGATTGTCGACGGGACAGGCATCTCCCGAGCCGGCGACCACGGCACGACCTCACGCATTCATGCGTCGTCGATGCCGCGACAGCCTGTTCACCGATCTGCAGTTGACCGGAGCGGAAGGAGGCGAAGGGTTCAGCCGGTTCTCATTTGCACGAGGCGACCTGGCGATCGGCGACCGCTTCTACGCCAAGCTGCCAAGCCTGCAGCACGTCCTGCGCCCGGGCGCAAACTTCCCGTTCGCCTGGGCTGGAACAGCATGCGCTTCTCGGTGCCGTCTATACCCCTTCGCCGTCTTCGGGCTGCAGCAGGCCGGCAGCTCCATCATACGACACATCTGCGATCCGCCGCGGCGCCGAGCGTGCCAGGCGGTGCTCGCACTTTCGCACGCGCTGCTCGCGCCGTTGCCTCTGCACCGATAGCCTCGGGTGTCGGCCATTGATGGAAAACGGACGCTCTGACCTGGATGCAGAACAGCCGAGGCGGTACTCGATCCGGCGGCCGCGACTTAGCTTTGCATTCAGTTCCGGCCGCCATTGGCCCTGATGACCTGTCCGCTTACCCAACCGCCGTCTGGCCCAGCCAGGAAGGAAACCACGCGGGCGATATCCTCCGGCTCGCCGAGGCGGCCCATCGGGATCTCGGCGGCGATGCGTTGAACCAGGTCCTCGGACCGGCCGGCCAAAAACAGCTCCGTTCCGACCGGCCCGGGTGCCACCGCATTGACAGTGATCCCGCGTGGACCGAGTTCCTTGGCGAGAATGCGGGTCATCGCCTCTACCGCCGCCTTGGTCGCTGCATAAACTCCATGTGCCGGTAGGTAGGTGCCGACAATGCTGGTCGATAGATTGATGATGCGGCCTCCGTCCCGTAGGCGTCGCGCCCCCTCACGCATGCCATTGAAGCTGCCTGTGAGGTTGATTGCGACCTGGCGCTGGTAGTCCTCGTCAGAGGCTTCGGACAATGGGGACATCCTGAGGATGCCGGCATTGTTCACCAGCACGTCGACTGCGCCATATTCCCGCTCTGCGGCCTCGAACAGAGCCTTCACCTCGGATGGATCGACCACGTCAGCTTGCACAGCCGTCGCCGACCCTCCGGCAGCCGCGATTGCGGCGACAACTTGGCGTGCCTCGTCGGGACGCGACGCGTAGTTGACGATCGTTCGAAATCCGTCCGACGCAAGCCGTCGCGCCAGCGCAGCACCGATGCCCCTGGATGCGCCGGTCACGATCGCCGTATGGTTCTTCTCGCTCACCTGGTTCATCCTCCCGGGTCAGACCGTAACGACATCGCGTTCGTAGTTTTTGGCATAGGCGTCCTCGACCCCTGGCAGGATCTCGACGATCTGAAACCAGCGATCCCAAAAAGAGGTTTCGCGAAGCTCCTCGACCAGCATCTCATAGGAGTGATGGTCCTTGGCGTCCCACATCCACAAATCGGTCACGCGCGCCGAGTAGAACTCAATGTCGAAGAATCGCATCCGCACAGACTCCCCCCACTTCTCGAGGATCGGCGTGAGATGCGTCTTCGCTAACTGGTTGCGATGCTCGACGGTAAAGCCAAGCCACTCGGGCGTGGTCTTCACCAGCATGAAGATCGTGATCGCTGACTCGAATTTCGATTGGCTGCTTGGCACGGGGCTGCTCCTGTCGGCCGTTGACATCTCCAGAATATGAGCTGAAGCTCGTGTTTTCTACTCGCATACCATCCATGCCGGATCCGATCTCGTTTCGCCGCGCACATCCAAGGAAAGGGCCGAGACAGTCGCGTTCGATCGCGACTGTGACGGCCATCGTCGAGGCTGCGGCTCGCATTCTGGAGGAGCGGGAGGGTGAGGATTTCTCGACTAACGCCGTTGCCGAGCGGGCCGGTGTCAGCATCGGCTCGCTCTATCAATATTTCCCCAACAAGGAGGCGATCCTCTGGGCGCTCATCACCCGTGAAACCGGGCTGCTGCTCGACGAAGCCCAGGCGGCTTCGGCGGCGTCATCCGGAGAGGCGGCACTCGCTGTGCTCGTGGAGGCCACGGTCGCGCATCAACTGCGCCGTCCGGTGCTCGCTCGGCTGCTGGATTTCGAGGAAGCCCGCCTGCCTCAGGATCCCGACGTTCAGCAAGTCGCAGGGCGATTTCTCGCTCTCGTCGCCGCGGCGCTGGGACATCCGGACCTGCCGTGCCAACCGGACCCTGACACGGCAGCCCGTGACGTGATGGCAATCATCAAGGGCATGATCGATGCTGCCGGAGTGCATGGTGAAACAGACCAGCGCGACCTTCGATCGAGGGTCTGGCGGGCGGTCGTGGGATATCTTCGCTATCAGGCCTGATGTTCATTGCCGACAGAAACGCAAACCTCTCGTCAGCGAGAGCTGATCAGCCAAGTGGAAGTGTAAGCGGGGGCCGGGCGCGTTGAGTTCGCGCCTGTGGGGCAACGTCCCTCGGTGCGGGCCAGGATCGGCAAGTTTCGTTGTGGCGCTTGCATGGCGTGGCAAGGTCCGCATCGACCGGCGGCGCCCTGCGCACGCCGGCCGTCGCGGACGTTAGAACGGCCGGCTCCGCCGTTCTGCGCGATCTGCGATCCT
>CAXTCV010000396.1:0-3021 GCA_964242725.1 uncultured Methylobacterium sp.
CGTCGGTCTCGGTCGCCAGCGCCGCGTGCAGCTCGGCGGTGCGCCGCCCGAGCAGCTCCGCCCAGGGCCGGTGGGCCTGGAACGCCTCCTCGGGGGTCGCGGCCTCGCTCTCGGGGGTGAGCACCACGGTCTCGAAGTCCCGGCGTAAGCCCTCCAGCATCAGGGTCCAGGCGTCGCCCTGGTTCATGACGAACTTCTGAAGGACCGCGAGGGCCGTCCGCGTGCCGTCCTCGGCCACGTGTTCGAGGGTGCCGAGCAGCGCGGGGGTATTGGAAAACCCCGCCTGCTCGGTGAGGAAGCGCCCGACCTCGATCTCGGGATGCGTCCCCGGCTGCAGGCGGCGCAGGAGCTTGAGCATCATCTTCGAGCCGATGGCGATCGAGGTGTTGCTCTGCTCGGCCGAGATCCGGCGGATGTCGGCCACGTCGACCGTGACCTCCGGGTCGAAGGCCGAGGTGGCGGCAAAGACCAGCCGCCCGCTCTCGGTGGGGATCTCGCGGGCCCGGCGCATGTCCTCGATCAGGCCGGCCGCGAAGTCGTTGGAGCCGGCTGCCCCGTAGAGCAGGCCGGTGCGCGGCCCCCGGCGCACCCGCGCCACCGCGAAGGGCAGCAGCGTCTCGTCCTCGCGGCCCTCGTCGACGCCCACCGGCACGAAGTACTGGTGGGTCTCGCCGTTGGCGAGCTGCACGTCGAGGCGCGGCAGGAGGAAGCGCGCGCTCCCGTCCACGTCCTTGACGGCGGCGCAGTCGATCACCTTCACGCTCCTGATCCGCGAGCCCTTGGCGCCGAACCAGCGGCGGCTCGTCAGGAAGGGCGGCACCACGGTGCGCTCGAAGGCGACGCGCTCGCGGCCCGACATCAGGCTCTCGATGCCGCCGGTCAGCACCAGGGTGAACAGCTCCGGCGGCTCCTGCCGCGGGCCGATCGCCCCCGAGCGGGCGGCGCTCAAGCTGAACCAGTAGAAGCCGTAGGACGGCAGGGTCAGCAGGTAGGGCAGGTCGCCGATCGGCGGGAACTCGGTGCCGCCGGTGAGCTCGATCGGCACCGCGGTGCGCAGCTCCGACAGGTCGAGCTGCACCGCCTGGGGCGCGCGCGAGAGGTTGGCCACGCACAGGACCCGCTCGTCCTCGTGCTCGCGGATCCAGGCCAGGACCTTGCGGTTGCCGGGATACAGGAACTGGATCGTGCCGCGCCCCAGCGCGACGCTGTTGTTGCGGATCGCGATCATGCGCCGCGTCCAGTTGAGCAGGCTGGTCTGGGCCTGGGTCTGCGCCTCGACGTTGATCGCGTCGAACCCGTAGATCGGGTCCTGGATCGCCGGCAGGAACAGCTTCTGCGGGTTCGCCCGGGAGAAGCCGCCGTTGCGGTCCGGGGTCCACTGCATCGGCGTGCGC
This sequence comes from uncultured Methylobacterium sp., assembly GCA_964242725.1. GTDB lineage: Bacteria > Pseudomonadota > Alphaproteobacteria > Rhizobiales > Beijerinckiaceae > Methylobacterium. The sequence continues at coordinate 1,395 of CAXTCV010000396.1, forward strand.
ACGCCGTCGCGGTCGCCGAGATAGATGTTGTCGCCCATGCCGATCTCGTCGCCGTAATAGAGCACCGGCGTGCCGGGCATCGACAGGACGAGGGACTTCATCAACTCGATCTTGCGCCGGTCGTTCTCCAGGAGCGGCGCGAGGCGGCGGCGGATGCCGAGGTTGATCCGGGCCCGCCGCTCGGCGGCGTAGAACGACCAGAGATAATCGCGCTCTTCCGCGGTCACCATTTCGAGGGTCAGCTCGTCGTGGTTCCGCAGGAAGATCGCCCACTGGCAGCCCTCCGGAATCTCCGGGGTCTGGCGCATGATGTCGGTGATCGGGTGCCGGTCCTCCCGGGCGATCGCCATGTACATCCGCGGCATCAGCGGGAAGTGGAACGCCATGTGGCATTCGTCGCCGTCGCCGAAATACTGGGCGGTCTCCTCGGGCCACTGGTTGGCCTCGGCCAGCAGCATCCGGTCGGGATAGCTGGCATCCAGCGCCGCCCGGATTTTCTTGATCACCTCGTGCGTTTCGGCGAGGTTCTCGCAGTTCGTGCCGTCGCGCTCGATCAGGTAGGGGATCGCGTCGAGCCGCAGGCCGTCGACGCCCATGTCGAGCCAGTAGCGCATCGTCGCGATGACCGCTTCCAGCACCTTCGGGTTGTCGAAGTTGAGGTCCGGCTGGTGGCTGTAGAACCGGTGCCAGAAATACTGCTTGGCGACCGGGTCCCAGGTCCAGTTCGACGCCTCGGTGTCGAGGAAGATGATGCGCGTGTCCTTGTACGGCTCGTCGGTGTCCGACCAGACGTAGAAGTCGCGCTCGGGCGAGCCGGGGGGGGCCTCCCGGGCGGCCTGGAACCAGGGATGCTGGTCGCTGGTGTGGTTGATCACCAGCTCGGTGATCACCCGCAGGCCCCGGTCGTGCGCCGCCGCCACGAAGGCCTTGAAGTCCTCCATGGTCCCGTAGGACGGGTTGATGCCCTCGTAATCGGCGATGTCGTAGCCGTCGTCGCGCAGGGGCGAGGGGTAGAACGGCATCAGCCAGATCGCCGTGACGCCGAGGTCGCGGACGTAGTCGAGGCGCTGGGTCAGACCCTCGAAGTCGCCGATCCCGTCGTTGTTCGCGTCGAAGAACGACTTGACGTGGATCTGGTAGATGATGGCGTCACGGTACCATTGCGGGTCGCTGCGATCGATCATCGCGTCGCTGCCTCATCGGTCGGATCTGACGGGACCGGCGGGGGGACCGGCCGGGACGCGGTCGGTCGGCCGCCGCGCGGGTGCAAGGGTCGGCGACGGGAACGCCCGCCGCAGGATTCAACTGCCATGGCCGAGTGCCACGGGCGGGCTCAGCCCGCAACCCGCCGCGGCGCCCGGAGGCGCCAGATCACGCAGGATCGCTCGGCCGGGTCGAGGGCGATGCGGTGCGTCTTGCCCCGCAACTCGAACGTGTAGCCCTGGAGCAGGTCCTCGACCTCGACGGCGCCGTCGTCGGGCAGGCCGAACAGCCAGAGCGGCACCTCGTAGGTGCATTCCTGGCGGTTCTTCGGGTCGAGGTTGACCATCGTGAAGACGCAATTGTCGCGCTCCGGCGTCGCCTTGGCGTAGGCGATGATCTGGTCGTTGGAGGCGCCGGTGAAGAC
>CAXTCV010000397.1:0-1059 GCA_964242725.1 uncultured Methylobacterium sp.
CTGATGACCTTCGGCGGTTTCCTCAGCCGGCTGTGACCCGGGCGAGGGTCCGACGCGCTCAGCGCCGGTAGCAGGTCCGGTGGGTGACGATCTTGCGCCAGCCGGCGGGCGTGATCGATTGCGCCTGTTCGGTCGTGCAGCCGACGTCGGGACCGCCGCCCTCATCGCCGAAGCCCGGCCCGATAGGTGCCGCGGCGGCGCGGTAGAGCGGCGCGGGACGATAGCCATAGCCGGCCTCGCCGCCATAGGGCGCGAAGGCGGCGCGCGGCGCGAAGGGGATCGGGCCCTCGTCGCCCTCGCCATAGGCCGGGGGCAGCGGCCGTCCGGGCCGGCTCCAGCCCGTCTCGCCGCCGGCGGGGACGGGGCCGACGACGCGGCGGTCGATCTCGCGCTCGTCGAAGACGACCGGGCCCGGAGCGCGATAGCCGACGGCGGGGCGCGGGGCCGACCGCTCCTCGAAGCGGCCTCCGTCGGCGGGCCAATCCCCCTGGCCGCGGACCGCGGCGGTCGGCTCGCCACCGTCGAAATAGTCGGCGGCGGACGCGCAGCCCGGCAGCGTGGCGGAGGCGAACAGCACGGCGGCGGCGCTCAAAAACACGATGGGTTTCGACATCTTCTCACCCTCTCCCCTGCAGGCTTGCGGGACGGAAGAGACGGTGATCCGCCCGTCTTGAACCCGGGCTGAGTGGCGCGTTCACCCGGCCTTCAGGCCGCGGCGGCAGCCGGAGAGGTTCGGTCCCTCGGTCGTCGCCCGCTGCATCGCCTCTTCATCTTCGACGCTGTCATCCCGGGCGGAGCGCAGCGACGACCCGGGAACAAGTCGATCGGCCGAGTCTCACCTCGACAGGGGGGCATCAAGTCGCACCGCTGGTTCCCGGGTCTCTGCTGGCGCGACGATGGCGCGCTGCGCTCCGCCCGGGATGACACGCCGGAGGGCGTGGCCGGATCCAGAAACGAGACAGGGCGCCAATGTCGAGCGCGCCGACCTCGTCCGACGACAGCGCGGCCTCACCCTCGACGGTGTCATCCCGGGCGGAGCGCAGCGACGACCCGGGAACC
>CAXTCV010000397.1:1159-3004 GCA_964242725.1 uncultured Methylobacterium sp.
GCGACGATGTCGCGCTGCGCTCCGCCCGGGATGACAGCCCGGAGGGTGTGGCCGGGTTCAGAAACGAGAAAGATGCGTGGACGTCGAGCGCGCGGAGAGGCCTGGGCGAGCAGGCCTCACCCTCGACGGTGTCATCCCGGGCGGAGCGCAGCGACGACCCGGGAACCAGCCGATCGGCCGGGCCTCACCACGACAGGCATCGTCCGGTCGCACCGCTGGTTCCCGGGTCTCTGCTGGCGCGACGATGTCGCGCTGCGCTCCGCCCGGGATGACAGCCCGGAGGGTGTGGCCGGATCTCGAGCCGGTGTCGACAAGCGCCCTCCGCTCAAGCCGGCGCGCGCGGCTTTCCGCTCGCCTTGTCGGCGTCCATCAGGGCGACGAAGCGCCGGAACAGGCCGTGGCTGTCGTGCGGACCCGGCGAGGCTTCGGGGTGATACTGCACCGAGAAGGCCGGGCGGTCCGACAGGCTGATCCCGCAATTCGTGCCGTCGAACAGCGACACATGGGTCTCGACCGCTTCGGGCGGCAGGCTCTTGGGGTCGACCGCGAAGCCGTGGTTCATGGAGACGATCTCCACGCGGCCGGTGTCCTGGTCCTTCACGGGATGGTTCGCCCCGTGGTGGCCCTGGTGCATTTTCAGGGTCTTGGCGCCGAGCGACAGGGCGAGGAGCTGGTGGCCGAGGCAGATGCCGAAGGTCGGCACCTTGCGGTCCACAATGGTCTTGATGACCGTGCCGGCATAGCGCGCCGTTTCGGCCGGGTCGCCGGGGCCGTTCGACAGGAACACGCCGTCGGGCTCGAGCGCCATGATGTCCTCGGCCGAGGCCGAGGCGGGCACCACCGTGACGGCGCAGCCGGCATCGGCCAGCAGGCGCAGGATGTTGCGCTTGATGCCGTAATCGATCGCCACGACGCGGTGCCGGGGGGCCTGCTGCCGGCCGAAGCCGTCTTCGAGGCTCCACACGGTCTCATCCCATTCGGAGCGCCCGGCGGAGGTGACGTCGGGCACGAGGTCGGTGCCGTCGATCCCGTGCCACGCCGCCGCCTGGGCCTTCAGGGCGTCGCGGTCGAAGCGGCCCTCCGGGTCGTGGGCGATGACGGCGTTGGGCATGCCGCGGTCGCGGATCAGCGCCGTGAGGGCGCGCGTGTCGATGCCGCCGATGCCGATGATGTTGCGCAGCTTCAACCAGTCGCCGAGCGCCGCCCTGGCGCGGTGGTTCGAGGGGGCCGTGATGGCGGCGTGGAGCACGACGCCGCGCACGCCGCCCTCGGCGCTGCCCAGCGTCTCGACGTCCTGGTCGTTGACCCCGACATTGCCGATGTGGGGGAACGTGAAGGTGACGATCTGGCCGGAATAGGACGGATCGGTGAGGATCTCCTCGTAGCCCGTCATGGCGGTGTTGAAGCAGACCTCCGCCACCGCGGAGCCGGTCGCCCCGAAGCCCGTGCCTTCGAGCACGGTGCCGTCGGCCAGCACGAGAAGGGCGGTCGGGACCGGATCGACCCAGCCGAGAAACGCGTCTTGTCGGTCGCTCATCGCCGTTCTACACCCCGCGCTCCGGCGGGCGACCGCGGCGCCCGCGGGTCTCCGCCGGCGCCGGGACCGCTCCCGCCCTCGTTCAAATGTCGCTTGTCGGCGCATCGTTAGAGGCAGCGTTCCGATGGGTCAATCGGGCGCGGCCCGGCGGCGCCGGCGCGAAGGATGGTCCACCATGCGCGAACAGCTCCCCACCCTGATGAAGGAGGCCATGAAGGCCGGCGACAAGAAGCGCCTGGGCGCCATCCGACTCATCGGCGCCGCCATGAAGGACCGCGAGATCGAGGCGCGCGGCACCGGCAAGGAGA
>CAXTCV010000398.1:0-2998 GCA_964242725.1 uncultured Methylobacterium sp.
CCTACGACCTCGCGGGCTTCGCGGTCGGCGCCGCCGAGCGCGGCACGCTGCTGCCCCGCGGCGTCGCTCGGGGCGACGTCATCCTCGGCCTCGCCTCCTCGGGGCTGCATTCCAACGGCTTCTCCCTGGTCCGCCGCGTGGTGGACCGGGCGGGCCTCGGCTGGGACGCCCCCTGCCCCTTCGCCGACGGCATGACCCTGGCGGAAGCCCTGCTGGTCCCGACCCGCATCTACGTGAAGGCGCTCCTGGCCGCGCTGAAGCGCACCGACGGGATCCGGGCTCTGGCGCATATCACCGGCGGCGGCTTCGTCGACAACCTGCCCCGCGTGCTGCCCGAGGGGCTCGGCTGCGTGCTCGACCTCGACGCGGTCGCGGTGCCCCCGGTGTTCAAGTGGCTCGCGGCCGAGGGCGGCATCGCACCCGCCGAGATGGCGCGGACCTTCAACTGCGGGATCGGCATGGCGGTGGTGGTGGCCGTCGACCGGGCCGGCGAGGCGGAAGCCGTCTTCGCCGAACTCGGCTCGCCGGCGGTGCGGATCGGCGAGATCACCGCCATCGCCGGCGACCGCGTCGTCATCCGGCGGGACCTCGTCCTGTGAACGGCACGCGGCGGCGCACCGCGATCCTGATCTCGGGCCGCGGCTCCAACATGGAGGCGCTGCTGCGGGCCATGGCGGCGCCGGACTTCCCGGCCGAGGCCGTGCTGGTCTTCTCGAACAAGGCCGATGCCGGCGGCCTCGCCATCGCGCAGGCCGCCGGCATCGCGACGGCGACGCTGAGCCACCGCGACTACGCGAGCCGGGAAGCCTTCGACCGCGCCGTCGATGCCCTGCTGGTGGAGCGCGAGATCGACCTCGTCTGTCTCGCGGGATTCATGCGGGTGGTGAGCCCCTGGTTCTGCGAGCGCTGGCTCGGCCGGATGATCTCCATCCACCCTGCCCTGCTACCGGCCTTCAAAGGGCTCGATACCCACCGGCGGGCGCTGGACGCGGGGGTGAAGACCCACGGAGCGACGGTGCATTTCGTCGTGCCCGAACTCGACGCCGGGCCGATCATCGCGCAGGGCACGGTGCCGGTGCTCGACGACGACACGCCCGACACGCTCGGCGCGCGCGTGCTCGAGCAGGAGCACCTCATCTACCCGCGGGCGCTGGCGCTGGTGGCGTCGGGCGAGGTGAAGCTGCCCTGAGGGACGTATCGCCTCCCGGCCTCCTCACGAGGCCGAACACGACCGGCCGAGGCCGGGCGTGGTCGGCAGGTGAGCGGTTCGGCTCGTCAGCCGACGATCTCGTCCGGCTTGAAGAACTGCGCGATTTCCTGCTTGGCGGTCTCGGGCGCATCCGAGCCGTGGGCCGAGTTCTCGCCCATCGACAGCGCGAACTCCTTGCGGATCGTGCCGGCGTCGGCCTTCTCGGGGTTCGTGGCGCCCATGACTTCGCGGTACTTCAGGACCGCGTTCTCACCCTCGAGCACCTGGACCACCACCGGCGCGGAGGTCATCATCTCGACGAGCTCGCCGAAGAAGGGACGCTCCTTGTGGACGCCGTAGAACTCCTCGGCCTGGGCGCGGCTCATCTTGATCCGCTTCTGGGCGACAATGCGGAGGCCGGACTTCTCGATCACGGCATTGACGGCGCCGGTGAGGTTGCGGCGGGTCACGTCCGGCTTCAGGATGGAGAAGGTATGCTCGACGGCCATGATGGGCTCACTTCAGGCTGAAAGACGGGGCGGATGCCCGGGTGCGCCCCTCTTACCGGCGCGGTCCCGTCCTCACAAGGCTGCCACGCCGGCATGGGCCTTGCGTCGCGCTCACCCCCGCGTCACATCTGCCCCATGCTCCATATCAACGATCTCACCTACCGGCTCGGGCCGCGCATGCTGTTCGATCATGCGTCGGCGGCGATCCCGACCGGGGCGCGCACCGGCTTCGTCGGACGCAACGGCACCGGAAAGACCACGCTGTTCCGCATGATCGCGGGCGACCTCCAGCCCGAATCGGGCACGCTGCAGATCCCCAACCGCATGCGCCTCGGTCAGGTGGAGCAGGAAGCGCCGGGCGGCCCCACGACGCTGATCGACTTCGTGCTCGATGCCGACAAGGAACGCGCGGCCCTGCTCGCGGAAGCCGACACCGCCACCGATCCGAACCGCATCGCCGAGGTGCATACGCGGCTCGTCGATATCGAGGCCCATGCGGCGCCGTCGCGCGCCGCCACCATCCTGCAGGGATTGGGCTTCGACGAGGCGGCGCAGAACCGCGCCCTGTCGGAGTTCTCCGGCGGCTGGCGCATGCGCGTCGCCCTGGCGGCGGTGCTGTTCACGCGGCCGGACCTGCTGCTGCTCGACGAACCCACCAACTACCTCGATCTCGAGGGCACGCTCTGGCTCATCGACTATCTCGCCACCTATCCGGCGACGGTGCTGATCATCAGCCATGATCGCGACCTGCTCGACGCCGTCTGCGACCACATCCTCCACCTCGACCAGGCCAAGCTGACCCTGTGGCGGGGCAATTACGACAGCTTCGAGACCCAGCGCCGCGAGCAGCAGGCCATCCAGGCGAAGCACATCAAGAAGCAGGAGGAGCAGCGGAAGCACCTCCAGAGCTTCGTCGATCGCTTCCGCGCCTCCGCCACCAAGGCCAGCCAGGCGCAGTCCCGCATCAAGATGCTGGAACGGATGAAGCCGATCTCGGCCATCATCGACAGCCAGGTGATGCCCTTCCACCTGCCCTCGCCCGAGCGCCCGCTGAGCCCGCCCATCGTCGCCATGGACGGCGCCTCGACGGGCTACGACGAGAAGCCCGTGCTGAGCCGGCTCAGCCTCAACATCTCCAACGACGACCGCATCGGGCTGCTCGGCTCGAACGGCAACGGCAAGTCGACCTTCGCCAAGCTGGTGGCGGGCCGCATGCCGACGCTCGGAGGCTCGCTGAAGAAGTCCTCGAAGATGACGGTCGGCTTCTTCGCCCAGCATCAGGTCGAGGAGCTCGGCGAGG
>CAXTCV010000399.1:0-2988 GCA_964242725.1 uncultured Methylobacterium sp.
TCGGGCAAGCAGGTGGTGCGGCTCAAATCCGGCGATCCGCTGGTCTTCGGCCGGGCCGGCGAGGAGATCGAGGCCTGCCGGGCCGCCGGCATCCCGGTCGCTGTGGTGCCGGGGGTCTCGGCGGCGCAGGGGGCGGCGGCTTCCCTCGGCCTGTCCCTGACCCATCGCGACGCCGCGCGCCGGCTCCAGTTCGTCACCGGCCATGACCGCCGCGGCGATCTCCCGGACGATCTGAACTGGGGGGCGCTAGCCGATCCGAGCGTCACGACCGTGGTCTACATGCCCAAGCGCACCCTGCGGGCGCTGCTCGCCCGGGCGGTCGTGGAGGGGCTGGCGCCCTCGACCGCGGCGCTCCTGGTCTTCAACGCGACGCGCCCGAACCAGCAGGCCCTGCGCGGCACCGCGGCCGACCTCGCCGACCGCGTCGAGGCCGCGGGCCTCGACGGGCCGGCGCTGCTGATGGTCGGCGAGGCGTTCTCTGAGATGCGGGGTGCCGCGCAGGTCGAGACGGCGCCGGAGCGGGTGGCGATCTGAAGACCGCGCCGCCCGACGGACGGTTCGGACACCAGGATCGAACCGGTATCGAAGAGATCGCTCGATCGGAGCGACGCGGCGGGCCGTCAGATCCGCGGATTTTGCAGGCCTGCGCGATCCGCGCGAGACGAACCACATGTCTTTCGACCCGACCTTCGACGCTCGAACCTTGGGGCAAGCGGCCGCAATCCGCGATTTGAGCCGGGTCGCACTTATCGATGGTCAGACCGCTGCGGACGGGCGCGATATGCCCGCCGGCAGTCAAGGGACGATCGTCGCTACCTGGGCGCGCGGGGCGGCTGACGAGTCGGATTCACCGAACCCTTCGCGACCCTGGTCACGCTTGAACCGGATCGGTTTCGCGTCATCGCGGATCCCGCCTTTTCATCGGCTCTCGCGTTCCATTCAGGACTGCGCTCGTTCCCCACGAGACGATCGTCCACTACCTGCTCGATCGGACCCATCCGGACGGGGGGTCTAAAGCCAAAGTCTTCCTCGCGCACGGCTTCCGCCGAGAAGATCCGAAGGCGCGTGCCGACGCCTTGTTCGACCATATCGCTGCGAGCATGGTCGTCAGCCTCCCGCACGGCCGCTACGGTGCTCGGCTCGCTGTTGAGGGTCCGAGGGTGATGCCTGATGGCACGACCCGGCCGGTCCGGTCGGTGTGGCTCCATCAGGAAGCGGGCGACGGGGTCTTCGTGACAGCCGATCCGCTCCGCGAGCGGTGGCGGCGCATCTGCCGAAGCGGGCGGATCCGCATCTCCGTTTCGGCAGCACCTTTTTCGCAAAGGGCGTCCGCGTCGATCTGCGCCAGCGCGTCAGCCTGGGCAACCGCCAGGCCTGCGCCAGAACCAGCAAGCGGGGTGATAGATGCCCGAGCGGTCTGGGAGGCTCTGGATGACGATCCGTTCTTGGCTCGGTGCTGCGGCCCTGCTCGCGGCGTCCGGTCCGGCCATCGCGGCGGACCAAGGCGCGGGCGGGATGGTGGTGAAGCCCGACGCGGCGTCGGTCCGCTACGAACCGGGGCCGCCGAACCTGCCCAAGGGCACACAGATCAGCCGCGTCGCCGGGGATCCGGCCCAGCCCGGGCCGTTCGTGCTGCGGCTCAAGTTCCCGGCCAACACGGTGATCGCGCCGCACACGCATGCGAAGCCCGAGACGCTGACAATCCTGTCGGGGTCGATCTGCCACGAGCACGGGCGCACCCTGGACAAGACGAAGGGCGCGGCGCTGAAGGCGGGCGGCTTCGTCTACCTGCCGGAGGACATGCCGCATTCCCTCTGGACCACCGACGAGCCGGTGGAGCTGCAGGTCAACGGCTCCGGCCCGTTCGGGCTGACCTACATCGACCCCGCCGACGATCCGAGCCGGAGCAGCGGCGGTCCGGGCTGACCCGGCCGCGGAAGATCAGGTCTCGCCGGCCACGAAGGCCCGCATCAGGTAGTGGGCGATCGCCATGGGCGGCGGGGCCTGGATCCCCTCGGGATGGCTCCCCGCCAGCATCGCGGCGACGGCGGCGCGGTCGAACCAGCGCGCATCCTCCAGCTCCTTCGGATCGGTCACGATGGCCTCGTCGAGGGCCTCCGCGGCGCAGCCCAGCATCAGCGAGGACGGGAACGGCCACGGCTGCGACGTCCGGTAGGTGACGGCACCGACCCGGATCTGCGTCTCCTCCAACACCTCCCGCCGCACCGCGTCCTCGATGGTCTCGCCGGGCTCCAGGAAGCCCGCGAGGCAGGAATACATCTGCGGTCGGAAGTGAGGGCCCCGGCCGAGCAGGCAGGCATCGCCCCGACGCACCAGCATGATCACCACCGGATCGACCCGGGGGAAGTGGTGGGCGGCGCAGGTGGGACATTCCCGACGGAAGCCGCCGGCCCGCGCCACGGTGGCGGTGCCGCAATTGGCGCAGAAGCCGTGGCGGGCGTGCCAGTCGAGCATCGACTTGGCCACCGCCAGGAGGCCCAGCTCCTCCGCCGCCACGGCCGATTCGGTGGCGATGCTGCGCAGGTCGAGGGTCCGGATCCCGTCGCCGGCGAAACGCTCCGCGGCCTCGGGCGGAGCGGCGGCCGCGAAGACCGGCCGCCCGTCCCGATGCCCGAGGAAGACCCGTGGGCCGTCGGCAAGGTCGGCGGCATCCCCGGGCGCGATCAGCGCGGTGGCACCGCGCAGGACGATCCTGTCGCCGCACAGGAGGACGAGGCGCGCATCGGGCGCATCGAAGGCGGGCACGGCCTCCTCGGGCTGCTCGGCCGAATGACGGTCGAGGCAGTTCCGGACGAAGCCAAGGGTGTCGCGGGGATCGGTCATGCGGGATGTCAGGCTGCGGAGAACAGGGCGCCGGCGCGCTCGATGAGCTGGGCACGGGCGTGGAGCGGGTAGGGCGTGCGCGTGCCGACGCCCCAGACCGGGCCGGGCCAGGCCGGGTCCGAGCGGAAGCGGCCGACCACGTGG
>CAXTCV010000400.1:0-2986 GCA_964242725.1 uncultured Methylobacterium sp.
CCGAATCACTGGGACCTGATCGAGGGGCAGGGCTCGCTGTTCCACCCGTCCTTCGCGGGGGTCAGCCTCGGCCTGCTGCACGGCGCCCAGGCCGACGCCTTCGTGGTCTGCCACGAGCCGACCCGCTCGCGGATGCGCGGCGTGCAGCATCCGCTGCCGACGATCGGCCAAGTGATCGACCTCACCGTGCAGCTCGGCAGCCTGACCAACCCGGGGATCAAGCCGGTGGGCATCGCGGTGAACACGCAGGCGCTCGCCGAGGACGAGGCCCGGGCGCTCCTGGACAAGCTCGGGTCCGCGCACGGCCTGCCCGCCACCGACCCGGTGCGCTTCGGCGTCGCCGGGCTGGTCGACCGGATCGTCGCCGATTTCCCGGAGGCCTGACATGGGCCGCCGCCTGAGCCTCGCCGTCGAGCGCTTCCCGATCGCCGGCGCCTTCACGATCTCCCGCGGCACCCGCACCGAGATCGCCGTGGTGGTGGCCACGATCACGGACGAGAACGGCGTCGGGCGCGGGGAATGCGTGCCCTATCCCCGCTATGGCGAGAGCGTCGAGAGCGTGGTCGCGCTGATCGAGGGGCAGGGGGAAGCCATCGCGGCCGGGATCGGCCGGGACGAACTGATGACGCGGATGAAGGCAGGGGCGGCGCGCAACGCCCTCGACGGCGCGCTGTTCGACCTGGAGGCCAAGCTCCAGGGCCGCCGGGCCTGGGCGATCGCCGGGCTGCCGGCACCGGGTCCGGTCATCACCGCCTACACGCTGAGCCTCGGCACCCCGGAGAGCATGCACGAGGCCGCCCGCAAGGCGGCCCATCGGCCGCTGCTCAAGGTCAAGCTCGGCGGGGCCGGGGACCCCGAGCGGATCGCCGCCGTCCGGGCCGGCGCGCCGGAGGCCCGGCTGATCGTCGACGCCAACGAGGCGTGGCGGCCGGAGACCGTGGAGGACAACCTCGACGCCTGCCTGAGGGCCGGGGTCGCGCTGATCGAGCAGCCGCTGCCCGCCGATGCCGATGCCCTCCTCGCCGGGATCCCGCACCCGGTCCCGGTCTGCGCCGACGAGAGCCTGCACGACCGCGCCGGCCTCGACGCGCTCGCCGGGCGCTACGACGCGATCAACATCAAGCTCGACAAGACCGGCGGCCTGACCGAGGCGGTGCTGCTCGCCCGGGAGGCGAAGGGGCGGGGCCTCGCCATCATGGTCGGCTGCATGCTCGGCACCTCGCTGGGCATGGCGCCGGCGGCGCTCCTCGCCCACGACGCCGATTTCGTCGACCTCGACGGGCCGCTGCTGCTCGCCCGCGACCGCGCGCCGCCGCTGCGCTACGAGGGCAGCCTGATGCATCCGCCGACGCCGGAACTGTGGGGTTAGGGATCGCGCCGGCCGACGGATCAACCGGTCTGGGCACGACGTCGAGGACGGAGCGCCGCAGGCCCCCTCGCCCGTGCGGGCTACCGGATTCCCACGTCTCAGTCTGACATCAACACGCTGGAAAAAGGGCGCTTTTCCCCGCCCCGCAAGGGGGAGGAGAGAGCGTCTCGGCCAGCGCTATGCGAACATCGTAGCCCGCACGGGAGAGGGGAGCCGCGCCGCATTCTTCGCGTCTGAGAGGCCATCCGAGCGTCTCCAGACCCGCATCGCCCATCGTCCGATCGCATATCGGACCGGGTTGGGATCAGGTATACCAGAACGCTTGCCTTCTCCCCGCCCCGCTGCCATCCATCGGTGAAGCGATGGGGCCGCGGCATCGGCGCGCCGCACCCGTCAGCCCGACAACAACAGCAAGACCAATATGCTGGGGAGGACCGACATGGCCAAGAACATCCTGATCCTGGGGGCCTCCTACGGCTCGCTCCTGGGAACCAAGCTCCTGATGGCCGGTCACAACGTGACCCTGGTCTGCCGCAGGAAGACCGCCGACCTGATCAACCGCGACGGCACCGAGGTCCGGATCAAGCTCCGCGACGAGAAGGAGCACCGGTCGATCCACTCGCGCGACCTGCCGGGCAAGGTCGACGCGATGCCGCCGGAGGACGTCGACGTGGCGCGCTACGACCTCGTCGGGCTCGCCATGCAGGAGCCGCAATACAACAACCACACGATCCGCGTCCTGATGATCAAGATCGCGGCGGCGAAGCTGCCCTGCCTGTCGATCATGAACATGCCGCCGCTGCCCTACCTCAAGCGGATCCCGGGTCTCGCCGCCATGGATCTGGAGGACGCCTACACCAATGCCGGCGTCTGGGACCGGTTCGAGCCGGGTCTGGTGACGCTCTGCTCCCCCGATCCGCAGGCCTTCCGGCCCCCGGAGGAGGAGGCCAACGTCCTCCATGTCGGGCTGCCGACGAACTTCAAGGCGGCGACCTTCGCGGACGCGGCGCACAACCGGCTGCTGCGGGAGCTGGAGGCCGACATCGACGCGGTCCGCCTCGACGGCCAGGAGGTGCCGGTGAAGCTCAAGGTGTTCGACTCGCTGTTCGTGCCGCTCGCCAAGTGGTCGATGCTGCTCACCGGCAATTACCGCTGCATCACCCCGGGCGAGCCGCAATCGATCCACGACGCCGTGCATGGCGATCTCGCCCGCTCCCGGGCGATCTACGAGCATGTCGACGGGATCGCCCGGAAGCTCGGCGCCGACCCGGCCGACCAAGTGCCGTTCGAGAAATACGCCAAGGCCGCCGAGAGCCTGCTGAAGCCGTCCTCGGCCGCCCGCGCGGTGGCGAACGGCGCCCCCTATATCGAGCGGGTCGATCTGCTGGTGAAGCTGATCTCCCACCAGCTCGGCGAGCCCAGCACCGAGATCGACCGCACGGTCGCGACCGTCGACCGCAAGCTCGACGAGCGCATCATCGAGGGCTGATCGATCCCGTCGCGTGCGGGCCGGGCGCGACGCCGAGCGGTGTCGCGCCATCCACTCCGTCCTCGCGAGCGCAGCGAAGTGACCTCGGGCGAAGTGACCTCGGGCGAAGTGACCTGGGGCAGCCCGAC
>CAXTCV010000401.1:0-2973 GCA_964242725.1 uncultured Methylobacterium sp.
CTCGACGAGCTGAACCACCCGCTCGTCACGCAGGTCGACACGATGGACGGCGCGGCCGACAAGGCCGCCGAGCTGGCTTCGAAGGGCTGAGGAACATGTCGATCTACCTGAACAAGGACTCGAAGATCATCGTCCAGGGCATCACCGGTGGCATGGGCTCCAAGCACACCACGTTGATGGTCGAGTCCGGCAGCAACATCGTCGGCGGCGTCAACGCGCGCAAGGCCGGCACCGAGGTCGAGCTCGGCGGCAAGACGCTGCCGGTCTACGGCACCGTCGAGCAGGCAATGAAGGAGACCGGCGCTGACGTGTCGGTCGTGTTCGTTCCGCCGGCCTTCACCAAGGACGCCTGCATCGAGGCCATCGACGCCGGCATCGGCCTGCTCGTGGTCATCACCGAGGGTGTGCCCGTGCAGGACACGGCCGAGATCTGGTCCTATTTGCAGGGCAAGAGCACGCGGATGATCGGGCCGAACTGTCCCGGCATCATCACGCCCGGTGAGTCGCTGGCCGGCATCACGCCGCACACCATCGCGGGCACCGGCCCCATCGGGCTGGTGTCGAAGTCCGGCACGCTGACCTACCAGATGATGTACGAGCTGAAGGACATCGGCTTCTCGACGGCCATCGGCATCGGCGGCGACCCGATCATCGGGACTACGCACATCGACGCCCTCGAGGCCTTCGAGAACGACCCCGAGACCAAGGCCATCGTCATGATCGGTGAGATCGGCGGCGACGCCGAGGAGCGGGCCGCGGCCTACATCAAGGAGCACGTGACCAAGCCGGTCGTCGGCTACGTCGCCGGCTTCACCGCCCCCGAGGGCAAGACCATGGGCCACGCCGGCGCCATTGTCTCCGGGTCGTCGGGCACGGCGGCGGCCAAGCAGCTGGCCCTCGAGGCGGCCGGCGTCAAGGTCGGCAAGACGCCGAGCGCCACGGCCCAGCTCATGCGCGAGATCCTCGGCGCCTGACGCTGCTGGGCCCCGTCGACGGGCGCGCGGGCGCCCGCTGACCACTTCTTCATCAACTCGTAAGGGACCGTCGCAGGGCCCGGATCACTCCGGTCGCCCCGCGGCGGTCCCTTCGTTTTGCCCTGATCGTCCGCATATGACGGCTGCGTTTGATGTATCAGCCGGGCAGGGCGCGGCCTCCTGCTCCATGTCCGGCCTCGCCGCGGCGCCGCTGCTGTTCCGCTGCACCGCCGGGGAGCGCTACCTTGCCAGCACGCAGTTCCTGAAAATTTGCCAAGATCCGTTGCGGATCGATCCCCAAGGAGACGCCATGTCGTTCCAGCCGCCCCCGCCTCCGCCGGGCAGCCAGCCGCCCGCGGGCAGCCCGCCCCCGCCGCCCGGAGGGTATGGACCGCCGCCCGGTGGTGGTCCTGGCGGACCCGGCCCGGGCCGCTCCGGTGGATTCGACGCCAAGGCGTTCAACCCGCTCGACTGGGGCATCGTGGGTGCGGGCGCCCTGGCCTTCATCTTCTCGCTGTTCGACTACTACACAGCATCGGTCAGCGTCGCCGGGTACGGCTCGAGCTCCGACAGCGAATCCGCATGGCACGGCTTCTTCGGCTGGTTCGCGGCGCTGTTGGCGGTCATCGGAGCGGCGTTGGTGGCGATCTCGCTGTTCGCTCCGCACATCAAGCTGCCGGTCCCGGCCCGTCTCGCCGGTCTGGGCGCGTTCGCGCTGGCGACCATCTCCGTGATCATCGCCCTGTTCGTGTTCCCGGAAGACGTGCCGGACGTCAAGGGCGTGGACACCGGCCGAGGTTTCGGCTACTGGGCCAGCCTCATTGTGATCATCGCGGGCCTGGTGCTCAGCCTCATGCGCTTCCAGGCCACCGGTGGTCAGCTGCCCGGCGGCCTGCAGAGCAAGGTGCCGAACGTCGGCGGGTACGGCCCGCAGGGCGGGATCAGCGGTACCCCCAACGCACCGCAGCCTGGGTACGGCAAGCAGCCGCCGCCGCCCCCGCCGGGGTACGGCCAGCAGCCGCCCCCGCCGCCCGGGTACGGGCCGCCTCAGTAGATCGCGGTAGGTCCTAAACGCATACGCACCGACGACGCGCCGGAACACCCGCTCGGGTGTTCCGGCGCGTTCGTTCGCGCACGGGGTCGCACTCAGCCCGCGCTAGGGTGTTTCGACCTCTTGCTCGAATCCATGCACCGACGTGAAGGGTTGATGCTCGATGGCCGGTTACGGTCCCCCCGGATCACCGCCGCCGCCACCCGGCGGTTACGGCGCCCCGCAAGGCGGGGGCTACGAGCCGCCGCAAGGTAGCGGCTACGGGCCGCCCCCGGGCGGGGGCTACGGAGCGCCGCAAGGTGGCGGATACGGCGCGCCCGGTGGCTACGGCGCTCCGTCCAGCGGCAGGGTGAGCCTGGGTTCCGTCAACCCGCTCGACTGGGCTGCGGCCGGCGCGGGCCTGCTCGCCCTGATCTTCTCGTTCTTCAGCTTCTACACCGGCAAGGCGTCGGTGACGCTCAGCGGTCGTACCGTCAGCCAGTCGGCGCACGAGAACGCCTGGCACGGGTTCTTCGGCTGGTTCGCGGTGCTGCTGGCCCTGGTGGGCGCCGCCTTCGTCCTCGCCGACGTCCTGCTGCCCGGCCGGGTCCCGTTCCCGGCGCGGCTCGCCGCGATCGGCGCCTGGGCGCTGTCCCTGCTGTTCGTGATCATCGCCGCGTTCGTCACCCCGGACGCCAAGGACGGCAGTGACATCGGAACCGGCGTCAAGGTCGACTACGGGCGTGGGTTCGGCTTCTGGATCGTGCTGCTCGCCATCGTGCTCGGCACGGCCCTCACCGTCGTGCGCTTCCTGCAGAGCGGCGGCAGTATCCCTGAGATCGGCGGCGGTTCGAAGCAGTCCAGCTCCGGTTTCGGGGGCCAGCCCGGTGGACCCGGTGGGTACGGACAGCAGGGCTACGTTGCACCGCAGGGTCCGCCGCCCGGGTACGGGCAGCAGCCTCCGCAGGG
>CAXTCV010000402.1:0-2953 GCA_964242725.1 uncultured Methylobacterium sp.
GAGTCGACGGGGAACTCGTCGAACAGGCCTTCCTCCATCATGCGAGGCGCGCCGCTGAGGGTCTCCTCGGCGGGCTGGAAGATGAACACGACTTGGCCGGCGAAGCTGTCCCGCTGCCCCGCCAGGTAACGGGCGGCTCCGAGCAGCATGGTCGTGTGCCCGTCATGGCCGCATGCATGCATCTTTCCGTCGGTGCGCGAGCCGTGCGGGCGCCCCGCAGCCTCCTGGATGTGCAGGGCGTCGAGGTCGGCCCGCAGGCCGATCGACCGGTTGCCTGGCCGGTTGCCGCGGAGCGTCGCCACGACGCCGGTTCCGCCCAACCCCTCCCTGACGTCGAGACCGCATTCGCGAAGGCGTTCGGCAACCATCGCGGCGGTGCGGGTTTCCTCGAAACCGACCTCCGGGTGGGCATGGATCGCGTGGCGCATCCTGATGAGTTCGGGTTTGAAGGGTTCCAGCGCCTCTGGGAGCATGGCGCGTGCGGGAATAGGTGCGGTGCTCACTATGTCCTCCATAATCGGTGCCTGTCGTGGATGGCGAAAGCGGGAACCGCCATCCACCGCGGCCAGGCTTTCAGGCGAGCGTCTCGTCACGCGTTTCCGGGGCGGCGATCATGGCGATCACGCCCACGATGCTGGTCGCGATCACGTAGTAGGCCGGGGCGATCGGATTGCCGGTGACGCCGATCAGCCACGTGACGACGAGTTGCGTCGTGCCGCCGAATACGGTGACCACGAAGGCGTAGGCGATCGACAGCCCGGCGCTGCGGACGCTGCGCGGTAGCAGTTCCGGGATGGCGACCAGGCTGGCCGCCGCGCTCATCGCGGCCAACGTATTGAGCAACGCCGACATGCTCAGCAGCGAAGCGGCACCCGGCGATGTAGTCATCAACAGGAAGGCGGGATAGGTCGCGACCACGAGAAGCACCCGGGGCACGATCATGACGATCTTGCGCCCGTAACGATCGGCAAGCCAGCCGGCCAGTAGCGAGAAGACCAGCAGGCAGAGCCCGACAACGGCCGCCGCAGCAATGGCCACGCTCGGCGGCAGCTTTAATGTCGCGATCGCATAGGTGGTCATGTAGTTGCCGACATAGGTCGAAACTGCGCCGCATAGCAGGATCGGGATCATCAGCGCGAACTTGCCGCGGTGGTCACGAAACAATCGGGACAGCACCGCGCTGGTGGTCGCCTCGGCGTCGCCGTGGCCTTCACCGGCCGTCTCCGGCATCGCACGGCGGATGTAGAAGCCGACCGGGATGATGCACAGGCCGAGCAAGAACGGGATGCGCCAGCCCCAGACCTGCATGTCCTCCGCGCTGAGCAGGAGCGAGAGGGCGAAGCCGATCAGCCCGGCGAAGAAGACTGCGATTCCCTGGCTGGCCAGCTGCCAACTCGCGTAGAGGCCGCGCTTGCCTTCGGGCGCGCTCTCGATGAGGTAGGAGGTCGACGGACCCACCTCACCGCCAAGCGCGAAGCCCTGGATCAGCCGTCCCAGGACGATGAGCGCCGGCGCCGCCATGCCGATCGTCGCATAGCCGGGGGTCAATGCCACCATTAGCATGCCGACGGCCATCAGCGCGATCGTCAGCATCATGGCCGGCTTACGGCCGGCGCGGTCGGAATAGGCGCCGATGAACACGCCGCCGATCGGCCGCGTGACGAAGCCGACGCCGAAGGTGGCGACGGAGGCAAGCAGGCTGATCCAAGCGTCGTTGGATGGAAAGAACGTCCGGCCGATGGTAACGGCGAAGAAAGCGTAGGTAGTGAAGTCGTAGAACTCCAGCGTGTTGCCGATCACGGCGGCGATCACGCCGCGACGGCGGCCGGCCGGGTCGGAGATGGGCGGTCCGGACGCGACAGGCGCCGGGTTGAGTGGGGCGACAAACGAGGCGGATGACATGATGAGTCCTTCGGGGCCCTCGGCCCTTTCGCGCATGATCGACTCGCCATGCAGTGCGCGGGCCGCCACATGCCGAGATCAGGCTCATTCCGGTGCGTCTGGCGTCCCGTCCGCGGTCTCTCCGTGATCGTGGGAGTTTGCGGTTGTCGGGTGTCGTTATTGGCGGGTGCGATCAAGCGATCGAGGTGTCTTCAGCTCCCAGCAGGTGCCGAACGTCGTAACGCACGATAGTTGTAGAATGCAACAGTTTTTTATCGCAACTTTCTTCGTTAGGTTCGCCTGAGGAGATCGCCGCACATGCTCGAAAACAGTCTCACCTACGCCCTGGCCTCGATCTCCGACGAGGGGATCGGTGCTGCCGATCAGCTCATCCAGCAACGCTTCGGGTGGAACGTGCGCGAGCTGCGCGTGCTGCGCCTGGTCCGTGGCTCGCCCGGCATCGGCTTCACGGAACTGGCGCGACTGACCCGGTTCGAGCGCTCCGCGACCTCGCGCATCTTGAACCGCATGCTGCAGGCCGGCCTGATCAGCCGCACCGGCGTTTCACAGGACGCGCGACGCTTCACCTTGGCAGTCACCCTGGAAGGCGAACGTCTTTGCCGGAAGGCCGACCCCCTGACCCAAGAGCTCGAGGCGCTCATGCTGAAGCCGCTGGACGCCAAGCGGCGGGCGGAGTTCTTGGCGGCGCTGAAAACGGTTATGGCCTGGGTTACGGGCGGCTACGCGGAAAGGCTGCACGAACGCTTTGCCGAGCTTGTCCAGGACGGCGAAAATCACGACCGAAGGTAGTTGCAGGTTGCAACAGTCTTGACGGTCGGTTGCGGTGTTGGCACATTGGATGCGTGGAAGAGATCGCGGAGGCCTCCGGGCGAAGGCGGCACCGAAGGAGCAACCGCCCCGGAAACTCTCAGGTACAAGCGACCGCGCATGGTTTGGAACTCTGAAAAGCGGAGCGGCAGCTCCCGCCGATGGTGTAATACCAATCGCCGAAAGTTTAGACTCGTCTGGGATTCCCAAGTTCATTGGGATGTGAGTCCATGTGCCCTGTGTT
>CAXTCV010000403.1:0-2946 GCA_964242725.1 uncultured Methylobacterium sp.
ACGTCGCCCCCGGCCTGATCGAGACCCCGATGACCGCCGACCGCTTCGAGAAGACGGAGGTGCTCGACCAGTCCCTGGAGCGGATCCCGTGGCACCGGGCCGGCCGGCCCGAGGAGATCGCCCGGGCGATCCTCTACCTCGCCTCCGACGCGTCCGACTACGTCACCGGCCACACCCTGGTGGTCGATGGCGGGCTGACGATGCAATGGGGCGGGGCCTGAACGACGCGAGGCGCCGGACCCGGGTCCGGCGCCTCGTACGATGAGCGGGCGCGGCGGGGGACGACCCCCCGCCCGGGCCTACGAGCCGAACTGCGAGCCCAGCCGCTCGAGGTATTCCGCGAGGTCGACGCCGCCGACCCGCTTGCCGTAATCGAAGCGCATCCCCTGGCGGATGTCGACGCTGGCATCCCGGGTCGTCAGGGTGAAGGGCCGGACGCAGACCCAGGCTCCGTCGCGGCGGTGCTCGAAGTAGCCGAGGATCTCATGCTTGGCCATAACCTGTCCTCCGGAACCGTGTTTGGAGACATAACGGTCACACCCGCCGCAGGTTCGCCCACCGGAACTGTTTTTCGTGCCCGGATCCGCCGGTGTCGCGTCTCCGGAAACCGGAAGGCCCGCGGGGGCGATCCGGCCTGATCTCGCCTGAGCTTGGCCATGACTGGCCGAACGCTCGGCGCGCGGCCGGTTCCGTCACGGGCCGTGTGGTCGCGGATCCCGCCGGAAGCCCCCTGCCGGTCGGCCTGCGCGCCGGCGGTGGTCCGCCGGATATCGCGCGCGGTGGTCGGCCCGATGAGCGTCCGCACCGCCGCGGCCATGCCCTCCGCCAGCCTTCAGCGACGGCTGGAAGGCCGTCCGATGGCCCTGCTGGCCGGCCGCGTCGCCGATCACGAGCAGCGACCCGTCGGCCGCGATCTCGAAGTTCGCGAAGGCGTGGTTGGCGTCGGCGTTCTTCAGGATCTCGTCCTGGGCCGGCGCGCGGCCCGGGGCCATCATGGTTGCCCCCGAAGCCCAGGAACCCCTCCTCGAGGGCCGAGGGGCTCTCGGACAGGCCCTGGAGCGCCTCCTCCAGGCGCTGGCCGTGCGTCTCCGCGATGGGGCGGCGCAGGACCTGCTCCGTCTCCGGATGATACTCCGGGCGCTCGACCTGAGGCTCCGTGATCCGGAGCGCCTGCATCTCGACAGCATGGGTGTTCTTGCGGGCGGTGACGGAGATCCCGCGCGCGTCGCAGGCCATGGCCGATACCTTAGTCAAGGCGCGGGATTTGAGGCCCGTACAACCAGAGAGCGCAGGCTCGGCACGGCCAAGTTCCGCGCGGCCCGTTCCCCTCCGGGTCGCCGGCCCGCGTCGCCCCCGGTGCGGCGGTGAGCGGGAGCGCGCCACCGCGGGCAGCGCGAACCAATGCGTGTGACGACAAAGGGTTAGCGGCCGTGGCGGCGGCGCCACAGCGCGTCGGAACCGGTCGCCGGCCGGCGTTTTCCCCCGCCTCCGGGGTACCCCGCGGGGAAACGTCATGCGAGCGTCGTATGCCACATCCCACAGCCTTGGGCTGTTCGCCGCGGATCCCGCCCGAGGATCCCCGACCCCGTTGGGTGAGGACCGATGCTGCGCCTGAACCTGCCGAGCGCCCGCGCCACCGCGGCGGCGACCGGTCTCGCCCTCGGTCTCACGGCCGGTCTCGGAGCCGGTCCGGCCCGGGCCCAGACCGTCGCCGAGATGGCCGCGCGCATGGACGCGATGCAGCGCCAGATGCTGGCCATGCAGCAGGAACTCGCCGCCCTGCGCCGGCAGTCCGGCGCGCAGAAGGCGGCGCTCGCCGGCGAGACCCGGGAGCGCCGGGTCCTGTCGCGGGATCAGGCCCGCCTCGCCGCCCGGACGGAGCACCAGCAGCGCGTGGCGCAGGCGGGCGGCCCCGGCGGGGCCCGGCCGGGGGTGAGCGAGCACACGCCCGTGATCCTCGCCAACGACCTCGTCTGCAACGCCGGCAGCTACGCCCTCGGGCCGGCGATCTGCTTCACCCCGGGGGGCTTCGTCGAGCTCGCGGGCATCTTCCGCAACCCCAACACGGTCTCGGACACCGCCACCGACTTCAACGGCATCCCGTTCCGCAACAGCCCGCAATCGCGCGAGAGCGAGTTCCGCTTCTCCGCCCGGCAGAGCCGCCTGAGCGGTCTGTTCACCGCCCGGGTCGAGCCGACGCTCCAGATCTCGGGCTATTACGAGATCGACTTCCTGGCGGCCGGCACCACCTCGAATTCGCGCGAGAGCAACAGCTACACGCCCCGCGTCCGGCAGATCTTCGCCACCGTCGATGCCCTCGATAGCGGCTGGCACGTGCTCGCCGGGCAGGCCTGGAGCCTGGTCACCACGGACCTGTCGGGCATCACGCCGCTCAAGGAGCAGATCCCGCTCACCATCGACGCCCAGTATGTGCCGGGCTTCAATTGGACCCGCAACCCGCAGGTGCGCGTGGTCAAGGACATCGCCCCGGGCCTGTGGGCCGGCCTGTCGGCGGAATCGCCCCAGAGCGTCCTGCCGCCGAGCCCCTTCGCCGCGCCCAGCCTCGTCAACGTCAACAACACCGGCGACGCGGCCGGGCTCTTGAACAATTCGACCACCTACTCGAACAGCAGCGTCCCCGACCTCATCGGCAAGCTCGCCATCGAGCCGGGCTTCGGGCATTTCGAGCTGAAGGGGCTGGTGCGCTTCTTCGACGACCGGCTGAGCCCCACCACCCTCAACGCCGCGACCCGTCTCCCCGGCCACTCCGATACCGCGCTCGGCTACGGAATCGGCGGCGCCGCGACCCTGCCGGTGATCGACAAGCGCCTCGATCTCCAGGTCAGCGGCCTCGTCGGCCAGGGCATCGGCCGCTACGGCTCGGCGCAGCTGCCCGACTTCGCCCTGAAGGCCGACGGCTCGATCGCGCCGGTCCCGGCCTTCCAG
>CAXTCV010000404.1:0-2940 GCA_964242725.1 uncultured Methylobacterium sp.
CTCGCCAACAAGGAGAAGCAGCGGATCCGCCAGCTCTACGCCGAGGGCAAGGTCGGCCGGGCGGAGCTGCTGGAGTCCGAATCCGCCTCCTATCACGGGGCCGGCACCTGCACGTTCTACGGCACCGCCAACTCGAACCAGATGATGATGGACATGATGGGCCTGCACATGCCGGGCGCGTCCTTCATCAATCCCGGCACGAAGCTGCGCCAGGCCGTGACCCGGGCGGCGATCCACCGGCTCACCGAGATCGGCGGCGCCGGCAATGATTACCGGCCGCTCGGCCTCTGCGTCGACGAGAAGGCGATCGTGAACGCGGCGGTCGGCCTGCTCGCCACGGGCGGATCGACCAACCACGCGATCCACCTCCCGGCCATCGCCCGCGCCGCCGGTATCGTGATCGACTGGGCGGATATCGACCGGCTGTCCGGCGCCGTGCCACTGATCGCCCGGGTCTACCCGAACGGCCCGGGGGACGTGAATCACTTCCACGCCGCGGGCGGCATGAGCTTCGTGATGGCCGCTTTGCTCGACGCCGGCATGCTGCACGACGACATCCTGACGGTGGCGGGTCAGTCGCTTCGCGACCATGCCCGCGACCCGAAGCTGAGCGGGGAAGATCTGGTCTTCGAGGACGCCGTGGCGGAGAGCCTGGACGACGCGATGCTGCGCCGGCCCGCCAACCCGTTTCAGCCGGACGGCGGCATGCGGCTGGTGCAGGGCAATCTCGGCCGGGCGACGTTCAAGACCAGCGCCGTGGAGGAGAGCCGCCGGACCATCGAGGCCCCGGCCCGGGTCTTCTCCGACCAGGATGCCGTTCTCAAGGCCTTCAAGGCGGGCGAGCTGGAGCGGGACGTCGTGGTGGTGGTCCGGTTCCAGGGCCCGAAGGCCAACGGCATGCCGGAGCTGCACAAGCTCACGCCGCCGCTCGGCGTGCTGCAGGACCGCGGCCACAAGGTCGCCCTGGTCACGGATGGCCGCATGTCGGGGGCGTCCGGCAAGGTGCCGGCGGCGATCCACCTGAGCCCCGAGGCGCTGGGCGGCGGCCCGATCGGGCGGATCCGCGACGGCGACATCGTCCGGCTCAGCGCCGCCGACGGGCTGCTGGAGGTGCTGGTCGACGACGCGGAGTTCGCCGCCCGCCCCGAGGCCGAGGCGCCGGCGCCGGCACAGGGCACCGGTCGGGAGCTGTTCGCCTTCATGCGCCATGGGGCGGACACGGCGGAGCGCGGCGCTTCGGCGATGCTCGCTGCCGCCGGCCTCTGAGACCGTAGGGAAGGTGCCGAGCATGAACGATCTCACCAGCATCGACGCGCTGATGCGCTCCGTGCCCGTCATCCCGGTCCTGGTGATCGAGGACGTGGCCCAGGCCCGGCCCATCGCCGAGGCCCTCGTGAAGGGCGGCCTGACGGCCCTGGAGGTGACCCTGCGCACCCCGGCGGCCCTCGACGTGATCCGGGAGATGGCCCGGGTCGAGGGCGCGGTGGTCGGGGCCGGGACGGTCCTCAACCCCCGCGACCTCGACAACGCCCTGGCGGCGGGGGCCGCGTTCATCGTCTCGCCGGGCCTGACCGAACCCCTCACGGAGGCCGCGAAGGCGAACGGCGTCCCCTACCTCCCGGGCGTCGCCACGGCCGCCGACATCATGCGCGGCCTCGACCACGGGCTCGACCGGTTCAAGTTCTTCCCGGCCGAGGCCGCGGGCGGGATCAAGGCGCTGAAGGCGCATGCGGCGGTGTTCGGCGCGGTGCGGTTCTGCCCGACGGGGGGCATCACCGAGGCGAGCGCCCCGGACTGGCTGGCGATCCCGTCCGTGCTCTGCGTCGGCGGCAGCTGGGTGGTGAAGCCCGGCACGCCGGATCCCGCGGCGATCGAGCAGGCAGCGCGGGCGGCCGCGGGTTTGCGGACGGGGCCTTAGCGCGCTTCAGGGCGACCTGCCGCATAGGCCCCCACCCGCGCACAGAGGGGGAAGTGAGCGCGTCCGCTCCGGGGCCGCCTGCCTCACTCCGCCGGCAGCGGCTCCCGCCGCGACCGCGGCACGAAGACGCCGCCCTCCGGCTCCAGCGTGATGCGCCGGTCATGGAAGGCGTCGAGGGTCGAGCGGTGTCCGATCGACACGATCGTCGTCCCGGGCAGGCGCTCACGCAGCATCCCATAGAGCGCCGCCTCGGAGGGCTCGTCCAGCGAGGCCGTGGCCTCGTCGAGGAACAGCCATTCCGGCTTGGACAGGATGGCCCGAGCGATGGCGAGCCGCTGCTGCTCGCCCCCCGACAGCCGCCGCTCCCACGTGTCGGTCTCGTCCAGGCGGTCCACCAGCTGAGGCAGCTGCGCCGCCGTCAGGGCATCCCTGATCGCCGCGTCCGAGAATTGGTCGATGGTGTTCGGATAGACCACGGCCCCGCGGAGCGTGCCCTGCGGGATGTAGGGCCGCTGCGGCAGGACCAGGGCCGATTGCCCGGCCGGCACGTCCACCCGGCCCTTGCCGAACGGCCAGATCCCGGCGATGGCCCGGAACAGCGTCGACTTGCCCGACCCGGACGGCCCGGTGACCAGGGTCGCGCCGCCCCGCGGCAGCGTCAGCGCGTCGGCGGTCACGATCGGCCGGCCATCCGGCAGGGCGAGCACCAGGCCGCGGGCGGTGACGTCGCCGGTCGTGTCGTTGCCCTGGACGAGGCCGTAGCCCGCCGTCTCCAATGCCTCGGCCTTGGTCATCGCCCGCCGGAAGGAGCCGAGACGGTTGGTGTTGGCCTTGTAGGCGGCGAGCGTCGTGTAGGAATCCACGAAGAACGACAGGGAGCTCTGCACCTGCCCGAAGGCCTGCGAGGTCTGCTGAAGGGCGCCCAGGGTGATCTTCTTGGCGAAGAAGGACGGCGCGGCCAGCACCATCGGGAAGATCACGCTCGCCTGCCGGTAGCTGAACGTGAAGGCGATCAGCTTGAT
>CAXTCV010000405.1:0-2923 GCA_964242725.1 uncultured Methylobacterium sp.
TTCCCAAGCCTCGGGCCTCACCGCCCTCGGGAACGGCGCTAGCGGCAGGCGATGCCCACCACCGCCCGCGCGACCGCGCCTGGGCCGCCGTCCTGAGGCGGCTTCGCCTCGGCGATGCCCTGAGCGGCGAGGAACGCGCCGATCGCCCGGACCGGCACCAGCGGCAGGCGCGCGGGGGGCACGATGCCGGCGACCCGGCGCGGCGCCGCGGGATAGCGGGCGACCAGCCCGACGAGCTGACCGGACCGATCGAGCACCGGCGCGCCGGCCGAGCCCGGCTGGAGGGCCGCGACGACGTCGCCCCCGGCCGCATGGCCCGGGGCGGCCCCGATCCCGTCCGGGCCCGGGGCGAGGGCGATCAGGCCGTCCCCTTCGCCGACCGGCTCGACCCGCGCTACGGGTCGGAACGGGGCCGGGGCCCCCGGCGCGTCGAGGAGCGCGAGACCGGCCGGATCGGCGCCGAGGATCCGGGCCGGCGCTCCCCCGATGCGGGGCGCGGAACAGCCCTCCAGGACCGCGGCGGCCGTGAGCACGCGGCCCGGCGCCACCGTGAGGCCGGCCCCCGCGCCGGAAGCGTCCTGTCCCGGCGCAGGGCCGGCCTCGGGCCGGGCCGGAGCCGGTCGGACCATCGCAGGGCCCGGATCGGTCGGCACGGCGGCGGGCTCCGGGAACGGCGCGAAGGCGTTCGCCACCGCGATCACGAGGCGGTCGACCTCCGGCGCCAGGGCCCGATCGTAGCTGAACAGGAAGCCGCGCACGCCCGCCGGCCCGGCGGCGTAGCGGACATAGGACCGGCCGGTCCCGGTCTCGGCGGTGACCACCACGCTGTCGGGCCGCCGCAGCGTGTAGGTGACCTTGCGGCTCGGCAGCGGCGCGGTGGCCTTCTCGAACAGGCCGTCCAGGGTCTCGGTCCCCGGCGGGTAGGCCCGGGTTTCCAGGGTCACGCGGCCATCCTGGCTCTGCCAGCGGGTCCCCGAGGGGAGGGCGGTGCGCTTCGCCAGCAGGCGCTCGGGCACGCCCATCACCGCGCCGCTGACGGGATCCACGGCGACCCGGAAGCGCGCCGCCGCCCTGGCCGCGGCGCCGGCCGCCAGGAGCGCCGCCCGCCCGCGCGGATCGAGGGGCGCGGCCCCGCCGGCGCGGGTCCGGTAGGCATCGAGCGCCTCGAAGGTCCGCCGCCCGAACGCCCCCGAGACCACGGCGTTGAAGTCGCCGGTCCAGACCAGAGCCTCCTGGACGGTCTTGCGCTCCGCCTCGGGCAGGGCCTCGAACGCCGCCTTCGCCGCCTCGAAGGCGGGATCGACCGGCGCCCCGGCCGCCGGTGCCGCCCGGGACGGGACCGGCCGGGTCTGGGCCTGCACCGGGGCGGCGGCGAGGAGGCCCGCGAGAAGCACCGTCGCGCCCCGGATCCCGTCCAGCCACGATCCGCGCGAATCCATATCCGCCCCCGATCCAACGGCCCGATCCTGGCAGAGGCCGCCGCGGCAGGCCAGATCGCGCCGTTTGGGTCCCCGCCGACGCTGTGTCACCGTGCGTCCCCCGCCGCGATGCGCTACAGGGCGCCTGTCCGGCCCCGGGCGGCGGCCGGACACCCGAATCGGCCCAGGGCCGCGCGACGCCGCCACGGTTCGAGGGGGCCGGCATGAGCGAGACGAACAACACCTTCAAGAAGGCGCCCAAGCGCAAGGCCGCCAAGGGCAAGAGCATCAGCGTCTCCCCGGAGATGCGGCAGGCCTATGCCGACCTGATCCAGGAGCGGGCGGAGAAGCAGGAGGTCTACGGGCGCCACCTGCCGCAGGACGAGCCGCGCAAGCGGTAGGCGCTCCGCCGCGGTCGCCCCGAGGCGCGCTCAGCGCTTGCGCACGAACTCCGTGCGCAGGACGAGGCCCTTGATGGTGTCGTGGCGGCAATCGATCTCCTCGGGATCGTCCGTGAGCCGGATCGACCGGATGACCGTGCCCTGCTTCAGGGTCTGGTTCGCGCCCTTGACCTTGAGGTCCTTGATCAGGATCACCGAATCGCCGTCGGCGAGGATGGTGCCGGCCGCGTCGCGGACCGCCGCCGTCTCGGAGGCCGCGCCCGCCGCCCCCGGCGGCAGCCACTCGCCGGTCGCCTCGTCGTACACGTAAGGCTCGTCGCCGCCGGTCAAATCCTCAGCCCCCGGGTTCGGTTCGGGGCCGGGTCCGGTCAGGATCTCGCAGGCCCGTCATCCGCGCGTCCCCACGCACCGAGCCGTTCGCCGAGTCGGCGGGGACGGGCGAGCTTAGCCGATCGGGCGGCCCGGGCGCGAGCCCGCACTTGCGGGGCGGGCCGCCCCCGGGGCCGGGCCGGGCTACCGCTTCAGCGGCCCGGCCTCGATCACGTCCTCGACGGTGCGCAGACCGGCGCGGGGGGAATTGACCAGGCAGGCCATGTTGCCCGGCGGGTGCAGGTTCTTCCACATCTTGGTGTGGGCCTGGGGGATCTTGTCCCAGGGGAAGACCTCGCTCATGCACGGGTCGATCCGCCGGTCGAGGACGAACTGGTTGGCCGCCGAGGCCTGCTTGAGATGGGCGAAGTGCGAGCCCTGGATGCGCTTCTGGCGCATCCAGACGTAGCGGGCGTCGAAGGTGATGTTGAAGCCGGTGGTGCCGGCGCAGAACACCACCATGCCGCCGCGCTTCACCACCAGCGCCGAGACCGGGAAGGTCGCCTCGCCGGGATGCTCGAACACGATGTCGACGTCCTGCTTGCCGGTGATCTCCCAGATCGCCTTGCCGAATTTGCGGGCTTCCTTCGTCCAGGCGTGGAACTCGGGCGAGTTCACCTTGGGAAGCTGGCCCCAGCAGTCGAAATCCTTGCGGTTGATGACGCCCTTGGCGCCCAGGCTCATCACGTAGTCGCGCTTCGATTCGTCCGAGATCACCGCGATGGCGTTGGCGCC
>CAXTCV010000406.1:0-2906 GCA_964242725.1 uncultured Methylobacterium sp.
ACCTCACCGACGCCGGGCTGGAGACGCCGTTCTGGCGCAAGCCCGCCGGCGCCGCCGCCCATGCCTCCGGGGTGGTCGGCCTGCAGGGCAACCGGCTGGTCTCGATCGGGACGCTGCATGCCAGCGGACCGGACCTGCTGGTCGATGCCCATGCCGATGTCGATGCCGGCCGGCCGGATGCGCTGGTGATCGAGCGCTTCGCGATCGGGCGCAGCCTCGGTTCCGGCCGGATCGAGCTGCCGCCATCCGCCTCGCGAGGCGCCATCCGCGTGACGCTGCGCGGACCGGCACTCGACCTGGTGCCGTTCCTCAAACGGCCCGCGTCGTCCGCCGGCGCGCCGCCCGGCCCGGGCGCGGCAAGGACCCCGACCCCTCCCGCGCCGGCCCGGAGGACCGCCTGGCTCGCCGATCTCGCCTTTCGCAGGGTGCTGTTCAGCGCGAACCACGGCTTCGACGGCGTCACCCTGCATGCGGAGGCCACCGGCACGCGCGTCGCGAAGGCCAGCCTCGCGATCGGCGGTCCGACTCCGGTGACCGCCACCGTCACGCCGGGCCAGGACGGGCGCCACCTGGTGCTGGACGCGCGGGATGCCGGCGCCCTGCTCGCGACGCTCGGCGTCGGCGAGCGCATCGAGGGCGGCGTGCTGAGGCTGGAGGGCCGCATGGAGGACCGCCCGGCCGGCATGCGCCTGACCGCCCTGGCGAAGATCGGGCCGTTCACCGTCCATGACGCACCGCTCGCCGCCCGCCTCGCGCGCGACCTGTCGATCTACGGCTTCCTGATGGGGGCCCGGAGCCGGCAGCTCGTCGTCACCCGCTTCGAGATCCCGTTCACGCTGGAGGGCGACACGCTGCGCCTGACCGACGCGCACGCTTCCAACGACGCCCTCGGCGCCACCTTGCGCGGGCCGATCGATCTGAGGCAGGAAACGTTCGACCTGCGCGGCACGATCGTGCCTTCGTACCTTCTTAACGCCCTTCCGGGTAAGCTTCCCGGCGTCGGCAAGGTGTTCAGCCCGGAACGGGGGGGTGGGCTGCTCGCCGTCACGCTGAGCATCACCGGTCCGGTCAAGCAGCCCGCGATCAAGTTCAACCCGCTCGCGCTGCTCGCGCCCGGCATCCTGCGCCGGCTGCTGTTCGACTAGGGGGTGCTCGGCTCGATGATGCCCTGCTGAACCACCGGAAGGGAAACCAACCGGTCCGTGTGGACTAGACTGCTCGGACCAGACCGGCCGCCGCACGCTTGGGCTGGCGGCCGCAACCAGGAGACGCCTCTGTGATTCGTCGCCACCGGACTTCCAGGCTATCGGAGGGCCTGCCCTTTCCGCTCGGCGCTACCTGGGATGGTCTCGGGGTCAATTTCGCCCTGTTCTCCGCTCACGCGACCAAAGTGGAATTGTGCCTGTTCGACCCTTCGGGGGGCACCGAGCTCGATCGCATCGAGCTGCCGGAATATACCGACGAGGTCTGGCACGGCTACCTGCCGGATGCCCGGCCCGGAACCATCTACGGCTACCGCGTGCATGGCCCGTACGCGCCCGACGCCGGCCACCGGTTCAATGCCAACAAGCTGCTGCTCGATCCCTATGCGCGCGCGCATGTCGGCCAGGTGCGGCACGCCCCGGAGATCTTCAGCTACGAGCTTGGCCACCCGGACGGCGACCTCTCGTTCGACACCCGCGACAGCGCCGCCTTCATGCCGAAATGCCGGGTCATCGACGCCGCCTTCACCTGGGGCCGCGACCTGCGCCCCAACGTGCCGTGGGAGCGCACGGTCATCTACGAGACCCACGTGCGCGGCTACACGATCCGCCATCCCGCGCTGCCGTTCGGCCTCGGCGGCACCTTCGCCGGCCTCTCCGCCGACGAGATCGTGACCCACATCAAGGAGCTCGGCGTCACCGCGGTCGAGCTGCTGCCGGTACACTTCTTCGCCGACGAGGATCATCTCAGCCAGCACAACCTGACCAACTACTGGGGCTACAACTCGATCGGCTTCTTCGCCCCCGACGGCCGCTACGCCACCGGCAACGGCAGCACCGTCTCCGAGTTCAAGACCATGGTCGCCCGCCTGCACGATGCGGGCATCGAGGTCATCCTGGACGTCGTCTACAACCACACCGCCGAGGGCAACGAGCTGGGCTCGACGCTGTCCTTCAAGGGCATCGACAACGCCTCCTACTACCGGCTCATTCCGGGTCGGGAGCGCTACTACATCAACGATACCGGCACCGGGAACACGCTCAACCTGTCGCATCCGCGCGTGCTGCAGATGGTCACCGACAGTCTCCGGTATTGGGTGAGCGAGATGCATGTCGACGGCTTCCGCTTCGACCTCGCCACCATCCTCGGCCGGGAGAGCTATGGCTTCGACGAGGGCGGCGGCTTCCTGGACAGTTGCCGCCAGGACCCGGTGCTGTCGGCGGTGAAGCTGATCGCCGAGCCCTGGGATCTCGGTCCCGGCGGCTATCAGGTCGGAGGATTTCCGCCCGGATGGGCGGAGTGGAACGACCGCTACCGCGACACCGTGCGCGGCTTCTGGAAGAGCGAGACTTCCCCCGCCGAACTGGCGCAACGCCTGTGCGCCTCGGCCGACAAGTTCAACCGGCGCGGCCGCCGGCCGTGGTCGAGCGTGAACTTCGTGACCGCGCACGACGGCTTCACCATGCACGACACGGTCTCGTACAACGACAAGCACAACGAGGCGAACGGCGAGGACAACCGCGACGGCACCACCAACAACGGTTCCTGGAACTGCGGCATCGAGGGCGAGACGACCGATGCCGCCGTGCTCGCCATACGCGAGCGCCAGATGCGCAACATGATGGCGACCCTGCTGCTGAGCCAGGGCACGCCGATGATCCTGGCCGGAGACGAGTTCGCCCGCACCCAGCAGGGCAACAACA
>CAXTCV010000407.1:0-2905 GCA_964242725.1 uncultured Methylobacterium sp.
CTGGCCGCCTGCGCCCAGGCGGTGGAGCATTACGAGATCGCCCGCTACGGCACCCTGAAGACCTGGGCGTCCCAGCTCGGCTACGCGGACGCCGCCAAGCTCCTGGACGAGACCCTGCAGGAGGAGAAGAAGACCGACGCGCTGCTGTCCAAGATCGCCGCGTCGATCAACACCGCCGGCACGCCCGACGACGAGGCCGAGCCGCCGAAG
Organism: uncultured Methylobacterium sp.; assembly: GCA_964242725.1. Lineage (GTDB taxonomy): Bacteria > Pseudomonadota > Alphaproteobacteria > Rhizobiales > Beijerinckiaceae > Methylobacterium. The sequence goes on from CAXTCV010000407.1 coordinate 211, forward strand.
GCCAAGGGCAAGAAGGCCGCCTAGGCCAAGGCCAAGACGGCCGCCTGAGCGCTCCCGGGACCAAGGCGCCGCTCGCGCGCATCATCCCGAGAGGTGCGTTCCGGCTTTCGGACAAAAGATGACGCCAAACCAAGGGCCGCGCGCCTCGTCCCGGTTCCGATATCCAGGACGAGGCGCGAGGCGCCGGGCCCCTCCCGTTCTCTCCCGCCGGGATGCGCCGCGGGCGAGAGGATCGGTTAACGACAGACACGATCTCCCGATAGGGACGAATAGCGCGATCGATCCACCGAAAAATTCAAACATTGAATTCGATACTCGGATAGATTTTCTACTTATCGGAAGACGATCACGATATCAGCTCAAGATCTGTATCCGTACTTCAGATTCGATCGCGCTTATTCATTGAGCAGAGAGACGCGCCGTGCTAGAGCGCCGCCGGCCGCGACAGCGGCCAGACCGGCGCAAGGCAGCATTGACCGCGCGCACGACGACCGACACCGCTGGATTGGCTTCCGATGAGACTTCTCGACGACATCCGGATTCTCACGAAGATCGTCGCGCCCCTGGCGATCACGACCCTGATCAGCGCGATCACCGTCTTCTACGCGCTCAGCACGATGTCCTCGATCCAGGCACGCAGCAGCTACGTCGGGGATTATCTGGCCGGTCGCCTGACGGGGCTCTAGAACACCCGGATCCATCTCGGCGACGCCGCCCTCATGAACCGCAACCTGATCATCGGAAAACCCGAGGCCGACCTCATCGCGTTCAAGAGCCGCTACGACGAGGCCGCCAGGGCGACGCTCGACGACCTCGATCGTCTCATCGCCGCGTCGAAGACCGACGCGGAGAAGGCGAAGATCGAGACCATTCGCGCGGCCGCCGCTTCGGTGTTCGCGATCGTCGCGCGCAGCAACCTCGCGGCCCTCGAGGGCGACCGGGACGGGGCCGTCCAGATCTCGGTGAAGGACGCGCAGGCGATGCGTCAGGCATTCCACACGGCGATGCAGGGCCACATGCAGGAGGTGGAACGGCAGATCGACGACGGCAAGCGCGCCACTGAGGCCGAGGTCGCGCGCGCGGCCACCATCCTGATCGTCACCTTCGTGATCGGGCTGCTGGCCGCGCTCGGCGTCGCCGGCGGGATCGCGGTGCTCGGCGTCACGCGCCCCCTCGACAGCCTGGTGGCCGCCCTGCAGCGCATGGCGGGCGGCGAGAGCGGCACCGCGCTCGCGGTGGCGGCCCGCAGGGACGAGATCGGCGCGGTCGGCCGCGCGGTCGAGGACATCAAGGCCATGGTCATCCGCAGCGCCGCCGCGGAAGCGGAGCGCAGGCACGCGGACGAGATCGCCGCCGCCGCGCAGCGCAAGCGCTCCATGATGGACCTCGCCGACGCCTTCGAGCGGGCGGTGGCCGGCATCGTCGGGCTGGTCTCGTCCGCGGCCGCCACCCTGCAGGAGACCGCCCGTCGGATGTCGGCGACCGCCCAGGAGACCGCCGAACAGTCCACGGCCGTGGCCGTGGCCGCCGAGCAGGCCGCCGCCAACGTCAACACGGTGGCGGCGGCCACCGAGGAGCTCGGCAGCTCGATCCAGGAGATCGGCCGGCAGGTGACCGGCTCGACCGACCTCGCCCAGATGGCCGTCGGCGAGGCCGATCAGACCGCGGCGCTGGTGGGCGCGCTGAGCGAGGCGGCCACCCGGGTCGGCGACGTGGTGCAGCTGATCTCCGGCATCGCGGCCCAGACCAACCTGCTGGCGCTCAACGCCACGATCGAGGCCGCCCGGGCCGGCGAGGCGGGGCGCGGCTTCGCGGTCGTCGCGGCCGAGGTGAAGGAACTGGCGAACCAGACCGCCAAGGCCACCGGGGAGATCGCCGGGCAGATGTCCCAGATCCAGGGCGTGACCGGCGAGGCGGTGGGGGCCATCGGCACGATCACGGGCCGCATCCGTGAGATCAACGCGGTCGCGGCGACGATCGCGGCGGCGGTGGAGCAGCAGGGCGCGGCCACCCAGGAGATCGTCCGCAACGTCGGCCAGGCCACGGCCGGAACGCAGCAGGTCACCGGCAACATCGCCGGCGTCGCCCAGGCCTCGGAGCAGACCGGCCGGGCGGCCGACCACGTTCTCGCGGCGGCCACGGACCTGTCGCGCCACGCGGAGCAGCTCTCGGCCGAGGTCGACCGGTTCCTCGGCACCGTGCGGGCGGCCTGAAGACCGGGTTCCGGCCCCGGCGATCTCAGTTCGGCGTCTCGATCGCGCTCAGCGGCGTCCAGTAGCAGCGGTCCTGCGCATTCTCCGGGGCGAGGCAGCCGTAGCTCATCGTCCGGGTCTCGAGCCGGACCGTCTCCCCGGGCGTCCAGGACCGGCACTCGCCGCTGGCGAGGCTGCCCCGCAGGAGCTGCCCGAACCCCGACTCGTCGCCCGCCATGACCAGCTTGAACAGGCGGTCCGTGACCTCCTGGCTGTGGCAGCCGAACCGCCCCTGGACGATCGTCTCGGCTGCGGCGGGCCGGGACAGGGACGCGGCGAGCGCGAGGGCGGCGAAGGCGGGGAGGGCGAGACGCATGCGCGGAACATATCCGCCGGTCGGGGCCTGTCGAGCCCTCGGGGATCGCCGCGCCCCGCGCAGGATCGTCGCGCCGGCCCGGCCCATCGTCCCGAAAGCCGGGCGCCACCTGTCGGGACGATGCGCT
>CAXTCV010000408.1:0-2899 GCA_964242725.1 uncultured Methylobacterium sp.
CTGGGCGGCCGAAGCCGAGGCCGCGGGTTACCGCGAGCCGGGCTAAAGCCGGACCCAGAAAGTTCACGATCCCGTCCTGGTGTGGTTCAGGGCAGCCGATCGAGACAGGTTGGCTGGCCATGAGGACCGACGAGCATCGACGACGTGCCGCCGCGAGAGTGCTGGCTTGCCGAGCAAGTTGAGGGATCCGGAACGGATGGTGCTAGAACCGGTGATCCCGGAAGCCAACGGCGTACAACGCACAGCAGACCTACGAAGCAGCTTGTGACGGCGCCCTCCGCCTGGAGATCGTTCGGCGCCACGCCGTCGGCTTCGAGCCCATCAACAAACGATGGGCTGTGAAGCGAACCTTCTCCTGGTTCGGGCGAAACCGTCGCCTCGCCAAAGATGTCGAGAACCTCGCTGCCACATTGCTGGCTCCCCAACCTTCGCGGCCATCCAGTTCGGTATCCGGCGACCCGCGCGATCGTAGGCGCCCGAGTCACGCTCTTAACCAAAACGGTGACTTCTGCCTGTCCGGCCGCGTCTTGCGGACTACAGGGGAGGACAGGAGGGTTGGACGGGCGGTTGACACCAGGTCCTGCAACGGAGTGCGAGGGATACGGCCCCGTCTGACCTGTGCTGGACAGTCGTCATCTGCCGATCAGCCTGTTCTGATCTCAGCATGGCCCCGAACCGGGCAAAACCAGTAGCGAGAAGGGCAGCATGGCCGGTCGCCAGCGGGTCGCGTTTCACGGTCCCGCTGGATCGGATTTAACGGCAGCCTTCCGAAACACGTGCGGGTCATGCGTCATGTTGATGGAGTGGGTGGGATGACCGACGAGCCGATCTTCACGGACTGGAACGACACGCATACGGCGCTGTGGGGCCATCGGCCGTTGCGCATGGAGCACCGGCTGCATCGCATGCCGCTGTTCTCGATGGAGTCGCTCGCACGGCTCATCGATGCCCATCCGCGCGACCGTTACAGTCTTGTCCACATGGGCGCGGGCGGCGAACGCCGCTATTGGCGGGAAGGCGAGACTGCTGGACTGTCGGGCGAAGCCGTCATCGAGGCGATCGCGCGCGGCCGCATGTGGCTCAATCTCCGCAACGTCGCCACCGCGCACCCCCAATATTCCGAGATGCTGGACACCGTCTTCACCGAGATGGGACGTCACCTTCCGGGGTTCGATCCTAAGACGCGGGACTGCGGCATCCTGATCTCCTCGCCCAAGGCCCAGGTTTACTATCATTCGGACCTGTCGGGTCAGCATCTGTGGCAGCTGATGGGCAGCAAGCGCGTCTACGTGTATCCCAACACGGCACCCTTTCTGACCCCGCGGCATCTCGAGGACATCGCGCTCTACGACGTCGAGGTGAACATGCCCTACCATTCCTGGTACGACGAGCATGCGCAGGTGCTGGATCTGTCGCCGGGCCAGATGCTGAGCTGGCCGCTGAACGCGCCTCACCGCGTGGAAAACATGGATTGCCTCAACGTCTCCATGACGGTGTCGTTCAGCGACCAGGAGATCAGCCGGCTTCTACATGTCAATTTGGCGAATGGCCTGCTCCGGAACCGGCTCGGCTACGAGCCCAGGAGCCGGGCGACAAGCGGGCCGGCCTACTGGTCGAAGGCGATCATCCAGAAGGCGCTCCGCGACAGCCGCTGGATCAAGAGGCAGCGCAAAGCCCGCCGTGTCGTCGACTTTCGGCTCGACGCGGCGCATCCGGGCGAGATCCTCGACCTGGAGGGCGCTGCTTGAGCAACGCCCGTCACCTTTCCCCGGCGTCGGCTCTGACCGTTGCAGGGCGACAGGCGGCCTATTCCGTGGAGGTCCATTCCAGATGGGAGGACGTTGCCGCGACATGGGACGGCGCGGCAACGCCGTTCCAGACGACGACCTGGCTCGAAAGCTGGTACGGGGCCTTCTCCGGCCGGGCCGACCTCACGCCAATCCTGGTCACGGCGCGCGATGCGGAGAACGGGGATCTCGCCCTCCGGCTTCCGCTCGTCCTGAGCCACGTTGGGGGCTTGAGAACCATCGCCTTCGCGGATCTCCATCTCACCGACTACAATGCCCCGCTGCTCGGCCCCGCGGCCCCGCGCGACGGAATGGCGGCCGGGCGCCTCTGGAAGGCCATCCGCCGCCAGCTGCCACCAGCCGACCTGGTCAGGCTCGTCAAGATGCCGGCAACGCTGCGCGGCCGGCCCAATCCTCTGGCGCTCCTGCCCGGCGCCGTTCCCTGCGCGCTCACCGGCAATGTGGTCCGCACAGGAACGGACTACGACGCTTGGCGCCACACGCTGGATCGCCGCGTCCGCAAGGAGCTCGAGCGAAGCTGGCGGGTGTTCTCCAAGGTGCCGGAGGCATGCTTCTCCATCGTGGTCGATCCCGCGCGAGCGCAGGAGATCGTCAGGGCGATGGAGGATCAGCAGCAGGTCCGCATGGTCGAGCTCGGTCTGAATTATACTCTCGATCAACCCGACATCGTCAGGTTCTATCGCGACCTCGTCGCCCGCGGGATGGCGGACGGAACCGTCGTCCTGAGCGCTCTGACAGTGGGGACGGAGGTCGTGGCGGCCCTTCTCGGCATCCAGGATGCCGAGAACTACATCATGATCCGCATCAGCCACGCGGGTGGCTCCTGGTCGAACTGTTCGCCAGGCCGTCTCGTGATCGAACGGACGTTGGCGGTGCTGCATTCCGAAGGTCGTCGCGTCTTCGACTTCAGCGTCGGCGACTACGACTACAAGCGCCGGTTCGGCGTCACGCCAGTCGCGCTCATTGACTATGTCGAGGGGCTCGGCATTCGGGGCCTGGTGGCCTCGACGCGTGCCAGGGCTGTCCATGCCTTGCGCCGTTACCCCGGGCTCGAGTTCAGGCTGCGCGCTTGGCGGGACCACCTGTTTCCG
>CAXTCV010000409.1:0-2897 GCA_964242725.1 uncultured Methylobacterium sp.
AGCGCGGAACCGTTCGAGGATCTGGGGCCGATGCGCGTCGATGTTGTCGGGCAGGCAATGGCTCAATTGCCCGCACGCGTTGCAGACGGCGTTCTCGCAGCGCCGGCCTTCGAGATGCTGCAACCGCAGGTCATTTAACGCATCCGATGACCAGATCGCCCGCAGCGAGTCCCGCCTCACGTCGCCGACGACGAGCTTACGGCCCCAGTCGAGAAAGCAGGAGCTGACCAAGCCGTCGGCGTTCACCGAGATGCTGTAAAAGATGTAGGGACAGGTGTCGGTCTGGGAGATCGGCTGCTGGTAGATGCCGCCCGTGATCTTGATACCCGTATGGGCCTCGATGTCGAATTCCGGCCAGCACGGGGCGAAATTCTCGATGAAAATGCGGTCGCAATGGTCGCCGAACGTGTCGTAGAACTCTTGGCGCTGCGCCTCCGTGATCAACTCGCCGGGGATCTTGACCACGACCTCGCATTGACCCTTGTTGGCATAGAGCCACTTCATGTTCTCGACGAAGCGATCGAAATCGAAGTCGAAGCCGGTGAAGGTGCGATACTGAGCGTTCGTCATCCCATCGACAGAGATGTTGATCTTGTCGAGCCCCGCTTCGAGCACCGGGCCGACGCGGTCCGGGGTCAGAAACGTCCCGTTCGTGGTCGTATCGATGTACTCGACCCGCCCGCTCGCCTTGGCGTAAGCGATCATGTCGGCGAGCCGCTTGTTCAGGAAGGGCTCGCCGTCCTTGTACAGGCGCAGCACCCGGATCGGCTTCTCGAAAGCGGCGAGATCGTCGATGATCTTGGTGAAGACCTCGTAGCGCATCGCGCCCTGATAGCGGCCCGTGTCACGGATCATGTCCCGGTGACCGGTCGGGCAGAACGTACACTGAAAGTTGCACGCGCTGGCCGGGTCGACGAAGACCACGAACGGGGTGGCCAATGGAATAACTGTCTCGAGTGGTGTGCGTCCCTCAAGATTGATGCGCGGCTTGATCTGGGCTTTCATGAGCGCTCTACCTTGTTTCTCGATCGGACTTCGACGTCGCAGATCCCGATGATTGCGGCTGAATCGCCCAGCCACCACTACGCACAGCCGAAATTTAATAGGCGCCGCGGCTAAACCCGTTGATTTCGTATTAGTTGGGTTACCGAATCGTTACCGCCTCGCTGGAACGGACGATTTTTCGCGCGGCGGCTCGATCGCGATGCGCGGACAGCCGAAACCCGGCCTCGCCGAGCGGAGGCCCGTCGCCCGTCCTCGATGAACGCCTCGGCCTCCCGGCGGCAATCGCGCGCCGCGGGGCGGACACCCCGGACAGACGGAGTGTCTCTGTGATCGCCATCGCCGCAGCGCCGGCGAAGCGCTCGGCCGTGTCGATGGGGCGCGACGCCCGACATCGGCAACCCGTGGCGCCGGTGCTCCTACCGGACCTTGATGCGTCCGGCTCATCGAGGTCCGCCCGCGCGGCGGCGGCCGTCCGCCGGACCTCACCGATCTCGACTCTGGGTCGGGATCGGCGAGACTCGGTATGAGGCGTGTCAGAGCCGGTGGCGTGCGAAGAGCGTGAGTCCCTCGCCGAACAGGGCATGCGCGTGCAACGTCACATCGAAGCAGCCGAACGATGCGAGGTAGGGCGGTATCTTCAGGTACGAGGTTTCGTCATGCGACAGGTTCACGAGCAGGTCGCAGGGCACGTCGCGCAGCAGGCGCTCCGCACCGCGCAGGGCCGCGAACTCCGCACTCTCGACGTGCAGCTTGATCAAGACCCGACCGCCGCCGGCCGCATCCCGACCGAACAGGGTCTCGTCGAGGGTGTCCAGCGTGCAGGTCTGAACCTGCATGACCGCCGGGTGGGCGACACGGGCGTCCACCAAGCGCGCGGAGAAGAGACCGTTCGCCAGAAACGGTTCGATCCCTTCGCGGTCGCTGACGGCCTCCCGGCGCAGGTCGAAGACGGCACCCGTCCCAGTGTCGATATTCGGCATACGTGCCGCGCAGACCTTGAAGCGTGTCGGATCGGGCTCCAGGGCGACGAAATGCGAGAAGGTGACGCCGGAGCGGGCAAGGCTGGCGGGTAGGCTGAGGTCGTAGGAGCCACAATCGTAGACACACCGATAATGCGTGCCGGCCCGGCCCCGCGGGCTCAGATCGTACTTCCCGTCCTCCCGACAGATCGGATAATCGCTCGCCAGACGACGCTCGTAGCGCCAGGCGCTCGCGGCCTCGCAGATGCTGCGGGAGGCCGCATCGGCGTAAGCGTCCGGAAGCCGTGAGACGTCGGACATGAGGTCCGGCGGCGCCGACAGGTTGCGCCACCCGTTGGTGAATGTATCGGGCGTGTACTCTTCGAGGAGGTCGTAGGCCGTCAGAATCTCGGCTTGGCCGACCTGCTTGAGGCAGGCTTGGATATCCCGGGCGGACATCTTGAAGGCACTGACGAGATAAGCCACCCCCGAGACAGGATGATGTCCGGCCAGATCGCGTATCGCGATACCGCGCAGCGTCCCGGTCTTGTGCGAATCCAGGATGAATTCGGGGCGCGCCACGCCATCGGGCCACAGATCGAGCGCCATCTCACAGAGCTGCCCGGCGCCGATGAGGGCATAACGCCCGCCCCGCACACTGCGCTTGAGCGCGACCTCGGGAATCGTCATGCCCTGGCACTCAATGCGAAGTCGATCCGAGAGACGCGACGGTCTCACAGGGCTGCATGGATATCCCACCACTGCGTCCGAGGCGCGAGACGTCGGCCGGCTCGATCCCTCACGGTCCGCGCATAATGCTCGGTGAAGTCGTCCTTCGGTCGCCACGGGCCGGGAAGGGCCTCGGCATAGGGGCCGGACGCGCCCGGCGGAAAGTTCGCCCCGGTGGTCTCATCGCGAAGGCTCGGGACGATC
>CAXTCV010000410.1:0-1301 GCA_964242725.1 uncultured Methylobacterium sp.
GTGGCGCCGCGCACCTGGGGGGCCGCCGAGATCGAATCCGCGTGGATCGACACGAACAGGTCGGCCCTGGCCTCCCGGGCGAGGCGCACGCGGTCGGCCAGCGGCACGAACACGTCCCGGTCGCGGGTCATCCGGACCCGGTAGCGGCCGCCCGCCTCGAGCTTCTCCACCAGGGCCTGGGCGAAGCCGAACACGATGTCCTTCTCGAAGACGCCGCCCACCGCGATGGCGCCGGGATCGGTGCCGCCGTGGCCGGCATCGACCATGATCAGCGGGCGCTGGTCGGCGGGCTCGGGCGGGGTGGTGCGGGCCTGGGCCGGGGCGGGATCCGCGGTGGCGGCGGCCTTGCGGAACGCCTCGCGGTCGGCGCGCTGGAGCGGGACCGTGAGCAGCACGGCGCCGTCGCGGGGCCGCGTCACCGTCTCGATCCGCCCGATCGTGGCCGGCGCCCCGAGGTCGATGACGATGCGGGAGCGGCCGGGGGCGAACAGGCCGTAGCGGAAGGATTGCACGAGGCCGTCCCGGCGGCTCCCGGTCCCGGATTCGAGCTGGAAGTTGACCTCCGGCAGGTCGATCACCGCCCGGTCGGGCCGCTCCATCACGAAGCCGCGGGCCTCCACCGGCCGGGACAGGGTCAGGGTCAGGCGCGTGGTGCCGCCCTGGCTGGCGAGGTCCGCCCCGATGGCGACGGCGGGCCCGATCGCGACGGCGGGCGCGACGGCGGGCTTGTCGCCGGTCTGCGCGGACACGGGCAGAGCCGCCAGCGCCGGGAGGAGCGCCACGGCGAGGCGGCGACAGGTGGAACGGATCAGGCGCGCGCAGCTCGGCATCGGTCCGGTGTCGTTTCCCGTCCCCTCCGTCAAGGGATGCCGCCGGCATGGTTAACGGAGCGTTGTCGCCGGTTCGTTCCGGCCGCCCGTCTTGTCAAGGGGCGACACCGGGTGCCCGGTGCTCCGCCGTCAGCGGAACGCGACGAGGCGGCTCGCCTTGCCGATCACCGAGACCCAGCAGGAGAGCGAGGCGTCGGCGGCGCGCTGGACCTCGCCGACCTGCAGGCGGATCAGATCGGCCGGCGTGCGCGCATCCGTCAGGGCCCGGACATGGGCCAGGGCAGCCTCGCCCTCGCCGCGCATGTACTGGGCGATGGTCGAGCCGATCTCGACCATGTCGAAGCGGTCGGGCGCGGACGCGACGGGATCCTGCGCCGGCGCAGGGACGGCCGGGCGATCCGGCTCGACCGTCGCGGTCGTCGGGTCCGGTGCGCGACGCTCGGCCGGCGCGGGGGCCGGCGCGGGGGCCGG
>CAXTCV010000410.1:1401-2891 GCA_964242725.1 uncultured Methylobacterium sp.
GGCCGGCGCGGGGGCCGGCGCGGGGGCCGGATCGTCCGAGGGCGATGCGACGGACGCGTGCGAGGTGATGTCCGAAGCGATTTCCGAGGCGACGGCGGCGGCGGCTTCGCCCCCCGCCGGGGCGGGGACGAGGTCCGGCACATGAGGCGGCACCTGAGGCGGCACCTGGGCCGGGATCGCGTTCGGGGTCTCGACCGACGGGGCGATGAGGGCGTCCGACAGGGCGGTCCCCTCCGGATCCAGCGGCGGTCTCGATTCCCAGGCGGGGCGATCCCCGTGCGGTCGACGCTGCTTCCCCATCGCGCGCTCTCCTCCTGTCCGCGTCCACTGACCCCGGCGCGGTTGGCCCGCTTGCCGTATCGGGATCGGACCTGTGCGACGCCCGGGCGCCGGATCGTGGGGACCGGCCCGCCTGGAGCGGCCGGATCCCGGGGGCGGCGTCCCGCGATCCGCGCGGATCGGGGGACGGGCGGTCGACCTCAGCGGGCGACGGTCTGGGCGAAGGCGCCGTAATCCTTGGCCTGCGCCTGGAGCGCGGCGAACTGGCTGCGGACGAACTCGGACTGGAGCTCGAACGCCTCGCGCAGGTCCTTCGTGCGCACGAGTTTCTGGGCGAAGTCGAAGGTCGCGTTGGCGTTCGCCTGGGCGTGGTCGAACCCCTTCGCGATCACCGCGCTGAAGGTCGACTGGAAGGTCTGGCCCGAGGCCTGGGCCTGCTCGGCGGCCTTGACGGCGTTCGTCATCATGGTGCCGACGGCGGTCCGGGCCTGGTCGACGCTCTTCTCGGCGAAATCGCGCATCTCGGTCGGCATCTCGAAATTCGGGGTCTGCATGGCTGTCTCCAGGATGATCCTTCGGGCAGGACGCCGGCTGCGTCCACCGTGACGCGGCTCTATATGTTGCACTGCAACAAGAAGTCAAGTGCAGAATCCGGTGCGCGGCCGAACCGGATATCCTCAATAAAATGCCGATTCCATGATCTCGGACAGTCACCGGTCACGGGCTATCCGACTCGGCAGGCTCATGACCAAGCTATGCCGTTCATCCAGGTCGCTTCGGTCGGTCTACGCGACGGTCGGGGAGGTGACAAAATTTCTTTCCGTTGTCCAGGGGCCCCGCGCGACGGAGGAAATCTATTTTGCATCCTCAGGACGGCGTCAGCTCGGATCTGTGCGCCCGGCCCAGCGGATGTTGCGACGCAACAGAGCCGGATCCGCGCAGCCCGGCATAGAGTGCCCGAAGCGCGGCCGCGTGGGCCGCGAGGCTCATGGGCCGGGCCTGGAAATCGGCCCGCGCCCGGGCCCCGAGGCGGCCGGCCACGGCGTCGTCCCGCAGGCCCGCGAAGGCCGCCGCCAGCGGCCCGACCTCCGGGGCGACCACGAAGCCGGTCCGCCCGTGGCGGACCTTCTCGGCGGCCCCGGACCGCTCGGAGGCCACCACCGGGATCCCGGCCGCCAGCGCCTCGTAGACGGTGAGCGGGCCGGTCTCGT
>CAXTCV010000411.1:0-2882 GCA_964242725.1 uncultured Methylobacterium sp.
CGAGCCGAAGCGCCTTCATTGGAAGCGGACGCGTTGAGAACCGAAACGGGACCTGTTCCATGCACTACGACCTGATCATCCGCGGCGGCACGCTGGTGCTGCCCTGGGGCGAGGAACGCGCCGATGTCGGGGTGCGCGACACCCGCATCGCAGCGATCGGCGCGCTGACCTCCGACAGCGCCGGCGAGGTGATCGACGCCACCGGCCTCCACGTCCTGCCCGGCCTCATCGACAGCCACGTCCACCTGCGCGATCCCGGTGACCCCGCCGTCGAGACGCTCCACACCGGCACCAAGGCGGCGGTGCTGGGCGGCATCGCCACCGTCTTCGACATGCCGAACACCAATCCCGCCATCGTGGATCACGAGCGGCTCCAATGGAAGCGCGGCTATGTCGAGGAGCAGAGCTGGTGCGACGTCGGCCTCTATGTCGGCGGCACCAAGACCAACATCGATGCCCTGCCCGAACTTGAGACGGAAGCCGGCGTCTGCGCCATCAAGGTCTTCGCCGGCTCGTCGACCGGCACGCTGATGGTGGAGGACGACGAGCATCTCGAGCAGGTTATGCGCTCGGGCCGCCGTCGCATCGCCTTTCATAGCGAGGACGAATACCGGCTCCAGGCGCGCAAGCCCCAGTTCCATTCGGGTATGCCGCATCGCAGCCACATGGAATGGCGCGACGAGGAATGCGCCTTCCTGGGCACGCGCCGCCTCATGGCGCTGGCCCGCCGCACCGGCCGGCCCGCCCACATCCTCCATGTCTCGACCGCCCAGGAGCTGGAATACCTGCGCGACTTCCGCGACGTCGCGACCGTGGAAGTGCTGGTGAACCACCTCACCCAGGTGGCGCCGGATTGCTACGACCGGCTCGGCGGCTTTGGCGTCATGAACCCGCCGATCCGCGGCGAACGGCATCGGGCGGCGAGTTGGGCGGCGATCGCCGACGGCACCGTCGACACGATCGGTTCCGATCATGCTCCGCATTCCCGCGTCGCCAAGGCCCTGCCCTGGCCGGACTGCCCGGCCGGTCTCACGGGCGTGCAGACGCTGGTGCCGATCATGCTCGACCATGTCAGCGCCGGGCGATTGTCCCTGTCGCGCCTCGTCGACCTCATGGCCGCCGGGCCGGCGCGGGTCTATGGGCTCGTCGGCAAGGGCCGGCTCGCGGCCGGCTACGACGGCGACTTCACCCTAGTCGACATGGGCCGGCGCCGGACCATCCAGGACAGCTGGATCGTCTCGCCCTGCGGCTGGACGCCCTTCGCCGGCACCACCGTCCAAGGCTGGCCGGTGGCCACGATTCTGCGCGGCACGCCGGTGATGCGCGACGACGAGGTGCTAGGCGCCCCCAAGGGCCGGCTCGCTCGGTTCCGCGGATGAGCCATGGCGACGCCTGCCGCTGCCGCGACCGGGACGACCGCCGTCTTCGGCGCGGACGTGCTGACCTAGATCGACGGCGTTCAGACGGTGCTGCGCGACCAACGTGTGGTCGTCGAGGGCGAACGGATCGCCCCCGTGATGGTCGCCCGCTGATCGAGGAGGGTCGCGCGAAAGGCGTCGACGAGGCCGCGGTGACGCGGGCCGGCACGGCCATCATCCAGAAGATCTGGGATCTCCCCGAAGCCCGGGCTGCCTTCGCGGGCTGAGCCTTTCTCTCTCAGGCGGCCCCGATCCGGACCGCCGTTTACTGGACATCGCCTTGGATCGCATCATCTACATCGACGGCGCTTTCGTGCCGGCCGCCGACGCCCGGATCTCCGTCATGGACCGCGGCTTTCTCTTCGCCGACGGCATCTACGAAGTCTCGGCCGTGCTCGACGGACGGCTCGTCGACAACGAGGCGCATCTCGCGCGGCTCGACCGCTCGCTCGCGGCGATCGGCATCGCCAATCCGCACGGTCTCGCCGACTGGAATCGACTCCAGACCGAACTCGTGCGGCGCAATACCCTCGTCGAAGGCCTCGTCTACATCCAGGTGACCCGCGGCGTCGCCGAGCGCGACTTCGGCTACGCCCCGGATCTCGTGCCGACGGTGGTGATGTTCACCCAGGTGAAGACCATCGCGACGGCACCCATCCTCGCCAAGGGTGCCGCCGTGGTGACGCGGCCGGACCTGCGCTGGGCGCGGCGCGACATCAAGTCGGTCGGACTCCTGGCCCAGGTAATGGCCAAGCGGGAAGCCACGATGGCCGGCGCCTCCGAGGTCTTCATGGTCGAGGATGGGTAGATCACCGAGGGCGGCTCCTCCACGGTCTTCATCGTCACGGCGGAGGGTGCGATCGTCACGCGGCCGCTGTCCCATGCCGTCCTGCCCGGCATCACGCGGCTCGCCGTCCTTCGCCTGGCTGCCGAGGCGGGGCTGCGCTTCGAGGAACGCCCTATCGCGGTCGACGAGGCCTGCGCGGCCGCCGAGGTCTTCTTCACCAGTGCCACGAACTTCGTGGTTCCCGTGGTGACGATCGATGGCCGGCGCATTGGCGACGGCCGACCGGGCCCCCGCACCCGCAGGGTTCTACAACTCTACATCGACTTCGCCCGGGCTAGGCGCTAAAGCCGTTGCGCACAACCGGGCCGGTGAGGTGGTCAAGAGCCACGCCCTGGTCCAACGTGGTCTCGTGCAACAAGCAGGATGACCACATGCTGGAGGTGGACGAGAGAGACATCGCCCGTCGCTGCGGAACCGCCACGGAAGCAGGGCGCCGTTACTACCGTCAGGCTCGGGTGCTCGAGTACTCGCGTGACGGCGACACGATCCGCTCCGCCGTCCGCGGGTCCCAGAAGACACCCTACCGGCAGACCATCACCCTGATGGAAAGTCGGGGCGGCGTGGATATCGTGGGCCGCTGCACCTGCCCAGTCCAGACGAACTGCAAACATGTCGCG
>CAXTCV010000412.1:0-2876 GCA_964242725.1 uncultured Methylobacterium sp.
CGCAACCGCTCGGCCTCCTGCCGGATCCCGTGGACCAAGAGCCCGAACGCCAAGCGCGTCGAGGTCCGCTTCCCCGACCCGATGGCCAACCCCTACCTCGCCTTCTCGGCGCTTCTGATGGCCGGCCTCGACGGCATCCGCAACAAGATCGATCCGGGCCCGGCCATGGACAAGGACCTCTACGAGCTGCCGCCCCGGGAGCTCAAGAAGATCCCGACCGTCTGCGGCAGCCTGCGCGAGGCGCTCGCCAGCCTCGATAAGGACCGCACCTTCCTCAAGGAGGGCGGCGTGTTCTCGGACGACCAGATCGACTCGTTCATCGAGCTGAAGATGACCGAGGTGCTGCGCTACGAGATGACGCCGCACCCGATCGAGTTCGTGCAGTATTACTCGCTGTAAGGTGGGAGGGGCCGGGCGCGATGCCCGGCCCCCGCTGCAGGAATCGGATGCTCACCCTCGACCACCTCGTCGTCGTCGCCCCGGACCTCGCGGAGGGCGTGGCCCATGTCCGGGACTGCCTCGGGCTCGACATGCCGGAGGGCGGGCGCCATCCACAGATGGGCACCCGCAATCACCTGCTGCGCCTTGGCGGGTCCACGTTCCTCGAAGTGATCGCGGTCGATCCGGATGCGCCGCCGCCCGAGCAGGCCCGGTGGTTCGGCCTCGGCGAGGCCGCCCAGGTTTGGGCGGACTGGCAGGCTGGGCGACGCCTGCGCGGCTTCGTCGCCCGCACGGACGATCTCGACGGCGTGCTCGCCGCGCATGGCGACCTGCTCGGTCAGGCGGCCACCATGACCCGCGGCGCCCTGTCGTGGCGCTTCGGCCTGCGCCCGGACGGGGCGTGGCCGGCGGACGGCGCCGCGCCCTGCGCGATGGACTGGGGACCGGGCGGCAACCCCGCCGGAACGATGCCGGATTTCGGGGCCCGGCTCGATGCCCTCGTCCTGACGCATCCGGATCCGGACGCCGCGGGGACGCTTCACGCCGCCCTCGGGCTGGCCGAGCCACCGACGGTCGCGCGGGGCGACGGCCCGCGCTGGACCGCCCGGATCACGACGCCGTCCGGCGCCTGGACGCTGACCTGACGGTCCGGCGGCCCGATGCCCGATCCGGGCGAAGTCTCAGCCATGCGCGAAAATGTCCGTCTCCGGCCAGCCGTCGAGGTCGAGGCGGGCGCGGGTCGGCAGGAACGCGAAGCAGGCCACCGCCAGATCGGTGCGGCCCTCGCGGGCCAGCATCGCGTCGAGCCGGTCGCGGGCGGCGTGGAGGTGGAGCACGTCGGACGCCGCGTAGTCGAGCTGCGCCTGCGACAGGATCTCGGCGCCCCAATCGGAGGATTGCTGCTGCTTGGACAGGTCGACGCCCACGAGTTCGCGGACCACGTCCTTCAGCCCGTGGCGGTCCGTATAGGTGCGGGCCAGTTTCGAGGCGATCTTGGTGCAGTAGACCGGCTGCGGCATCACACCGAAGGCCTTGAACAGGACCGCCACGTCGAACCGGGCGAAGTGGAAGATTTTCTGGATGCCGGGATCGCCCAGGACGCGCTTGAGCACGACAGGCTCCGGGCTGCCGTGCGGGATCTGCACCACGTCGGCGGTGCCGTCGCCGGTGGAGATCTGGACCACGCAGAGGCGGTCGCGATGGGGGTTGAGGCCGAGCGTCTCGGTGTCGATGGCGACAGCCCGGCCCGCGTCGTAATCGGCGGGCAGGTCTCCGCGGTGGAGGCGTACGATCGGGCGCGGCATCTTTTTCGGGACCTCGAGGGTGGTGCGCCGGTAACATCGGCGCCAAGTGCCGGCAAGACGCCGGCGCGGCGTGCGGAGAAACGAATGATGACGGCAGCCGAGGTGATCGCGATCCTGGATCTCAAGCCCCATCCCGAGGGCGGCCATTACCGGGAGACCTTTCGCGACCCGCGGACGGTGGACGGCCGCTCGGTCGGCACCGCGATCTACTTCCTGCTCGACATCGGCGAGGCCTCAGCCTGGCACCGTGTCGACGCCACCGAGATCTGGCACTGGCATGCCGGTGCGCCGCTGGTGATCACCATCAGCCCGAACGGGCACGACGCGGCAGCCCAGCATCTCGGGCCGGACCTCGCGGCCGGACAGCGACCGCAATGCGTGGTGCCGGCCGGCCACTGGCAGACCGCCACGAGCCTCGGCGCCTGGACGCTCGTCGGCTGCACGGTGTCGCCGGGCTTCACGTTTTCGGGCTTCGAGATGGCGCCCCCCGACTGGCGGCCGACGCCGCGGGGTTAGGCGGTCAGGACCTTGAGGTCTGCGGATGCTGTGATTCAAGGCCGCTGTCGCCGGCAAGGACGCCGTCGCGGGACTTCGGGACGCCGTTGGAGGACTTCGGGACGCCCTCTCCCGCTCAGGAGAACCACGCGCTCGCCAAGTCGGCGTCGGCGCGGCGCCGTCCCATCGCGTTCGACCTTGCCAAACGCAGGCCGTCCCGGCGCGTCGCCACCCGCTCGGAGAAATCGGGCCGCAACGACACCGCCGTCATCGCCCTCGCTGCTAGCGGCCCGTGGCGTCGGCGACTATCCCTATGGATGAGAAGGCTCAGATCGCGTCTGTCCCGGTCTCGCCGGTGCGGATGCGGATCGCCTCTTCGATGGTCGAGACGAAGATCTTGCCGTCGCCGATGCGGCCGGTCTGAGCCGACTTGCGGATCGCCTCCACCGCGCCCTCGACGAGCGCGTCGGACAGCACGATCTCCAGCTTCACCTTCGGCAGAAAGTCGACCACGTACTCGGCGCCCCGATAGAGCTCCGTGTGGCCCTTCTGGCGGCCGAAACCCTTCGCCTCGATGACGGTGATGCCCTGGAGGCCGACCTCCTGGAGCGCCTCCTTCACCTCGTCGAGCTTGAA
>CAXTCV010000413.1:0-2854 GCA_964242725.1 uncultured Methylobacterium sp.
GCGAGGCGGCAGGCCGGGCCGCCGGCCGCCTCGATCTGCAGGGTGGCGTGGCCGATGCCGAAGCGGGCGCGCAGGCCCTCGGCGGTCTCGGTGAGGAAGCCGTTGCCGGGCGCCCGATGCTCCGGGTGGTCCTCGGCGATCACCAGATGGACCGTGAGGGCGACGCTGGTGGTGCTCATGGGCCAGATGTGCAGGTCGTGCAGGTCGACCACCCCGGGCCGGTCGCGCAGGAAGCCGGTCACCGCGTCCGGGGAGATCTCCTCGGGCACCGCGTCGAGGGACATGGCCACGCTGCCGCGCAGCAGCCCCCAGGTCGCCCAGACCACCAGGGCCGCGATGGCGAGGCTGACCGCGGGATCGAGCCAGGCATACCCGGTGAGCTGGATCACGAGGCCCGCGACCACGACCCCGGCCGAGACGGCGGCGTCGGCCGCCATGTGCAGGAAGGCGCCGCGGATGTTGATGTCGCCCTTGGCGCCGCTGGCGAACAGCCACGCGGTCAGGCCGTTGACCAGGATCCCGACGGCCGCCACCACCATCACGATGGTCCCGGCCACCGGTTCCGGATGGACCAGACGGACCAGCGCCTCCCAGATCACCGCCCCCATGGCGATCAGCAGGAACACGGCGTTGAACAGGGCGGCCAGGATCGAGGAGCCGCGATACCCGTAGGTGAAGCGGGCGCTGGCGCGGCGGCGCACCAGGATGGCGGCGATCCAGGCGGCCGCGAGGCCCAGAACGTCCGAGAGGTTGTGGCCGGCATCGGCCACAAGCGACATGGAGTTGCTGAGATAGCCGTAGGCCGCCTCGATCACCACGAACCCGGTGTTGAGCACGATGCCGATGGCGAAGGCCGGCCCGAAATTTTTGGGCACATGGGCGTGGCCGCCATGGCCTCCGTGCCCAGGACCTCCATGCCCATGACCTCCGTGCCCAGGACCTCCGTGCCCATGGCCACCATGCGCGTGGGATTCGTGGGAATGATCGTGCCCGGCCAAGACGACGCTCCGTTCGGTCGTGAGACAAGTCATGGTTTCAAAAGGTCCGGGACCTTTTGCGGGTCCAGGGCGGAGCCCGGGTGTCTCGGACGTGTCTCCGGCCCCCCAAAGGGCTGAGCCCTCCGGACACCCGTTCCTTCCGCCCGGCGCCGTCAGAAGTCCAGGCAGCCGGCGGCGCGCAGGCGGGCGAGGAGCGGCAGCAGCGGCAGGCCCAGCACGGTACTGTGGTCGCCGACGACCGATTCGAACAGGTGGATCCCCGGCCCTTCGAGCTGGTAGCCGCCGACGCTCGCCCGCACCCTTTCCGCGCCGGCGCAGTCCACATAGGCCGCGATCGCCCGGTCATCGAGGGGCCGCAGGGTCAGCCGGGCGGTCTCCACGAAGGCGTCCTCCACGGTCCCGGCCAGGACGACGGCGGCATGCAGGGCGTGGGTGCGGCCGGCGAGCCGGGCGAGCTGCGCTCGGGCCGCGGCGGCATCGGCGGGCTTGTGGAACACCGTGCCGTCGAGATCGAGCACCTGATCGGCGCCGATGACGAGCCGCCCGGGGAACCGCGCCGCCACCGAAGCGGCCTTGGCGCGGGCGAGCGTCAGGGCGAGGTCGGGCGGGGACAGGGTCCGGCTCGCCGCCTCCAGGGCGCGCTCGTCCACGTCGGGGGCGGCGGTCTCGACCGGCAGGGCGGCGCCCTCCAGCAGGAGGCGCCGTGTCGGGCTGGTCGAGGCGAGGAGGAGCGGGTCCGGACGGAGCCAGGGCGAGCGCGGCATCGCGCCAGTGTCACGGATCCGGGGGAGGGCGCAAGGCGGCCCGCAAAACAGCCCGCACGATGGGGGGCTGCGACGAGCCCCGCCGCCGGGATGAACCGGCCGGCGGGGCTGTCGCGGGGCCGATACGCAACCTGGCGCCCGATGCGGACCTTGGCAGGGATCGGTTAGGGGAAGGTCAACGGACGGGCCGCGGGGCCGGACCGTTTTCGTGCCGCGCTGGGACGAGAATGCCGGACAGGGGCGTCTCCCCCCTCCCCCTGCGGGGGAGGGAGGGCGAGTCCGAGCCTCAGGTGTTCATCGAGTCGAAGAAGTCGCCGTTGCTCTTGGTCTGGCGCAGCTTGTCGAGCAGGAACTCGATCGCGTCGGTGACGCCCATCGGGTTGAGGATGCGGCGCAGCACGTAGGTCTTCTTGAGGGCGTCCGGCGGGACCAGCAGCTCCTCCTTGCGGGTGCCGGACCGGGTGATGTCGATCGCCGGGAAGATGCGCTTGTCCGAGACCTTGCGGTCCAGGATGATCTCGGAGTTGCCGGTGCCCTTGAACTCCTCGAAGATCACCTCGTCCATGCGCGAGCCGGTATCGATCAGCGCGGTGGCGATGATCGAGAGCGAGCCGCCCTCCTCGATGTTGCGGGCGGCGCCGAAGAAGCGCTTGGGCCGCTGCAGGGCGTTGGCGTCGACGCCGCCGGTGAGCACCTTGCCGGAGGACGGCACCACGGTGTTGTAGGCGCGGCCGAGCCGGGTGATGGAGTCCAGCAGGATCACCACGTCGCGGCCGTGCTCCACGAGGCGCTTGGCCTTCTCGATCACCATCTCGGCGACCTGCACGTGGCGGGTGGCCGGCTCGTCGAAGGTGGAGGCGATGACCTCGCCCTTCACCGAGCGCTGCATGTCGGTGACCTCCTCGGGCCGCTCGTCGATGAGCAGCACGATCAGGTAGCACTCGGGGTGATTGAGGGTGATCGACTGGGCGATGTTCTGCATCAGCACCGTCTTGCCGGTGCGCGGCGGCGCCACGATCAGGGCGCGCTGGCCCTTTCCGATCGGCGCCACGATGTCGATGATCCGCGGGGAGAAGTCCTTCTTGGTCGGGT
>CAXTCV010000414.1:0-2853 GCA_964242725.1 uncultured Methylobacterium sp.
GGTCCGGGGTGGCGCAAGCGGGAGCGGCGAACGTGGTGATCCCTTCCAGGCTGTCGTCCCGGGTGGAGGGAAACGACGACCCGGGGTCCCGTCGGTCGGACCGCGTCGATCCTGCAAAGGTGCGGCCCCGCCCTTCGGCTGGTTCCCGGGTCTCCCTGCCTCCGGCAGGTCGCCCGGGATGCCACCATCGAGGGGTTCGGTGGCGCTGATGGAATGGCGTAAGCAGGCGAGGCAAATTGTAGTGACCCCTATCAGGCTGTCATCCCGGGCGGAGCGAAGCGGCGACCCGGGAACCAGTCGGTCCGACCGGATCGATCCTGCAAAATTGCGGTCCAGTCGTTCGGCTGGTTCCTGGGTCTTCCTGCCTTCGGCAGGTCACCCGGGATGACAGCCTCGAGGGCTTCGGTGCCTCCGATCATATGGCGCAAGCGGGAGCGGCGAACGTGGTGATCCTCGGCCTGACGGGTTCGATCGGCATGGGCAAATCGACCACGGCAGGGATGTTCCGCGACGCCGGCATCCCGGTCTTCGACGCCGACGCCGCCGTCCACGCGCTCTATCGCGGCGCCGCGGTGGCGCCGGTCGAACGGGCTTTCCCCGGCGTCACCCGCGACGGCGCGGTCGACCGGGAGCTGCTGCGTCAGCGCGTGCTCGACGATTCCTCCGTGCTGCGGCGCCTCGAGGCGATCGTCCACCCCCTGGTGCAGAAGGAGCGCGCGGCCTTCCTCGCCGCCGCCGCGGCAGCCGGAGAGCCCCTGGCGGTGCTCGACATCCCCCTGCTCTACGAGACCGGCGGCGAAGAGCAGGTCGATGCCGTGGCGGTGGTGACGGCCCCCGCGCCTGTGCAGAAGCGGCGTGTTCTGGCGCGGCCCGGCATGACCGAGGCGCGCCTTTCCGCTATCCTGCGACAGCAGGTGCCCGACGCCGAAAAGCGCGCCCGGGCGCGCTTCGTCATCGATACCGGCGAGGGCCTGGACTCCGCGCGGCGCCAGGTGGCGGCCGTGATCGCGGCGCTGGCACAGGAGCGGATGAACTGATGCGCGAGATCGTGCTCGACACGGAAACCACCGGTCTCGACCCCAAGACGGGCGACCGGCTCTGCGAGATCGCCGGCATCGAGATCATCAACCACATCCCGACCGGCAACCGCTATCACGTCTTCATCAACCCCGAGCGCGACATGCCGGAGGGCGCCTTCAAGGTGCACGGCCTGTCGGCGGAGTTCCTGGCCGACCACCCGGTCTTCGCCCTGCAGGTCGACGGCTTCCTGGATTTCGTGCGCGGCGCCAAGCTGGTGATCCACAACGCCGAATTCGACATGCGCTTCATCAACCACGAGCTCGGGCTGCTGACGAAGCCGCCGATCCCGATGGACGACGTCATCGACACGCTCGCCATGGCGCGACGCCGCCACCCCGGCGCGCCGAACTCCCTCGACGCGCTCTGCGCCCGCTACAAGATCGACACGTCGAAGCGCGTGAAGCACGGCGCCATGATCGACGTCGAGCTTCTGGCGGAGGTCTACGCCGAGCTGTGCGGCGGGCGGCAGACGAGTTTCGGGCTCGGCCCCCGCGTCGCCGCGCTGGCCGCCGGCGCGACGGTGGCGGCCCCGCTGCTCCGGACCGTCGCCCTGCCCCCGGCCATCACGGCCGAGGAGGACGCCGCCCACGCCGCCTTCATCGAGGGCATGGGCGCGAAGGCGATCTGGCTGAAATACCGGCCGATCCCGGAGCAGCGCGCGGCAGGCTGAGGACGCGCGGAGACCGGATCCGCCCGTTCGGCGTCACGCCTGCCCGCCGACCCAGGCCGCCGCGGAGAGCGCCTGCGCCAGATGGGCGATCAGCGCCGTGACGCGCGCGGGACGCGGCTCGCCCGGCGGCGTCACGAGATGGAGCGCGATCGGCGGCGGCGACCAATCGGGCAGGACGCGGACCAGCGCGCACGATTGCAGCGCTTCCCAGACGAGGAAGTCCGGCTGGACCGCGAGGCCGAGCCCGGCCGTCAGCGCCGGCACCAGCGCGTCGGCATTGTTGGCCCGCAGCGCGCCCGACGGCACCACGACGACCTCCTGCCCGGTGCGGTCGACGAAACGCCAGCGGTCCGCCGTCGGCAGGTAGGCGTAGCCCAGGCAGGCATGGCCGGCGAGGTCGTCGGGATGCCGGGGCCAGCCGTGCCGGTCGAGATAGGCCGGGGCCGCCACCAGCGAGCGGCGGACCGCGCAGAGTTTACGGGCGCGGAGCGACGAATCCGGCAGCGCCGCGATGCGGAGCCCGATGTCGAACCCCTGGCCGACGAGGTCGACCACGGCGTCGTCGAGGTGCAGGTCGATCGCGACGGCGGGATGCCGGGCGAGAAAGGCCGGCAGCTGCGGCGCGACATGCAGGACGCCGAAGGACATGGGAGCGGCGAGCCGCACCAGCCCGCGCGGTTCGGCGGCACCGGCGCTCGCCCGGGCTTCCGCGGCCTCCCCGTCGGCCAGGATCCGCGCCGCGCCGTCCCGCGCGTCCTGTCCGGCCGGCGTCAGGGACAGCCGGCGCGAGGAGCGGTGGAACAGCCGCGCGCCGATCCGCGCCTCGAGGCGGCTCACGGCCTTCGACACGGTCGCCTTGGACAGGCCAAGGTCGGCGGCCGCCCGGTTGAAGGACCCAAGCTCGGCCACTTTGGCGAAGATCGCCCAGGCTTCGAAGTCGGGCAAGCGCATCGGCGCACTCCAGGAAACAATGAGTTTCCATCGTTTCTGTTTCAAGGCGGATCGGCAAGCCCCAGATTGCAGCGGTCGGCAGGCCCCACCCACCGCGCGGCCCTGCCCAGGAGACACGCCATGTCCCACTCCGGCCTTCACCACGTCACGGC
>CAXTCV010000415.1:0-2850 GCA_964242725.1 uncultured Methylobacterium sp.
TCTGCCTCGGCATCCCCTGGGGGGCGCCGGCCACGCCCGAGGCGCTGGTGGCGATGCGGGCGCGCCTGCCGGAGGATGCCGTCTGGTCGGCCTTCGGCATCGGCCGGCAGGAATACCCGATGCTCGCGGTGGCGGCCGGCATGGGCGGCAACGTCCGGGTCGGTCTGGAGGACAACCTGTACCTGTCCCGGGGCCGGCTCGCGCCGAGCAACGCGGCCCTGGTGGAGAAGGCGGTGAGCCTGCTCGCCCATATCGACCGCGAACCGGCCACGCCCGATCAGGCCCGGGCGATCTTCGGTCTGGCGCCCCGGGCGTGACGGGCTCGAGCCCTGGATGCAAGGCCGGCAAACTCCGCGCCGGCCCTGGCGTATAACGTCCGCGGCCGCCGGCAAACCTCGCCTTTGAAGCTCCGGGGGCGGCTGAACGGCGGACGGATCTCACCCACCCGGTGTCCGATCACCCGCAGGGGTGCACGGACGCAGGCGTGCGGTGTGGCAGCGGTACCCTAGGCAAGCGGCACGGTCCCTGCGTAGTTTGACCCTCGGACGCGGAGAGACGCCGTGCGACCCCAAGCTGTCTGCGCGATCATCGTGGCTCTGGCGCTCGGGGGCTGCCTCGGCCCGCAGTCGAACCCCGTCGTCACCGGCAGCTTGCGGTCGACCGCGGGGGCGGGCGGGATCGTGAGCCGATCAGACGAACCGGTGCGGGCCCTGGCCACTGCGGTCACCACGTGCCTGGACCGCGGAACACCGGCGCAGAGCCCGGCCTTCCGGCGCTGCGTGACCGAGGCGCAGCGGAAGGCGGTTCCTCGTACAGAAGCGACGGAACGGGTCACAGCGCTTCGGTGAAGCGCGCCGGGCGCTCGTGGATGCAGCCCGGCATGCGGTCGATCGGTATTGCCGCGACGCGCGCACGTCCCATGTCCAAGCCATGGACAGTGCCTTTCAGATCGTCGCGATCACGGATCGACAGGGCGCCAACGGTGAGCCGGAGGCGCAGGTCTTTGCGGCGCGAGCCCGGACGGCGGACGAGGCGCTCGCGCTGGCGAGAGAACGGCTGAGTCCCGCTTGGACGCTCAGCGTCACGCCCGGCTTCCTCTACGCGCCCGTAGTGGTCGAAGGGCACGGCATCGGCCAGAACGAGATCATCCGGATGTGGTGAGTACCGCCGCGCCGGCCCTCCGGTCGACGATCACCCGCACCCTGCCTCGACGTGCGGGGCGCAGGCGCCGGTCACGCGTCGACGCGCACGTCAAAGGGCCCTGTCGACCGGGCGGATCGCGGGTTCCAGTTCAAGCGGCCGGGACGGCCTTATGGAAGCCGGCATGAGGCCGATGCTGCCCTTCGCGCGGATCGCGATCAGCCTTGGCGTCACCGCAATCCATGTCGGCGCCACGCCCATGTGCGACCGATCGGCCGCGACCGGGCCGTCGAGGACGTGGCGGCGATCCGCCGCCGGCCCGCCCCTGCGCGGCGTCCGCCACGGCCGCAGCGGGGCGACAAGCGACGACCGCTGAGCGGGTCCGCGATCATCAGACCTGCCACTGACGGATCGACCGCTTCCTCACCCGCTGCAGTATCCGCTCAAAGCGCGCGCAGATAAGCTGCCTGCGGGCGAGTCCCGAGCGGCGAACAACGCCGCCGGGTGTGACATCCAGGGAGAGAGCCATGACGGTCCGCCACCGCGTCGCGGGACTGCTGGGAATCGTGTGTGCGCTCAGCGCCGGCGCAGCGCCGGCGGCCGACCTCGTGCCGGTGAAGATCGGCGTCCTGAACGACCGTTCGGGCGTCTACTTCGATTCCACCGGCGAGGGCTCGGTGGTGGCCGCCCGCATGGCGGTCGAGGACTTCAAGCCCGAGACCCGAGGCCTGAAGGTCGAGGTCGTGGCCGCCGACCACCAGAACAAGCCCGATGTCGGCGCCTCGATCACCCGGCAATGGTACGACCGCGACGGCGTCGACGCGGTGTTCGACGTGCCGACCTCCTCGGTGGCGCTCGCCATCGCGCAGATCACCAAGGAGAAGAACAAGGCCTTCATCAACTCGGGCGGCGGCACCGCCGACCTGACCGGCCCGGCCTGCACGCCCAACACGGTGCACTGGACCTACGACACCGCGGCGCTCGCCAACGGCACCGGCAAGGCGATGCTCAAGCGCGGCGGCAAGACCTGGTACTTCATCACCGCCGATTACGCCTTCGGCCTCGCCCTGGAGCGCGACACCAAGGCGGTGGTGCAGGCGAACGGCGGCACGGTCGTGGGCGGCGTGCGCACGCCCTTCCCGAACCCGGACTTCTCCTCGTTCCTCCTCCAGGCCCAGGCCTCCGGCGCCCAGGTGATCGGGCTGGCCGATGCCGGCCTCGACGCCGCCAACGCGATCAAGCAGGCCCACGAGTTCGGCGTCCGCCAGGGCGGCCAGAAACTCGCCGCCCTGCTGATCGCCATCACCGACATCCACTCCCTCGGGCTGGAGGTGGCCCAGGGGCTCGCCTTCACCGCCTCGTTCTACTGGGACCTCAACGACGGCACCCGCGCCTTCGCCGAGCGGTTCGAGAAACGGATGCCCGGCAAGAAGCCGACCTCCTACCAGGCCGGGGTCTATGCCAGCACGCTGCACTACCTGAAGGCGGTGGCGGCCCTGCACGCGGCCAAGGACGGCGCCGCGGTGGTCGCCAAGATGAAGGAGATCCCCACCGACGATCCGCTGTTCGGCAAGGGTACGATCCGGCCGGACGGGCGCAAGATCCATCCGATGTACCTGTTCGAGGCCAAGGCGCCGTCCGAGTCGAAGGGCGAGTGGGACCTCTACAAGGTGCTGGAGACGATCCCGGCCGAGCAGGCGTTCCGGCCGA
>CAXTCV010000416.1:0-2848 GCA_964242725.1 uncultured Methylobacterium sp.
AAGGTCGCCGACTACACCGGCAACATGTTCACCCGCATCGCCAACCGCCGCGCCGCGGCCGGCAAGTAAGCGCGCGCCGCATTCCTCTCCGGAAGCCGGCGGCGTCCTGCGGGACGCGGCCTCATGTCGTTTCGGCCTCGGCCGCGCGCAGGAGCTCGCCGGCGACATCCGCGAGCCGCGGCGGGGCCTGCCGGACGAAGGGGAGCGGCCGGCAGACGTTGATGGCGGCGAGCCCGAACCGAGCGGTCATCAGCCCGTTGAGGACGCCCTCCCCCAGCTTGGCGGAGATCCGGGCGGCGATCCCGAGGCCCAGCACCTGCTGCATCACGCTCTCGCCGACCGCCATCCCGCCGGTCACGGTCAGGTGCGCCACCGCCGCCCGCGCCAGCCGCAGGAAGCCGAGGAAGCCCGGCCGCCCACCGTAGATCGCCGCGATCCGGCGCAGCAGGCGCACCGCCGCGTAGACCACGAAGGCGACGTCCACGATCGCCCGCGGGCTCAGGGCCGTCACCGCCGAGACCTGCTTGGCCGCCGCCGCGACGGCGTTGCGGGCCTGCCGGTCGAGGCCCGCGAGCAATTCGTGCTCGGCCAGCCCGATCCGATCGTCCACGTCGAGGATCGCGTCGGCGGCGGCGTCGATCCGGGCGCGGCCCGCCGACAGCGCGTCCCGGTCGGCGTAGAAGGCCGAGAGGGCCTGTACCGCCGCCTGTGCGCCGGTATGGTCGCGGCTTGCGAGGGCGTCGACGGCCGACTGGCGCAGACGCTCGATCTTGCGCTCCCGCCGCAGGCCGGCGAGCTCCCGCACGACGATCGCCAGGAGCGCCAGGGCGGCGACGGCCAGCAGGGCGAGCGCCACCCAGCCGAGCCAGGGCGCGGCCTGGAAGAGATCGGCGATCATCCGCTCGACCGAGAGCCCGACACCCAGCGAGACCAGGCCCCCGACCGCCGACAGGAACAGCGCCATCCAGGGCGACCGCCGCCGCGGCGCAACCGGCACCGCGACACCGTCGGCGGCATCGACGATCTCGAAGGGCTCCTCCACGATCCGGGTCTGCGGCCGGGCCGAGAGGGGCGTGGTCGTCACGCGCGAATCCGGCGGCGGCTCGGGGGTGATCCGGAAGGCGCGGGGTTTCTGGCCTGAACTCATGGCGCAGCGCTCCTCAACGATGCCACGGTGCCCCCCCAGCGCGCGGATCCACACGGCGTGCGCGGGGACGCGATTGCAAAGCGGAGCGCGGGTCCCCTCTCCCGCACGGGAGAGGGGGTCGGTCGCGCTCTGCCGCCAGCGTCGGTGTCGGACCCGCATGCGGGCGGGGACATCGTCGCCGCTGTGGGGGAGGGAGACGCGCTCCTCCGCGAGGAGCATCTGCCGACGCAGCGTCGGCCATCACGCCAGCCTGTCGCCGATCAGGAACTGCATCGCCCGGTCCAGCCGGATCTGCGGCAGGTGCCCGGCGCGGCCGAGGCCGTCGGGCCGCACCAGCGGCGGCCGGAACCGGGGGAAGCGCAGGGAGCCCGGCGCCACCGCCCCTTCGAGCACCGCCTCGGCCCGGGCGGGCAATTCGCCGGGGAAGATCGCGGCCTCGCTCTCGCCGTCGAAGACCTCGTCGCCCACCACCTCGCCGGCCTCCGGGGTGCCGGCCACCGCCCGGAGGATCTCGGTGCCGTCGTGGACCGTGGTCTCCCGGGTGGCGCGCACGGAGGCCAGCGCAACGGTCCCGACCCGGGCGCCCGCCGCCTCGGTCCGGCGCATGGCCCGGGACACGAGCAGCCGCAGCAGCGCCTCGAGCCGGTCGTGGCTGGTCTGGTGGAGATGGTCGGCCTTGGTGGCGGCGAACAGAACCCGGTCGGCCCGGGGGGCGAACAGCCGCGACAGCACCGTGTTGCGGCCGATGTTGAGGCTGAGCAGCACCGCGTCGAGGGCCTCCTCCAATTCCGCCAGGGCGGCGGGGCCGGCATCGACCGCCGAGAGCACGTCGACCAGGACGATCTGCCGGTCGACCCGCTGGAAATGCTCGCGGAAGAACGGCGTCACCACCTTGGCCTTGTAGGCCTCGAAGCGCCGCTCCATCAGCCCGGCGAGGCTGTCGGGGGCGATGGTCTCGGTCAGGCGGTCGAGGGGCGCGAAGGTCAGGGCCGGGGAGCCGGCCAGGTCGCCGGGCATCAGGAAGCGGCCCGGGGGCGTCGTGGCCACCGATTCCGGACCGGCCCGCAGGCCCGCGAGGTAGGCCTTGAAGGCGTCGCTGGCGCGCTCGGCCGCGATCTCGTCGAGGGGGCCGTTCGGGTCGAAGCCGGTGAGCGCGTCGAGCCAGGGGGCCGCGACGGCGGCGCGGCCGGGCCGGCGGGTGCCGTTGATCGTGGACCGCGACCACGCCGTGTAGCTGGTCTCGATCAGGGCGAGGTCGAGGAGCCACTCGCCCGGATAGTCGACCACGTCGAGCATCAGGGTCGCCGGGCCCGAGCGCCAGGCGGCGGCGCGCTCGTAGGCGATCTCCAGGCGGAACTGGCTGATCCGGTCGGTGGAGCGCGGCCAGCGCCGCGCCTCGGTGAGCGTGCCGAAATGCTCCTCGAAGGGGAAGCGCGGGACGTCGTCGTCGGGCTGCGGGACGAGGCGGGCGCGGCGCAGGCGGCCCTCCTGGGCGGGCGCGAAGGCCGGCAGGGCGTGCGTCTCCACGAGGTGGTGGATCAGCGCCGTGGTGAACACCGTCTTGCCCGAGCGCGCGAGCCCGGTGACGCCGAGCCTCAAGGTCGGCTGGACCAGCAGGTCGTGCGAGGCTTCGGCGAAGGCTTTGACGGCCGAGCCGGCGCGCGCGGCAAGGTCGGTCAGGGGCACGGGCGGGCTCGTCGT
>CAXTCV010000417.1:0-2836 GCA_964242725.1 uncultured Methylobacterium sp.
CCTCGTGGACGGCCGCCACCACCGACTCGTAGGCCTGCGGCCCGGTCACCGCGAGCAGGTCGGGGTACTTCTCGCGGATCTCCTCGGGCTGCGCGCCCATGCAGCCGGTGACGATCACCCGGCCGTTCTCCGCCATGGCCTCGCCGATCGCGGCGAGCGATTCCGCCTTGGCCGAATCCAGGAAGCCGCAGGTGTTGACGATCACCACGTCGGCGCCGTCGTGCCGGCGGGCCAGCTCGTAGCCCTCCGCGCGCAGATGCGTCAGGATCCGCTCGGAATCGACCAGCGCCTTCGGGCAGCCCAGCGACACGAATGAGATCTTCGGGGCGGCTCCGGGAGCGGCGTCGCGGGGGGCGGGCGTGGCGGTCATGGGCACAGTCTGACGGATCGGACGGTCCCGCGCGGGCGACCGCGGCGCGGTCGCCCGGAGCGCGAGGACGGGCATTCGGGGTCGCGCCCCTATACCCGCTCCCGCGCTTTCGCGCGAGGCCGGCCGCCGCAGGGGAGACCGGCCCCGGGCGCGACACCACCGTCAGGCGCCGGATTCGCTTGAACGGCAACGCCTTGCGCGAAACTCCTCGGATCCCACATCAGAACCCGTCGGCGCCGTCCCGCGCCCGGGACACCGATCCCGGCCGTGCGGCGCGGCCGCCCCTGCGTGCAACTGCCGCTTCCCCCGCGGCATCGCCTATGCGACGGCAGCGTGGCACGACGCGCCGTCCCGGTCTCCAAGGACATCAGCCCCGAACCCGGCCATGTGGACCCGAGAGATCCCCTTCATCGATCCGGTGGCGGCAGCGGCCCGGCTGCGGTCCCTGCCCGGGCTCGCCTTCCTCGACAGCGCCATGCGGCACGAGTCCCTGGGGCGCCAGTCGATCGTGGCCGCCGACCCGTTCGCCCGCTTCCGCTACCGCGACGGGCGCGCGACCCTCGACGGGCGCCCGGTGCCGGGCGGTCCCTTCGCGGCCCTGCGCGCCTGCCTCGCGCCCTATCGGATCGCGCCCGACGCCGAGACC
The DNA here is from genome assembly GCA_964242725.1 of uncultured Methylobacterium sp. Lineage (GTDB taxonomy): Bacteria > Pseudomonadota > Alphaproteobacteria > Rhizobiales > Beijerinckiaceae > Methylobacterium. The sequence continues at coordinate 1,017 of CAXTCV010000417.1, forward strand.
CCCTTCCCCGGCGGGGCGATCGGCTATCTCGCCTACGATCTCGGCGCGGCCCTGGAGCGCGTCGCGGCCCCGGCCCGGCGGGCGGGGCTCACGGACGACATCGCCCTGAATCTCTACGACACGGCCCTGGTGATCGACCACGCCGCCGGCACGTGCCGGCTGGTCGCCACCGGCTTTCCCGAGCGCGACCCGGAGGCCCGGCAGGCCCGCGCGGCGGCGCGCCTCGCCGGCTTCGCCGACCGGCTCGGCACGGCCGAGCCCCCGGATGCGGCACCGGACCGGCCGGGCACACCGCTCGCGTGGCGCTCGAACTTCGACCGGCAAGGCTATGAAAGGTCTGTCGAAAAGGTCCGCGATTACATCCGGGCCGGCGACATCTACCAGGCCAACATCGCCCAGCGCTTCACCGCCGACCTGCCGGCCGGCTTCGATCCGTTCGGCCTCTACCGGCGGCTGCGCGCCACCAACCCGGCGACCTTCGGGGCCTATCTGGAGCTGGAGGGGCTGCGCGTCGCCTCCTCCTCCCCCGAGCGCTTCATCCGCCTCGACGGACGGCAGGTGGAGACGCGCCCGATCAAGGGCACCGCCCGCCGCCTCGACGATCCGGAGGTCGACCGGGCCGCGGCCGCCGCGCTCCAGGCCTCGGTCAAGGAGCGGGCCGAGAACGTCATGATCGTCGACCTGCTGCGCAACGACCTGTCCCGGGTCTGCGCGCCGGGCAGCGTCGCCGTGCCGACCCTGTGCGGCCTGGAGACCTACGCCAACGTCCACCACCTCGTCTCGGTGGTGACAGGGACGCTGCGCGACGGGCTCGATGCCTTCGACCTCCTGGAGGGCACCTTCCCCGGGGGCTCGATCACCGGCGCCCCGAAGATCCGGGCCATGGACATCATCACCGAGATCGAGGGCGACGCACGGGAGCTCTATTGCGGCGCCATCGGGCGGATCGGCTTCGACGGGGCGCTGGACACGTCGATCGCGATCCGCACCGTGTTCATGGACGACCGGCAGGCGGTGCTGCAGGCCGGCGGCGGCGTGACCCTGCTGTCGGAGCCCGGGCCGGAATACGACGAGACGCTCGCCAAGGCCGCCCGGGTGTTCGAGGCCTTCGCATGATCCTCGTCCTCGACAATTACGACTCCTTCGTCTTCAACGTCGTCCGCTACCTGGAGGAGCTGGGCGAGGAGGTCCGGGTCGTGCGCAACGACGCGCTGGACGTCCCCGGCATCCGGGCGCTCGCCCCCGACGCCCTGGTGGTCTCGCCCGGCCCCTGCACCCCGGCGGAGGCCGGGATCTCCCTGCCGGCGATCCGGGCGCTGTCGGGCGTGGTGCCGATCCTCGGGGTCTGCCTCGGCCACCAGGCCATCGGCGCGGCCTTCGGCGGCCGGGTCGAGCGCGCCCGCCGCCCCCTGCACGGGCAGGCGACGCCGATCGACCACCGGGGCGAGCGGCTGTTCTCCGGGCTGCCGGCGCCGATGCCGGTGGGGCGCTACCACTCGCTGGTGGTGACGCCGGAGCCCGGCATGGAGAAGCACCTCACCGTCGACGCGGTCTCGCGGGAGGGGGAGGTGATGGCGCTCTCGCACCGGACCCACCCGACCTACGGCATCCAGTTCCACCCGGAATCGGTCCTGACCGAGGGCGGCCACGCCCTGTTCGCCAATTTCCTGGGCCTGGCCCGCGCCTGGCGGGACCGGCGCGGCGGGCAGGCGGAGCGTCCCGATGCTGTGGCGTGACGGGGCGATCGTCCCGGGGACGCACGCGCCCCTCGACCACACCGACCGCGGCCTGACGCTCGGCGACGGCCTGTTCGACACGGC
>CAXTCV010000418.1:0-2836 GCA_964242725.1 uncultured Methylobacterium sp.
AGCTGATCGCCACCCTGCGGATCATCGAGCGCGGCGACATCGCGCCGGAGCGGCTGACCGGCTCCTGGGCGGGCGCCTTCGGCCAGACGCAGTTCATGCCGACCACCTATCACCGCCTCGCCGTCGACGGCGACGGCGACGGACGGCGCGACGTGGTCGATTCGGTGGCCGACGCGGTCGGCTCGACGGCGAACTTCCTGCACGTGGCCAAATGGCAGCACGGCCAGGTCTGGGGCTACGAGGTGAAGCTGCCCCGCGGCTTCAACGTCGGCGCCGCCGGGCGCAGGACCAAGAAGCCGATCGCCCATTGGGCGTCCCTCGGCGTGACCCGTGTGGACGGCCACCCACTCTCGGGCGAGGGGCCGGCCGGGATCATCGCGCCGGCCGGAATCGACGGGCCGGCCTTCTTGGTCACGAAGAACTTCGACGCGATCTACTCGTACAACGCCGCCGAATCCTACGGCCTCGCCATCGCGGTCCTGTCCGACCGGCTGCGCGGCAAGGCCGGCGTCCAGGCGGCCTGGCCGACCGACGATCCGCCCCTGTCCCGCGCGGAGCGGCGCGATCTCCAGAGCCGCCTGGCCGCACGCGGCTACGATGTCGGCGAGCCGGACGGCAAGGTCGGCCAGAAGACCCGCGACGCGATCAAGGATGTCGAGCGCAGGCTCGGCATGCCCCAGACGGGCCGCCCCGGGGGCAAGGTCCTGGAGGCACTCCGCGGCAGCTGACCGGGTTCCGGCGCCGCCATCGCGCGGGCGCCGATGCAGGTCTCCGATCACGCCGCCCGAGCCGTGATCGCCGCGCCGCCACGGGCCGGAGCCACAGCCGCCGCACTGCGCCGCGTCGTCCCCGGGCCTCCACGTCCCCCCGCTCGACCTGAGCCCCGCGGCCGGGACGACGCCGGTCCGTCGACCGCGCTGAACCAGGAGCCGCGGCCGAACCGCCGCGACCCGGCAAGCCGCCCAGCAAAAAGGCCGCCGCGGGATGCCGCGACGGCCTTTCGGATTCGACAATACCGCGTCGATCAGGCGGCGGTGCGCTTGCGGGCTTCCTGCTTGGTGTCCACGCCGGCCGCTTTGATCTCGGACAGCTTCTGCGCGACGTTGCGCGAGAACACGAACTCGGCCGGGCGCTGGTTCTCCAGGCTGACCTCCGGGGCCATGGCGCCGTCGGTCTTGATGCCGCGGATCGCGTGCACCAGCGGCTTCCAGGGCTTGCGGACCGAATCGACCACCGAGGACGCCTCGTAGCCCGAATGGACCATGCAGTCGGCGCACTTCTCGTAGTTGCCGGTGCCGTAGGAATCCCAGTCGGTCTCCTCCATCAGCTCCTTGAAGGTCGCCGCGTAGCCCTCGCCGAGCAGGTAGCAGGGCTTCTGCCAGCCGAAGACGGTGCGGGTCGGGTTGCCCCACGGGGTGCAATGATAGGTCTGGTTGCCGGCCAGGAAGTCCAGGAACAGGCCCGACTGCTGGAAGGTCCACTTCTCGCGGCCCTTCTCCTTGCCGTGGCGGAATACGCCGCGGAACAGGTCCTTGGTCGCCTTCCGGTTCAGAAAGTGCTTCTGGTCGGGGGCGCGCTCGTAGGCGTAGCCCGGGGAGACGGTGATGCCGTCGATGCCCATGCGGGTCACGCTGTCGAAGAAGTCGGCGATCTTCTCGGGCTGCGAATTGTTGAAGAAGGTGCAGTTGATGGTGACGCGGAAGCCCATCTCCTTCGCCTTGGCGATCGCCGCCACGGCCTTGTCGTAGACGCCGCGCTGGCACACGGACTGGTCGTGCATCTCCTTGTCGCCGTCGAGATGGATCGACCACGTGAAGTACGGGCTCGGCCTGTACTCCTTGATCTTCTTCTCGAGGAGCAGCGCGTTGGTGCAGACGATCGCGAACTTCTTCTGGGCGATGATGCCCTCGACGATCTGGGGCAGATCCTTGTGCAGGAGCGGCTCGCCGCCGGCGATCACCACCACGGGGGCGCCGCACTCGCGCACCGATTCGAGCGCGTCGGCCACCGGCAGGCGCTTGTTCAGGATCTCATCCGGGTAATCGATCTTGCCGCAGCCGGCACAGGCGAGATTGCAGCGGAACAGCGGCTCCATCATCATCACGAGCGGGTAGCGCTTGCGACCCGTCAGATGCTGTTTCAGGATGTAGCCGCCGATCTTCGCGACGTACCGGAGGGGGATACCCAAGATTGCGGCTCCTTCACTTCGTCGGCCCAGGGGCGATCGGGGTGCTTAACACGAAAAAAATCGCGGTTTCCAGCGATATAGCTTGGAACTAATCTCAATCGACCCCGTTTCGGCGGGATCATGACAACTTATTCTGCGCGTGACGCAACGGCGCCACATGGGCCGCGTGCACCAGATCCGTGGGCGAGGACTGCCCGCCCTTGAGGACAGCACGTGCATTGCGTCGGCAATGCGACCGGGAATGCGAGATTTCGATCGCATCAGCGCCAACGCCGTGCGCTAACGCACATAACCTCCGTCTGGACCGCGGCGGCGCGGCCGCGTTGCAATCTGGCATCGCGCTCTTTACTGAGCCTCGTGGCGGGGATGCAAGCCGTGGCCGATGGCGAACGGCTGCGCCACGGTCCATATGGGCCACGCGCGGCGCGCGCATGCGCGTTGCGCGGCCGGGGCGGACCGTGCGGCGTTCCGCGAACCCGGCGCGCGTCCGAACGGATCGTGGGGCGGTCGGCAAGCGGGCTCTGCGCCGCGCCGGTCCCCGGGATTCCGAAGAGCTGGATGGCAAGTTCCGGGCGCGCCGGGGGCGCGTCCGAGGCGAACAGGCAGGGTGCTCGTGATCGAAAGTCTCGTCGCGTTCTCGGTGCGGTA